>NZ_JBAJNO010000002.1 GCF_036880985.1 Limibacter armeniacum
GGGGGTAGTGTTTGCCGGTTACCTGAAATTGATGATGCCACTGATTGTGGTACTTCCGGGTATTGTGGCATTTGTGATCAACAAAGACCCAATGGCTTACAATGTGGGAGAAAATTTGGCTTCAACAACAGCGGATATGGCAGCAGGCGCTATCACCAAATCAGATGAGGCATACCCTTGGTTGCTGAACACCTTTATCCCGACAGGACTTAAAGGGTTGGCATTTGCAGCATTGGCGGCAGCCATCGTTTCCTCTCTGGCATCCATGATCAATAGTACATCCACCATCTTTACAATGGATATCTACAAGGCACATATACAAAAAGAAGCTTCTAACAAGAAGTTGGTAAGTATGGGACGTCTTGTGTCAGTAATAGCCTTGGTGATTGCCGTTTTTGTGGCGCCATTGTTGGGTGAGTTGGATCAGGCATTCCAATTTATTCAGGAGTTTACAGGACTTGTAACACCGGGTGTATTGGTGATCTTTACCTTAGGTCTTTTCTGGAAAAGGGCAACAGCGAATGCAGCCTTTGCAGCGGCTATCCTGACATTCCCGCTTTCATGGGGAATGAAAGTCTTGGTTCCATCCATGCCATTCCTTGACAGGATGTTTATCGTGATGATATTACTGTTGGCTGTAGGCGTGATTGTTTCACTGATGGGAACAGAAGACAAGGAGAAAAGCATCAAACTGGATAAAGGACTTTTCAGTACCAGTACGCATTTCAATATTGCATCAATAGGGATTTGTGGTATTCTATCTGTGTTATATTTGGTATTCTGGTAGAGGATAAACAGCAAACAGACTTTCAATCGGTTAATTTGGTTTAGGGAAAAGTGGAATCGCTTTATATAGCGATTCCATTCATTTTGAAGTAAATAATAAAATGAAAAGACCATACATAATACTAGCTCTAATTCTGCTACTGTTGTCTAATTCGCTTTGGGCACAAAACACCAAACAGCAGAAAAAGCCCAATGTCCTGATGATTATTGCAGACGATATGAACGGTTTTGGGGTCAATAAAATCTACCCGGTAGTCCAGACTCCCCACCTCGATAAATTGGCAAAAGAGTCCATCAACTTTAAGAATGCCGTTTGCAATTCTCCAGTCTGCAATCCTTCCCGTTCTTCCTTTTTCAGTGGTTTGTATCCTCATACCTCAGGGTCTTACTTAAATGGTAGCGATGCTTGGAACCGTTCTGAAAAGGTAAAAGCAATCAAGAGCTTGCCGGAATGTTTTAAAGAAAATGGATATGAAACGTGGGGTAGGGGAAAACTCACCCACAGTCCTGTTCCTGAAGAACGGAAACAGCAAATGTGGGACAACTCATTAGCACGAAATGGAGGGTTTGGACCTTTTCCTGAAGACCAACAATACTGGTATGGCGGAAACAAGTTCAAGTCTGTAAAGGCGTATGAAGATGATCAGGTATTTCCCGATGTGTGGAATGCTGACTCAGCTGTCGTATTTCTGGAGCGAGAACACAAAAAGCCTTTTTTCATGTGCTATGGCTTGTGGCGACCACACTCACCCTACACTGCCCCGAAAAGATTCTTTGACCTGTACAATGAAGAGGAATTAACCTTGCCCGCAACTCACCAAAAAGGAGATCTGGATGATGTACCATTCTTAGGGCGAATGCTGGTGGACTCCCTAAAGAATTTTCAAGGTAGTGAGGAAAACCCTGATGCTTTGGTTAAAAAATTCCTCTATGGCTATGCTGCCAATACTAGTTTTGCGGATTGGAATATAGGTCGTGTATTGGAAGCATTGGACAAATCTGAATATGCGGATAATACGATCGTTATCCTGTTTTCGGATAATGGATTTCATGCCGGATCAAAACAGCGTTGGGGAAAAGCCACGCTTTGGGATATGGCGGATATTGTCCCGATGCTGGTACGTATGCCTGACAAAAAAGGGAGTGTATCCAATGCGACTGTAAGCTTGGTTGATCTCTACCCAACCTTGGTCGAGTATTGCGGCATCAGCAAACCAGCGCAACAAATGGATGGGCAAAGTTTTCACTACTTACTTGAAAACCCGAATGCAAAATGGGATAGACCTTCTTTTACTTCTTATGGCATAAAATATTCGTCTGTTAGAAGCGAGCAGTACCGCTACATTCAATATCCAAATGGAACGCAAGAATTGTATGATCTAAAGCAAGACCCTTACGAGTTTGAGAATATCGTAGAAAAAAGCGATATGAAAGAAGTGATTGAATACCATCAGCAATTTATTCCTGAAAAGTGGGCTGAATCAACAGGCGGAAGACTGGAAGTGAATAGGGATTTTGACGAGGTAATGCGGGAGCTGACGCCTTTACATAGAGCATATGGTAAAAAGAGTAAGAAGAAGAATAAAAGAAAGGAAAAGCAGAAATAGTTGAAGGAGATCTTGAAAAGAAATCTCAATTGTATTCCTTCTAATATAATTGAGATTTCATTAAACCCGTCGATAGTTTAACTTTGGGGAACTGAGGCATGTATTTGTACTATTTTCCAAATGTTATTCCTTTTTTCTAGTACCCCTGTAATTCGAACATTATACTATTTGGGCTGATTCATTATTGACAGTTAGATACCAGTTGCTTACGTCGAGTCAATTTTAGCTTCATTCATTGCTTCAAACTGGTCTATGTGAGCTTTTTTACATTCCTTCCATCCATCATGATGCTCAGATATACCTGTTCCAAAACTAAGCATACTTTCATCATGTGCCATAAGTTCAGACATGAGATCGATATCTTCCTTCTCAAATGATTCATAAAACCTTTGGATAATCTTCGTCACATTAGTTTTCTCAGGTTCTAAATCTTTTTTTTAGAGCATGAAATGGTTATGACAAAAGAAGAAAAAAGGACAGGAAAGAGTAGTTTTGTTTTAATTACTTGAGTTATTTTTAATGAATGTATTCTATTGGGGTATAGGTTTTGAGTATGCTAATGTCCCAAAAAATTGAACTATGTGTAAATCAAAGTGAACATATGGAAGAATATACAATTTGTTATCCTATTGGAGAGGTATTAATGATCAACAGTTGGATGAAAGCTAAATTCTACATACTGAAGATGCCTTATTAAAAGCCACATTAGTGAAATATGGTATTTTGGATATTACATTCAAGAAAGTGGGTATTCAGAAGTTCGTGAAGGTCTTCTGTAATGGAGAAAAAGTTGGTTATTACAATCAAAACTTTGAGGAAAGTGTAAATCATAAAATAGATTTAAATGCATACATACATAATTTTATAAGGGATATTGATCAGCTTTTTCCAATAGCAATAGAGGTTATTGATTGCTGCAAAACGCATAATGAATGGGTATGGTCAGAAAAACACTTTTACCTATAATTATTGGATGACATGTAAATATGAAAGAGAAAATGAGTTTTTTAAAAGGTATTTCGATTCTATTCTTAGGCTGTTGTTCATTATTACTTTTGGGAAGGGATCATTACCTGTTAGGAACCTCTTTGATAATATTCAGATGGGCGATAGTATTGATTGGGATTATAATTCTGTACAGAATTTTTAAAATAACGACCTTGAAAATACTTAGAGGGGTATTGTTTTTTGTTTTACTGTTGCTTTTGGTTGAATCACTCTGGTATAGTTTTTCGCAGCCTGCTTTAGCTAATGTAACGGAAGGTGTTGAACTTGAAATGATGACTTATAATGTCTTCTTTAGAAACAAGAACCCTTTAGCTGTAATAAGACAAATAACAAAGAGGAACCCTGAAATATTGGTTCTTCAGGAAGTAACACCTAAATGGAAAAAAACTTTGTCTGAACAGCTTAGTAGGGTATATCCTTACAACGCTATTTATATTCAAGATGGAACCCACGGTATAGCCTGCTTTTCAAAATATCCAATATTGAGTGACAAATTGTTACTAAACTCGAATCAATTGCCTTTTGCTCAAGTACTAGACATATCAATTAAAGATAAAAGGCTTCAACTATTCAATGTACATCTAGCATCTCCTGCAGTTGCAGTGGAACATCCTGACAAGTTTATGGAGCTGTATAAAGCCAATTATGAATTAAGAAAAACTCAGTTAGATGAAATTATGAGGCTGGCAAAAATTAGTAGGAATAAAACTGATGCACAAGTGCTGATAGGAGACTTAAATACCATGTCTTTTGAACCCCTATATAGGGATTTGAATGCTGAATGGGTAAACTTATATAGTGAAAAGGGAGAGGGATGGGGATTAAACTTTCCCAATCTTGCTAAGGTACAGCCTTTTGTTACACTAGATTATATTTTTATCAGAGGTCAGTTGCAGGCTGTAGGTGCTGAAGTGATCAGCGGGGGAAGTTCTGACCATTTACCAGTTACAGGTAGGGTAATGTTTTGATAGTGTATTGATAAAGAAAATCCACTGACATATTAGGCAGTGGATTTTCTATTTTTCACTCAAACTCCCACTTATACACCCAAGGATCGCCAGTGGTTTTCTGAAATTTGATCAGCTTTTCAGTCATAGCGTTCAGTGTTTCCTGATGCTGAGGTGAGTCAACTAGATTGATGGTTTCGTCAGGATCGTTTTTCAGGTCATAAAGCTCCAGCTTCGGGTGGTGCAGGTAAGTTTCCACTGCCCTTTTTCCATATTGTTCCATTCCCTGGTTCATCACATATTGCCAAGTGGCGGATGCCCATAGGTCAGAAGCAAATGGGTACTGCAGCGGATGGGCGATATTGTAGATCAGCTTGTATCGGTCCGTCCTGATCACCCGCATAGGGTAATACATTGTGACCTCATGGAAGTTATGGGCGGCATAAATTTCCGGCTGTCCTTTCGTATTCGGGTTGTGCAGTACTTCGGTAAAGGAGTGTCCCTGAAATCCTTCGTCCGGAATTTGTCCGGTTGCTATTTCCAATAGGGTGGGGGTCAGGTCTGCCCAGCTGACCAATTGATTCCGCTCACTTCCTTTTCCTTCCTGTTTCGGCATCTTAACCAGCATCGGCAGACGCATGCCCGGTTCGTAGAGCGTGGTTTTGGCACCCGGAAATGCAACACCGTTATCTGAAATATAGATAATCAGAGTGTTGTCGTATTTACCGGATTCCTTCAGCTGTCTGATCAGCGTTTCAAGTCCCTGATCCACTCTACTAACGGACTCATAATATTGTGCGAGTTCCTGACGGGTCGCTTCCGTATCCGGCAGGAAACCCGGGACAATCACCTCTTCCGGTTTGTAGGATTGTGTCGTTACGCCTTTGTAACCGTTTTTCTTGTTTCCGAAAAGGTTTGGTTTAAAAGGCTTGTCATTGGCGTTGTCATGGCTCCGGTGCGGATCGCAGGGGCAATAATACAGGAAAAAAGGATCATCCGAGTTGCTCATAAAACTGTTGGACGCTTCCGCCATTTCTACCGGATTGCGACAGTTGGATGGCAGGACATGCTGAAAGTGATAGACCTTTTCGGGTGCAAGATGATATTTACCCACCCTTGCAGTCCGGTAACCGGATGCTTCCAACATGACGGGAAGGCTTTTCACACCATCGAAAGTACTGAAATGATGGTAGGCATGTTCGTGACCGTAATGTCCAGTGGCATGCCCAAACTTGCCGGTCAGGATCACCGAGCGGCTGGCACTGCAGCTTGCCGAGGTGCAAAAAGCGTTGTTGAACTTGATGCCTTCTGCCGCCAGCCTGTCCATGGCTGGGGTTTTTATCACCGGATTGCCATAGGCACCGATGGCTTCCTTGCCGTGGTCATCCGAGACGATCAGCAGGATATTGGGTCTTTGCTGGGCAAAACTCATACTTGCCAGCGACCATATCCCGAAGAGTAAAATGATGATTCTTGACATAACAAATACGGTTAAAAAAGAGAAGCTGCAAACGGAAATTAGCAGCTTCCTTCCAAAGAAAAATGAATGATAAGATAGGAATTTCCTATTACACTAGTTCAAGCATTAGCGAAGCGGTGCTTGGACTTTTTCAAAATGAAGCATATGCTTCCCGAAAAAGAAGGATACAAGTACCGCCAATTTCACTCGCTTCGCTCTCTTATTAGGCTAATACTTGTACCAGTAGAGAGATATAGTTACTAATACTCTTTTCTCAGCTGGTAGTACAGGTCTGAGAATTTCAACTGCTGCTTGAACTCACGTATACGGGTGTTCTGGTCGATCACTACCAGCTCCAGGTCAAACATATCGGCAAAGTCTTCCATATACTCGGTGGTCAGTGCCTGACTGTAAACTGTATGGTGGGCACCTCCTGCATGAATCCATGCTTCCAGTCCGGTTTTCATGTCCGGAGTGGTCTGCCACAATACCCTGGCAACGGGCAGTTTCGGCAGATCCTGCGGTGGAGTGATGGCTTCCACCTCGTTGACGAGCAGTCTGAAGCGGTCGCCCAACGTGATCAGTGAGGCATTGATGGCAGGTCCTGCCGGAGAGTTGAACACCAGTCTGACAGCGTCGGCTTTGCCACCGATACCCAAAGGATGCACTTCGCATCTTGGTTTTCTGTCAGCGATTGAAGGACAGATTTCCAGCATATGGGAACCGAGTACGGCTTCCTTGCCCGGCTCAAAGTGGTAAGTATAGTCTTCCATGAAAGAAGTTCCGCCTTTCAGCCCTGCCACCATTACCTTGGAGGCACGCAGCATGGCGGCTGTTTTCCAGTCGCCTTCTGCCCCGAAACCGTATCCGTCTGCCATCAGCCTTTGCGCTGCGATGCCCGGCAGCTGAACCATATTGGTCAGGTTTTCAAAAGTATCGGTAAAGCCCTTGAAGTTGCCATTGGTAAGGAAACTGCGAAGTCCCAACTCAATGCGAGCCGCATCCATCAGAGACTGACGGTGAGTACCGCCTTTCAACAGATTGTCAGTCATGTCGTAGCTTGACTCATATTCTTCCATCAGGCTAGCGACAGCGGGGTCTTCCACTGATCGGATATGCTCTGTCAGATCACCCAGGCCGAAGCCGTTCACCGAGAATCCGAATTTGATCTCTGAAGAAACCTTGTCACCCTCGGTTACCGCCACATAGCGCATATTGTCTCCGATACGGGCAAATTTTCCTCCCTGCAAGTCTGCTTTGGCAGCTGCCACTCTAGCCCAAACATCGATCTTTCTGCGTACCTCAGGATCCTGCCAGTGACCTGCGACCACCTTGCGGTTCAGGCGCATACGGGTATTGATAAACCCGAACTCACGGTCACCGTGGGCAGACTGGTTCAGGTTCATAAAGTCCATATCGATCTCTGACCAAGGGATATCACGGTTGAACTGCGTGTGCAGGTGCAGCATCGGTTTTTGCAGGGTTTTCAATCCTAGAATCCACATCTTGGCAGGAGAGAAGGTATGCATCCATGCTACCACGCCTACACATTGTGCTGCCTGATTGGCTTCCTGACAGAGACCGTAGATTTCTTCGGGCGTCTTGACGGTAGGTTTGTAGACCACTTTCAGGGAAATTTCCTCACAGTCATCCAAACCGTTGACGATCTGTCTGGAATGTTCAGCGACCTGTCTCAGCGTTTCCTCCCCATATAGGTGCTGGCTGCCAGTCACGAACCATATCTCACGTTCTTTAAGGTTGATCATTTTAATAGTATATTTTTATTCGTTTAGTCATTATTAAAAATCAGGATTGCCCGTAATAGGCATTCTTGCCGTGCTTCCTGTAATAGTGCTTTTCCTTAAGGGACTGCTTCAGTCTTGGGGTTTCCGGATTTACCTGCAACGTGATGCTTGCCATACGTGCTAACTCTTCCATAACGGCGCTGTTGTACACGGCTTTGGCGGCGTTCTTACCCCATGAGAAAGGTCCGTGGTTCTGCACCAGTACCATTTCCACTTCTTCTGCGCTGAAACCTTCTTTCAGGAAAGTGTTGATGATCAGGTTGCCAGTTTCATGCTCATAGTTACCCTGAATCATATCATCGGTCAATTCTGGCGTACACGGGATATCCTGCGTTAGGTGGTCGGCATGGGTAGTACCGAAGATCGGCACCGGTCTGCCCGCCTGTGCCCATGATACGGCATAGGTGGAATGCGTATGGCAGATGCCCCCGATATGTTCCCATGTCTTGTAGAGTAGCGCATGGGTTTTGGTATCGGAAGAGGGGCGCATGCTGCCTTCCAGTATATTATTGTCGAAATCGACAATAACCATATCCTCCGGCTTCAGCTGTTTGTAAGGAACACCGCTTGGCTTGATGGCGAAGACGCCTTTGCTACGGTCCACGGCACTCACGTTACCGAAAGTGAAAATAACCAGCTCCAGTTCCGGCAGCTGCATATTGGCTTCATAGCATTCCTGCTTCAACGCTTTGTACTGACTCATTGTCTTTGGTGATTTTTTCGGTGAAAGATCCTATTTGTTTGTATTGTTCATAAAGGGAAGCGTAGTGACTCACATGTGCTGCGATGGGTTGGTAAGTGGTTTCAAAACCGCTTGACATACTTTCCATGGCGGTCAGAACGTCAGGATAGATACCCGCTGCCACTGCTGCATACATGGCAGCGCCCAAGGCAGGTGCCTGCTCCGAGCGGACCACCTTGATCGGTTTGTTCAGTACGTCAGCCAGTGTCTGCATCACGAGGGTGGATTTTTTGGCTACGCCACCCATGCCCACAACAGTATGGATCGGCACGCCCTCTTCCTCAAAGCGTTCCACAATCGCTTTGGAGCCGAAACAGATCGCTTCTACTAGTGCCTTGAAGATTCTTGGGGCATCAATGCCCATATTCAACCCGTGGATAGCGCCTTTCAGCAGTTGGTTGGCATCAGGGGTACGTCTTCCATTGATCCAATCCAGTGCAATCACAGACGAGTCAGTCACCGGAATTCTCTCAGCCGCTTCTGAAAGGGCAGGGATGATATTGTCGGAAACCTGCTGCAGTTCCTGTGGCGCCAGTTCCTTGGCAGACCAGATCAGCAGGTTCTTGAACCATGCCAGCACATCCCCGAATCCGGATTGTCCAGCTTCCAATCCGATCATGCCCGGAATGATGGAACCGTCCACCTGACCGCAGATGCCCTGCACGAGATTATTATCGATTTCTTCTTCCGATGCGACTAACATATCGCAGGTCGAAGTGCCCATCACTTTTACCAAGGTATTGGACGTAATAGCACCGCCTAACGCACCCGCATGGGCATCAAATGTACCCACCGTGACAGTAACCTCCTCGGTAAGTCCCAGTCGGGAAGCCCATTCCTGGCAGAGTTTTCCGGCAGCCTGCTCAGCAGTATAGGTATGTTCATACAGATTGTCTCTCAGGTCTGCCAGCGAAGGATCCAAAGCTGACAGGAATGCCTTGTCCGGAAGTCCGTCCCATGACGGATGCCACATGGCTTTATGACCGGCAGCGCAGCGACTTCTTTTAAAGGTCTTCAGGTCTTTGGCACCGGTCAACACAAAAGGAATCCAGTCGCAGTGTTCCATCCAAGAATAAGCTGCGGCTGCTACCTCCTTGTCCTCACGGATGACATGCAGCACTTTCGCCCAGAACCACTCCGAAGAGTAGATGCCTCCTTCATATTTGGTAAAGTCTTCACCGCCCCAGCTTGCTGCCAGCTGATTGATTTCCTCCGCCTCTCTGATAGCCGTATGATCCTTCCACAACAGGAACATGGCATTGGGATTTTCCTCAAAACCTGCTGTCATCGAAAGTGGTGTTCCCTGTGCATTCACGGCTACTGGGGTGGAGCCGGTTGTGTCTACCGAAATGGCTTTGACAAAACGGCGTTCAGCAAGTGTCAGCTCTTCAACCACAGCCTTCACAGTAGCTTCCAGTCCTTCGAGGTAATCCAGCGGGTGTTGGCGAAACTGATTTTTCAGGGCATCGCAGTAAGTCAACTTGTTCCATCGCTGATACGGGTGGACGTGTGTCGCCATCACTTTTCCATCAGCGGTATTCACCAGTATCGCACGGCATGAGTCGGAACCGTAGTCCAGCCCAATCACATATTGTTTGGTGTTGTTCATATCTTTAAATATTTGATGTACGGTTTGTGCAGGAACTAAAGTAGGAGGAGTGACGGGTGGCGGGTTGTTCAATTGTTCACGAAAATAGTCCTGATCGTTCACAGGGTTTTTAATAGTGAAATGGAACATTGTACAAGTACAAAAGGGAAAAGTAGAAGGCTGTCTAATTTGAACCTGTCAAATTGAGATAATACGATAGGAACGAAATGCTGTACGATGATAGTAGAAAGGATGTTTTCATGACACTACTGATACAAATGGGCAAGCTGTTAGTCCTGTTCAGATATTTTGCCTGAATGTTTCTTATTCAGAATGTGATTTTATGAATTGTAAATCAGTCACTTATTTGGATGAGTGATAAATGAATCATGGCAACATCGCAATTATGTTGTAGCCGATATTCCAAATTCATTTCAATTCTAAAATCCAAAATGAAAAAATTTGTATCTGTTTTACTGGTAGTCTTACTGCTGCCTGTTACTATCCTCTGTGCACAGAAAAGAGTAGCGTTGAGCCATGATGGCAATGCGCACGACAGGGATGATATTCCAGCAGCGGTTGCTACTATGGCGCTGGTCAAGAAAGCAGAAGACCAAGGCATTCTCCAGTTGGTTCACTACCATATTAACTGCCACTCATGGAGTGACCATGATCAAGAAATTACGAATCAGCGAACCAAACAGGAAACTGCTATGGCTGAAGGTAAAGCATTGTGGTATCCAAACAGTAATGTCTTTTACAATGCTCGCTCAGCGACCAGTGCAACCATCACACACCTGAAGAACCAGATCAATGCCTCGACAGCTTCAGATCCGCTGTACATCATTGCGGCAGGACCTTTCGAGGTCATCTATCAGGCATTGGCTGCTGCCACGCAGGCAGGCAGGGACAACACCATTATCATCTCCCACTCCAACTGGAATGAGAACCACGATGATGACGGTGCCAACAGCCATGATTGGGCGGAAACCGATCCGTTTATCAAGGCAGCCAATTTTGTGAAAATCGTGGACCAGAATTTCTGTGAGGACAGCAATGTGGCGACCGGATTCAGGAGAACAAGCGGAAACGGTAACAGCTATGCTGACTTCGACTGGATGATCGGAACGGAGTATCAGATTATCCGTGACAAGATGGTACTGGTCAACCGGGCGGATATTTCCGATGCTGGAATGGTGTATTACCTGATCACCAATGATGAATACGGCGGACCTGTCAAGATGGAAAACTTCCTGCTTTCAGGCGGCGGCGGATGTTCAGGTGTTTCCGATATCTCTGATCTGACCGCTGTACAATCAGGCTGTAACACTGTGGACCTTGACTGGTCAACAGACCCTTGCGCCACAGCGTATATCGTTAGACGGAAGATTGTAGGAGAGGCTACTTATGCCAATCTGGCTACTGTGACAGGGACTTCCTATGCAGACAATAGTGTGGCGTTGGGTACAAGCTACGAGTATCAGGTTCGTCCTTCGGATGGAACCAATAAAGGTGTCTCCAATAATCCGGTAGTGAACATGCCGGCAACCTGTGGCACGACTGGCTACTTCCACATTTTCAACAAGAATTTCGGGAAGAAGATCAGGCCTTATGGCTCAGGGGTTTCTCAGGTACAGGCTAGCAGCACAGGTGACTGGACACAGTGGGAACAGGTGACGACCTCAGGAGGTTATTTTCGCCTCAAGAATAAAGGTTCAGGGCAGTACCTCAGTATGCCTGATGCCACTGATGAAGCAGTGATTACCACCTCTACTGCTACAACCAATCAAGAGGAATGGAAAACAGTAGACACCGGTGACGGCTACTTTCATTTGGAAAACCGTGCAAGTGGCAAGCGTATCAGAAGTACTTCTGCCGATGATTACAATGCAGCTCCATCTGGGGACCATACCGTAAAAGTGGCACCTTCCAGTGCCACTGGTGACTGGACAAGATGGGAGTTTATCAATGTAAGCGGAGCAAGGCTTGGATTAAGTGCAATTGAAATACAGTTAGATAACATCATACTATATCCAAACCCTGTGATACATACACTTTCACTTTCTGGTGTAGAAAAAGGAGAGAAAGTTAGTCTATTTACCTTGGAAGGAAAACAGTTGGGCCTGATCGAACTAGGGCAGAATGGGAATGTGATTAACCTGTTACCTGGATGGTATCTGATTCGCCATATGGGAACCTCTTACAGGTTTGTTAAGAAGTGAATTATGACATTTTTGGGGTATGACTTGACCAGAGTCATACCCTGTTACTTTCAATATCAGACGAAAATGAAATCCAGAAAACTATTGTTTATGCTGTTGCTGGTCGGGATGCCGCTACTGGTACAGGCTCAGCTTGAAGTGTACAGCTATCCAGATAAAATCATTGATGCCAACAAGGGGTACAATGCCCGTTCTGCCTTGTATCAGGTATTTGTATCGGAAGGAAATGCCTCCAAGGAAGCGTATGTGATGTATGACCGCAATCAGGCGGCATACAGGAAAAATCTTAGCCGAAATCCTGACAACCATTGGACAAACTTCTCTCATGGAAAAGAGGTCACGGTTACGGTGGTAAAGAAGGAAGGCGACATCCGAAGCTGTACGGTTTATCCGCTGAAAAAGGGAATTCAGGCAACGGTGATCAATGGGAAAGCAACTTTCCAGATACCCGCAAGTAAAACGCCATTGCAGGTATTTGTCATGCTGGACAGCAACCCTGCAGAGCCGCTCTTTATCTTTGCCGATCCGCTGGAAGAGGATGTGCCGGACAGAAAAGATATTGCCCAAGTGGAGGTGATCCGCACCACGGATAAGATTGAAATGGTCAGAAAGAAACTGAACAGTGCCAAACCTTATGCGGTATTTGAGGAAGGTATGCACCAATGGGACGGCGGCTCGCATATGCAATATGAGGGCTACAAAATGCCCATCAGATCCGGAAAGAAAATTTACCTGCCGGGAGGTGCTTATGTAGTGGGTTCTTTCTCTGGTGAAAGCCAGCAGGATTTCAAGATCTATGGGCGAGGGGTATTGTCCGGTTGTGGTCTGCAGGTGATAGAGGATGTATCTGGCATTCCATATTCCTTGGTTTACCAGACCGGAGAAGAAAGTACCGGTACGGTGGAAGGTATCGTAACAATCTGTCCACCTCATTTTGCCATTACGGGCAGGGGCAAGCTGGATGTATTCAATGTGAAGATGCTGTCTTGGTGGTATTCCACGGACGGTACTATTGTGGGAGACAATTCCAAAAACTATGACTGCTTCTTCAAGGTCAATGATGACGCCATGAAGGTCTACAGCCAGAATTGCCACTATCGGAACAATACCATCTTCCAGCAGGTGAATGGTGCACCTTTCCAGTTCTGCTGGAGCAAACAGAACGGTGACGGTAACCTGATGGAGGACACCTATATTGTCTACAGCGTTTACAGGACTTCCTTCCATAAGTTTACCAGCAACACTGCCGTTATCAACTGTCTGAAAGGGTCGGGAAAAGTGACGGAAAACAATACGTTTGATGGCATTTACATTGACAATGGCTGCCATAGGCTGATTGGTCTCAATACAGAGAATGAAAGCAATTCTATTTTCAGGAAAATAAAAATCCGCAATGTGGCGCTGAATGCCGGATTGAACAGCCAGCCACAGGCTGCTGCCAGTTACTTGGTGAATGGCACTGCACAGAACTATGATATCAGTATCGAAAACCTGACGGTAGATGGACATCCTGTCACGGAAACAGAAACTGGAAAGGACGATGCAGGAAAGCTGTGGGTGGCGGAAAATGGCGAATTGCTGAAGTTCAATCAGGCAAGTGACAGCCAATAGCCATTTATAGTTTTCTAAATCGAAAACTAAGTAAAATCCTTGGACTCCGCTCAGGCAACTTGAATAGGTGGCTGAGCGGAGCCGAAGCTTAGAATATTGGTTCGATCACTTATTAGAAGGTTTATTATCATACACGAATTATGCAGTGAACCACTGCCATTATTACCCAAAAACAACTTTTGAACACCATGAAAACAATGCGTTATCTACTGATGATATTGTGTCTCTTTTGCTCATTTCAGGCATTGGCACAGCTGGAACTCTATAACTGGCCTGGCTCGTCAGACATACAGTCAGACAAGTACAGTGTAAGGGTCAGAACTTACCAGAACGGTACACCAGGCACTTGGCAGAATATGACGGAGATTATGTCCAAACCCCGTGACTATGATACAGACAAGGTGGGATTTCCAGCAAGTGATTTTATTACATCCGGAGGTGATTTGGTACATAAGATATGTGGTGGAGATGCCAGTACCGAATTTTTGGAAGACCGTACCTTGACTTTTGTGGAGTTTGGTTTCTCGGGAACCATTGAGGTCGAGGTGACCAAATTGTTTGGAGGTGCTGCTCCTAGGGTGGAAGTCTCTCCTAAAGCATATGGCATCAATCCGCATTACTTTGACGGAACCAAAGTAAGGTTCCTTCTGACTGAGCCAAGGTATGTAAGCGTCAATTTTGATGTGGCGGATAACTGGGATGATGACCGCTATGGTGGAAATAATATCAAGCATGGTGTGATGATCTTTGGAGACAAACCAGAGTCACAGGCAGGGTATACCATTCCGAGCCAGACCGGTGCCAACGTGGTAGTATGGAATAACAATACCGATATTTCCACCATCCTGAATGCAGACATCATCTACTTTCCTCCGGGAGATCACAAGATGAAAAACCATAAGGACAATATCAGTACTTGGCAGACCAACGTGACGACTCAGCAGAACTATCCCTTGTATCATGGACAGTTGCGACTGACAAAACCTGGACAGAAAGTCTACATCGCTGGAGGTGCCTATGTGCGAGGAGCCTTTAACGCCAAAGGCAATGATGATTGCTGGATTTATGGCAGGGGAATAGTATCAGGCAGGGATCATTTGATGCATGAGATTCTGAACTATGGAGGTACGAATGCGAACGGTACTTGGAAACAAAGTACCCAGATAAAAGAAGCGTTCTGTCACTTTGCTACAGGGGCACAATACCATGGGGTGATTTTCAAGGAAGCATTTCACCATACCTGTCCAAGTGGTCAGAACACTGTCATTAAAAATATAAAAATCATTGGCTGGTGTTCCAATAATGATGGCATACGTCCTGGAGGCGGCAGTGACATTGACGGTATCTTTGTCAAGACCAGTGATGACTATGACTATGCCCGTGATCCGCATGAGGTACGTAATTCCGTATTCTGGCCCGGTGTAAATGGGGCAGTGGGAATGCTTGGATGGGGAAATCTGGGAACAGGATTTGCCGAATACCGAGACAACTACATCATTAACAGTGAATGGTCTTCCGCAGGTAAGGACAACACAGGGGTATTTGGTTCGGTAGCAGACGATGGCATCCAGTTGGAATACAATGTAATTGAGCGGATGGCAGTGGAAGACAAGACGGCTTACCTGATCAATGTGACATTGGAAAACAAGAACGGTAACAGCTTCGGTTATATCCGCAATTTCCTGATCAAAGATGTGAAAGTGGAGCAGCCTTTTCAGCTTCCAAATGGTACGCCAGTCAAGCAAAGGATGGCAGGGCTTTCCAACAACTGGATTGACGGTTGGGTATTCACGAATCTGATTGTGGATGGAAAGCTGGTGAAATGGAACAATTACCAGAACTATTTTGACCTGAACCTGACGGGTTCCAATGGTAGCAATACGGATGCAGCCAAATGGGTGAAAAACATCACTTTTAACTCTTCTGGAACCATCCATAATATTACGGTCACTGCCAATGCTGGCGGTAGTTTCTTTCCGTCAGGGAACAGTGGCGTGATTGATTGTCCGGCAGGGACAGATCAGACAGTTACGATACTGCCGAGCAGTGGCAAGAAAATCACGGATGTACTGATTGATGGCGTAAGTCAGGGACGGATGCAGTCTGTCAGTTTTGAGAACGTGACAGGTAACCACACTGTACAGATAGTATTCGGGACTGGTAATGACTACTACGATTTTACTCCATCAAGTGGAGGTTGCTCCGGCATCCAGAATATCACGGACCTAACAGCCGTTCAGAATGGTTGTGGAACAGTTGACCTTAACTGGTCTGCCGACCCATGTGCGATCCAGTATATCGTCCGAAGAAAGATTGTAGGGGAAGCTACTTTTACCAATCTGGCTACGGTTACCGCTACCAGTTATGCAGACAATTCGGTAGCCTTAGGCACCAGCTATGAGTATCAGGTACGTCCGGATGATGGCACAACCAAGATGGTGTCTAATTATCCGGTAGTCAATATGCCAGCTACATGTGGCGCGACAGGCTTGTTCCATATTTTCAATAAGAATTTTGGCAAGAAAATCAGACCCTACAGTGGTGGTGTCTCACAGGTGGAGGCAGGCAGTACTGGCGATTGGACACAATGGGAACAGGTATCGACATCGGGCGGTTACTTCAGGCTACAGAACCAAGGTTCTTTACAGTACCTGAGTATGCCGGATGCCACCGATGAAGCAATGATTACCACCTCAACAGCGACTACCAATCAGGAAGAGTGGAAAACAGTGGACACGGGTGATGGTTATTTCCATCTGGAAAACAGGGCAAGTGGTAAACGTATCAGGTCTACATCAATAGATGATTATAGTACCAATCCCACAGGAGATCATACGGTAAAGGTGGCTCCGTCAAGCGCTACAGGAGATTGGACAAGGTGGGAGTTTGTTTCGGTTGGAGGAGCACGATTTGCTGCCGAAAATACCGAGTTGAGTAATAAGGAATTGACCTTTTACCCCAATCCAGTATCAGAGTCCTTCAAGCT
Organism: Limibacter armeniacum; assembly: GCF_036880985.1. Taxonomy (NCBI): domain Bacteria; kingdom Pseudomonadati; phylum Bacteroidota; class Cytophagia; order Cytophagales; family Flammeovirgaceae; genus Limibacter; species Limibacter armeniacum. The sequence continues at coordinate 16,762 of NZ_JBAJNO010000002.1, forward strand.
GATATGGAAAGGTAATGCTACAGCACAAGTACAGATTCTGGATTTGCAAGGTAAGGTAGTAAGAGCCTTGGAAGTCAGTCAAGGAACAAAGGATATTTCAACTGCCCAGATTCCTGCTGGTGTGTATCTGCTTAAAGTAGAATCGTCCAATTTTAAGGAAGTGAATAAACTGGTGATCAAATAGGCTGAGGATATGAGAAAGATCATCTTAATATTGGCAATGTTGCTATTGGGGAATTTCGCATTAGGTCAGCAGAAAAACGTGCTACTGATCATGGCGGATGACTTCAACCATTGGTTGCCGGAAATCGGTTACTATCCTGCAGCACAGACACCCAACGTAAGTTCACTAGCTAATAAAGGAGTCCTTTTTGCTAAAGCCTACTGTTCTTCTCCGGTTTGCAACCCATCCAGAAACTCAATGTGGTCGGGATTGCGTCCTTCCACTACTGGCATAACCTCCAACTCAGGGGGGTATGTCAGGGATATTGCAGGGTTTGAAAATGTGGTTACCATGAACCAGTATTTCAAACAGAATAACTATTGGACATACGGGGGCGGCAAACTCTACCATCCAGGTAGTATGGGGAGTTCTGATACCGACCCTACAAACTGGTCAGCACTTTACACGGGTAATTCTGGTGCACAGGGTGGTAGTTTTTATTCCTATGAGGTAGGCAGTGGCAGCCCTATCAAATGGAGTGCAGGCAATTACGATGTCTCTACGTCCAATGATACCCAACTGGCACAGCATATGGCAGATCAGATCACAAACTATAACAAGAACCAGCCATTCTTTATGGGGGTTGGCTTGTTTCGTCCACACCTGCCGTGGAATTGTCCCAAGGAGTTTTATGACCAATTCAATCCGACACAACTGCCAATACCAGATGGATATAGTGCTTCAGATGGTTCTCCATCCTCGGAACATACGACCATCGTGAATGATGGTCAATGGAGCAATGCGCTGCGTGCCTATTTGGCAAATCTTGCCTATGCTGATTACAATATCGGTATTATCCTAGATGCCTTGGAGAATAGTCCCCATAAGGACAATACAATTGTGCTTTTTATGGGGGATCATGGCTGGCATCTTGGAGAAAAGAAGCGGTGGAAAAAGTCATCGGTCTATGAGCAGGCAAACCATACAACCCTGATTATTTATGACCCGTCAGCATCCGGAAACCAGCAGGTAAGTCAGAAGGTGGTCAGTTTACAGGATGTTTACCCAACATTGATTGAATTGTGTAACCTATCCGCAAGAAGTGATGTACAGGGCAATAGCTTACAGCCTTTACTCAACAATCCGAACCAGAGCAGTTGGGATAAGCCAGTATTTGCTACTTACGGTTCTACGAATTATATCAGAACCAACCAATGGAAGTACATCTCTGATGGAGGTAACAGCCAACTATATGATGTGCAGGCTGATCCTTACGAATGGAACAACCTTTATGGAAACACTGCTTACAATACGATAATCAATGACTTGCAGCAGCAGATAGATGACATGTTACTGGAAGGGCAGCAACTGGTAATTGGAGGAGGAGGGTGCACAGCCATTACGGATATCACTGATCTGTCAGCGGTGCAGAATGGCTGTAATACTGTAGACTTGAGCTGGTCAGCAGCCCCATGTGCCATCGAATATATCGTTAGAAGGAAAATAGTGGGGGAAGCCACCTACGCCAATCTGGCAACTGTAACGACTACCAGTTTTTCAGACAATACGGTAGTGTTGGGGACAAGTTACGAATATCAGGTACGCCCATATGACGGTACAACCAAGAAGGTGTCCAACAATCCGGTAGTCAATATGCCAATCACTTGTGGCACGACAGGTTTGTTCCATATTTTCAACAAGAATTTTGGTAAGAAAATCAGACCCTACAGTGGCGGTGTTTCACAGGTGGAGGCAGGTAGTATTGGCACTTGGACGCAATGGGAACAGGTACCAACATCAAGTGGCTATTTCAGGCTACAGAACCAAGGCTCTCTACAGTACCTGAGTATGCCTGATGCTACTGATGAGGCGATGATTACCACCTCAACAGCTACTACTGCCCAAGAAGAATGGAAAACAGTGGAGACAGGTGACGGGTATTTCCATCTGGAAAACAGGGCAAGCGGTAAACGTATCAGGTCGACTTCTGTAGATGACTACAGCACTAATCCCACAGGAGACCATACCGTGAAGGTAGCTCCGTCAAGCGCTACAGGAGATTGGACAAGGTGGGAGTTTGTTTCGGTTGGGGGTGCAAGAATAGCAGCCTTGGATATCATCGGCGAACAGTTTGAGATGAAAGTGTACCCTAATCCTTCAAGAGGCAGGGTGAAAATAGAGTTACCGATAAAAGAAGTTGTATTCGGTCATCTGTTTGATGTCAATGGGAAAATGGTGAAAAACTTCACCTTAAAACAGGGAACGGCAGCATTCACTACCAAAGAACTGAAACCTGGCTTTTACCTGATCAGGCTTAGTACAGCGGAGGGGCCTCTTATCCAGAAATTGCTGATTGAATAGTAAGTAACCCCGACAGATCTATGTAAAGGCTGTCGGGGTTTTGTTTGAATTTCATTTGACCAAATGTGTTTTTCTGTTGACTTATCGTATTTTTCAATTCTTTTTTTCTGTGCTGCTGTTCACCTCACGTAGCACTCATTTTTTATGCTGTACTAAGACATTTATAGCTTTGATGGTTTGGTTTTTTAAATGGTAAATCATTGAAAATGAGTTTTTTTTATTGGTGGGTGGCGAAGGTGGAGATTGAAAAATAGTTCTTTTGATTACCTCATTTGTTCATAGCTGATTGGTGCAGTTGCAGGCATAATTTCCACCTTTTACTTTCACATTGACAACTCATACGAATCATAACGGAGCTAAATCAGCCCTTAAGATATTTTTCAAAACCAATAAGAGATATGATGAGCTTATCTAATTCGATACAGAAAATACTGACAGCAGTACTTTTATTTTCTGTCCTGCTGAATGCAGGATGCCAAAAAACCGATAAGAAATCGGAATTGCCTAAACAACCCAATGTAGTGTATATACTGGTGGATGACTTGGGTTATGGAGACCTAACTGCTTACGGTCAACAAACAATCAAGACTCCCCATCTTTCCAGGATGGCAGATGAAGGAATGTTGTTTACAGACCATTACGCAGGTAGCACTGTTTGTGCGCCATCAAGGGCAGCACTCCTGACTGGTAAACATACTGGTAACAGTTCTGTAAGAGGTAACCACCCAGCACAGGTACAGATACTGGCAGATGAGGACGTGACAGTGGCTGAGGTATTCAAGCAGGCAGGCTACAAGACTGCCAACATCGGTAAGTGGGGAGTTGGTCACCCGATTCCGAACAATGACCCCGGACGTAATGGTTTTGACTATTTCTTCGGTTACCTGAACATGTGGCATGCCCACAACTACTATCCTGAATTCCTGTACAGAAATGAGGAGAAGGTAAGTCTGGCAAACAAGCTGAAAACAGACGAGAACGGTAACAACCCTTGGGCTGACAAGCCGGAGGGCAATGGCTGGTCGGCAGAACGTACGGAATACACGCCGGACCTGTTTGAACAGGAATCATTGAAGTTTATAGAACAGAACAAGGACAATCCGTTCTTCCTGATGGTAACGCTTACTATTCCGCATGCGAACAACGAAAACCTTGAGAATGGTATGGAAGTACCTGATTACGGCAGCTATGTAGACAAGGACTGGCCGGAAGCGGAAAAAGGTTTCGCGGCAATGTTGGAAAGAATGGACAACACAGTGGGTAATATCAGAGCAAAACTGAAAGAACTGGGACTGGAAGAGAATACACTGGTGATGTTTGCCAGTGACAACGGACCTCATACGGAAGGTGGACACGACCCTGACTTCTTTACTTCAAGCGGTGAATGCAGAGGCACCAAGCGAGACATGTACGATGGCGGTATCAAGATTCCTTTTATGGCTGCATGGCCTGGCAAAATCAAGGCTGGAACAACAACAGAACATCTTTCAGCATTCTGGGATTTACTGCCAACGGCTTGTGACCTTACTGGGCAGGCAGCACCTGAAGACATTAACGGTATCTCATTCCTGCCTACGCTTTTAGGAACAGGTGAGCAGCGTGAACACGATTACCTCTATTGGGAATTTTATGAACAGGGTGGAAAGCAGGCGATCCGTAAAGACAAATGGAAGGCAATTAAGCTGAATGTACGCAGCAGTAAGCAACCAGTGACATTCGAGCTTTATGACCTGACGGCTGATGTTGGGGAGGTCAATAATGTGGCTGATCAGTATCCGGAAGTGGTGGAAGAAATGGAAAAACTGTTTGCAGAAGCACACCGCCCATTCAGCGTAACTGACCTATTCTCTGACAAAGAGAATTTGGAAGTAGCTTTTTAGTGAATTTGACAATTGATAAAAGATAGAAAAAATGATTAGCAGAAAACTGATGGGTCTGCTGGTGGTGGGTACGGCGTTGGCTATGTCCTCATGTGGCATGAAAGCCCAGAAACCTAATGAGAATAAGGTATCTGTCAAGAAGACGTTGGTACATGATGTGGCAGCAACCCCACCTATGGGATGGAATTCCTTTGACGCCTATGATTGTAGAATCAATGAAGAGGAATTCAAGGCAACAGTGGACTTTATGGCAGATAACCTATTGGAATATGGTTGGAACTATGCCGTGGTGGACTATGTTTGGTTCAACCATGCACCCGGCAACTGGGATAACCCTGACAGGCGTTTCGGACATCCAGATGTAAGGCTGGATGAGAACGGAATTCCGATCGACAAGTTGGAAATGGATGAGTATGGCAGGTTGCTGCCGTCTGTAAAACGTTTCCCTTCAGCGGTGGAAGGAAAGGGGTTCAAGCAGTTAGCTGACTATGTACACGGCAGAGGCATGAAATTCGGCATCCATATTATGAGAGGTATCTCGAGACAGGCATATTATGAAAATTTGCCAATCAAGGGAACCGAGTTTACGGCACAGGATATCTCTGAGCCTTGGGATACTTGCCCTTGGCAGAATAATATGTTTGGTGTAGACCCAACCAAACCAGGCGCACAGGAGTACTATAACGCTCTTTTTGAGCTTTATGCTGAGTGGGGAGTGGATTTTATCAAGGCAGATGACATGATGGTACCACCTTATCATAAGGGTGAGATTGAGATGATGCGTAAGGCAATTGACAACAGTGGCAGACCGATGGTACTGAGTCTTTCTTGTGGGGAAGCACCATTGTCTCAGGCAAGACATCTAGAAACCAATGCCAATATGTGGCGTATCTCTGCTGACTTCTGGGACAATTGGGAATCGTTGGAACATAACTTTGAATTGCTTGAGGAGTGGTCTTCCTATATTCAGCCGCATCACTGGCCTGATGCAGACATGCTCCCGATTGGCAAATTGTCGCTCAACAACCGTCCTCATGGACCAGAAAGAATGTCGCAGTTTACGGAGGCTGAGCATTACACACTGTTGACACTTTGGAGCATTTCCCGCTCTCCACTGATGATGGGTGGTGATCTGCTTTCTTCACCTGATTGGGTGATCAAGCTATTACAGAATCATGAGGTGTATAATGTGAACCAGAAAAGTGTGGATAACAGGCAGGTGTACCGCAAAAACGGACATGCCTGCTGGGTAGCAACTGATCCGGATACTGGTGACCGTTACGTGGCACTTTTTAACCTTAGGAATGAGGAAAGCCTCGTTACCTTTGAGACGGAATATGAATATATGAGAAAGAAATACAAGGTAAGGGACCTATGGGAAGGCAAGGAAGTTGGTACGGTTGAAAATGATTTTGCTGTGAAAATACCGTCGCATGGGGCAAAGCTATACAGGTTCAGCGCTGTAAATGACGTAGCCTCAAGGTAAATAAATGTTAAGCTAATAGTTATAGAAAGAGGGGCTGATGGTTCCTCTTTCTTTTTTCACCTGATGATTAAATTTGACATGAAAAAACGACTGATTGTTTTCTGTTTATTGTTAATGATGATAGGCTTTGGCAGCTATGCACAGGAATATCCCATTCATATTGATAACCTAATTGTACATGACCCTTGTATTTTAGCTGATTCGCTAACCCATCAATATTATATATACGGTAACTATTCACCCAAAAAAGAATGGCAATTGCCCAAATCTCCAAATGGAAGGGGAGGTGTACAGGCGTATGTCAGTAAGGATCTGGAGCATTGGTCAATACCGAAGATTGTCTTTGAGGTACCAGAAGACTTTTGGGCAGACAAGCTGGATTCGCCATGGGCGCCAGAAGTGCATTTTTACAAAGGGAAATATTACCTGTTTGTCACTTTCAATGATTGGGAAACGGTGATAGATGAAAGAAAGGGCAGACCAAAAATCACCAAAAGGGCTTCACAAATACTGGTAGCGGATACTCCTTTGGGACCGTTCAAGCCTTTTGATAACAAAGCCCATACACCGGAAGGAGAGATGACGTTGGATGCCACTTTTTGGGAAGAAGACGGCATACCTTGGATGGTGTATTGCCACGAATGGGTACAGGAAAACGACGGGAAAATCAAGGCGATCCGATTGAAAGATGACCTATCAGCTACGGTCGGAGATCCGGTTACCCTTTTCTCGGCAGGGGAACTGGACTGGACACGTAAGTCGATTAACTACAAGGAAGTGCGTTTTCCGGGAGTGGTGACGGATGGGCCTTACCTGTACAGGACAAAGACAGGCAAACTGCTGCTTTTTTGGTCTAGTTGGGGGCAAAAGAAATATGCCCAGACCTATGCTTACTCCACTTCCGGAAAAATCACAGGACCTTGGAAGCATATCAAGTCACCACTATTGGAGGATGACCGTGGGCACGGCATGGTTTTCAGGGATTTTGACGGAAGGCTGCTGCTGGTATTGCACCGTTACTTCAAGCAACCTGCAACAAGGGTTCAGATCTATGAACTCTATGACGAAGGCGATTTTATTGAAGTCGGTAGACAGCTATTGGGAACACTTTAAATTCAGAAAAATAAAAATACTGGAATCATGAAATCATTAACCATGACCCGACTTTTACTAGGCATTCTACTGCTGTTTTTGATGGCATGCACTACTAAAACGGTACAGCAGGAAGCTAGAGACAAACGCCCCAACATTGTGGTGATTATGGCAGATGATCTGGGCTATTCCGACTTAGGCTGTTTTGGAGGGGAAGTCAATACCCCCACACTGGATAGGTTGGCGAAGAATGGTATCCGGATGACACAGTTTTACAATACGGCAAGATGTTGCCCTACAAGAGCCTCATTCCTGACGGGACTTTATCCACATCAAGCAGGCATTGGAGCAATGACTGGTGACAAGGGACTGTCCGGTTACCGAGGGCATCTGACAGAGAATACCGTCACAATAGCGGAAGTGCTGAAAACTGCAGGTTACCGTACGGGTATGGTCGGTAAATGGCACGTGTCACTGACCAAAGCCCAAAAAGGAGAGAAGCAATTAAAATGGCTGGCACATCAAAAGAATTTCGGGGATTTTTCAGACAGGGCATCCTACCCGACAGGCAGAGGCTTTGAGAAATATTATGGCAATATCTGGGGTGTGGTAGATTACTTTGACCCGTTCAGTCTTGTAAATGGCGAAGAGCCGGTAGAGAGTGTACCAGCTGACTATTACCATACAGTGGCAATTGGCGATTCGGCAGTGGCTTATGTGGATGAGTTTGCCAAGGATGACAAGCCATTTTTCCTGTATGTGGCACATTGTGCCCCGCACTGGCCATTGCAGGCATTACCGGAAGATATTGAAAAGTACAAGGACACTTTTACAAAAGGTTGGGATGCTATCAGGGAAACCCGATACAAACGAATGGTGGACATGGGGCTGCTAAAAGAAAGTGAGTCGGTACTGTCTCCAAGGATGTTTAAGGAAAAATGGAAAGATAATGCAGACACTGTTTGGGATGCACATGCAATGGCAGTACATGCAGCCATGATTGATAGGCTTGACCAAACCGTTGGCAATCTGGTGGCAAAACTGGAGGAAACCGGAGAACTGGACAATACCATTATCCTGTTTTTCTCTGACAATGGCGCAAGCCCTGAGCAGCCTATCAGAGCGGGTTTTGACCGTGCCGGAGAAACAAGGGAAGGAGAGACCGTCGTATTCCCAAGAGATAAAAAATCGCTGCCGGGACCACAGACCGTTCATGCTGGAATAGGAAAGGAATGGGCTAATGTGGCTAATACGCCTTATCGTTATTTTAAAGCCAAAGTATTTGAGGGTGGTATCCGTACCCCAATGATTGTACACTGGCCGAAAGGCATTCAGCAGAAAGGAAGTTTTGTCAGCAATCTGGGACATGTATCGGATCTGATGGCTACTTTCGTTGAATTGGCGCAGACCAATTACCCCGAGACTTTTGAAGGCAGAACTATCACTCCAACCGTAGGTAAAAGTCTATTGCCTGCTATGCAGGGTGTTGGAAAGGTGAAACATGACCTGCTGTTTTGGGAGCATCTAGGTAACAAAGCAATAAGGATAGGAGACTGGAAATTGGTGATGCTGAAAGAAACGGATAAGTGGGAGCTTTACAACCTTGCGGAAGACCAGACTGAATTGCAGGATTTGTCAGATAAATATCCGGATAAGCTCAAAGAAATGGTAGCCTTGTGGGAACAGAAAGCAAATGCATATCAGGTATATCCTAACCCTCAGTAAGTAAGAGTAGTTTATATATAAAAGTGAATGGCTATCTGCTTTTTTGCAACAAAGTTTGATTATCAATGATTGCGACAAGTAGCCTGTCGAATAAATGTTCATTGAAATATCTTCTGTTGAACTTATAGCAGAATTCATCGAGATACTTCTGCATATGTTTCTCTGAAATCATGTGGTAGCTAGCCAGCAAATACCTTTTGGCATTGCTGATTGCTGTATGTACCCAAGGCAAGACTTTATATGGCTTACGTTCAAAAGTCTTTGTGTGCTCCTTTATGCATTCAGTAAGTCGATCAAAACAGGGAGCACTGTCGGTGGTGGCATGAACCTGACTACTGATATTTTCACGGACAACCTTTAGCACAGTGTCTGACGTGAGATCGTCAACCACCTGCATTTTCAGATACCCACAACTGCGGTGTTTCTTCCCTTTTTTCGGGCTTTCAATTGGCTCAGACTCGACCATGACCATTACTTTGGCTTGCCGCTGGCTGCCTTTCCCTCTTTTGACAGGCTCTTCCAGTCGGGGATCTCCTTTAGGAAGTACCTGCTTGAAGAAAGCGTCATCGAGTTCAATGGACTGCTCCAATTGGTAATGACTATCTCTTTTGCCCATGGCTGCCCTGATTTTATGCATCATAGCCCAGACTGGCTCATAACGTTTCTGTCCCAGCTGACGCTGAACTTCCAAGGCTGAAAACGGCTTCTTGGTTGAGCTCATCAGGTGCAGGCAAAGAAACCAGGTCTGAAGCGGAAGCTTGCTGTTTTCAAGGACTGTCCCACTTTTAAGAGAAGTCCGGAACCGGCAGGATTTGCATTGCCACATTTCGATACTGGAGCACCAGTGATGGTTTTGACCACCACATTTCTTACAGGTAATTCCTTGCTTTTCGCGTAAACGGTGCATTTCCTTTTTACAGCTTTCCTCATCGGGAAAATGGGTGATGAATTCTATCAATTGCATGGCTGTACTGTCTTTTTTTCAACAGTAAGATACCTGCTCAGATCGTAAGCTATTTACGTCCTAATAATTTGGTTGTAATCATGCGGATACCCATTAAAGATAAAATGTGGGTATTGATCTGATTAGCTACAAGGTCAAAACGATTAACTACTGAATCAACGTGACCTACTGCTGCATCAGAATGACCGACATAATAATAGAGAAGAAATAGAAAGTATATAAGATAGAAAGGCTTATGCTTTTTTATTGAGAATAAAAAAGAGGAGATATCCCCTCTTATTGATTGTCTGTATCTGGTTTGATCTTGCCAGCTTTTAAGTCTTTCTCAAACTTCTCTAGTAGAAATATCAAGAAATCACTTGCATTTGATTTAGTTCGTTTTGCTAATACATATTCAAATTGCATTTCAGCAAATTTTTTCTGAGCCTCTTTGGTAATGGAAATTGAGGTAGTTTGTTTTTTTTCTTTAGTCATGATTCAATTTATTTAGAATCATTCTTTATTTGCTTTGACGTAAAGCTTTTTAGTTTAGAAAAATTGTCAAAAAGCAAAAAGCATGATACTTTTGATTATCCTTTAATATAAAGCAAAATTAAAGAATGTAATTAAAAAAGCCCACTTAAGGTGTTTCCATCGCCAAACAGATCACCTTAAAGGGCTTCAGTAAGAAACAAAATTAATTGAATCTATGAGCGCAAACATACTTGAATTGCGTGCAAAAGTCAATGCGTCCGGTAAGTTGACCGGAAATGCCAAGCGACTTTTTGCCTACCTGTCTGCTGTCCAGAAAGAAAAGACAGCCCTTCTCAATATGAATTTTACCAACAGCCAGCTGGCTGAAAAGTTGGTGATTAGTATATCCACTGTACAGCGAGCCATCCGTGAGCTGGTTCGTTTTGGTGTACTTGCCATCGAAAACCCCAAAAGCTGGAGACGCAAGATCACCATCCGGGTAGGTGAGGTGATTGAGCAGCTGAAGCAGACGCTTTCTCCGCAAAAAGAAAAAAGCAATCCCAGTGACAATCCAGAGCAAATTTCTTCAGGTCTAGAGACACTTTCAGAAGAGGAGATCATTCATAGCTCACCTGAGCTGGTTCCGGAACACTTGAGAAAAGCCAAGCTGGAGCAGGCTGTTCACTTGCTTTTCGATCGCTACCTCTCCCTAGTCAGTGCAGAAAAACCTTTCAAGGACGCTGTGCATAGCAAGCGATTTGTCAGCAAGGCAAAAGCCATGCTGCAAGAAAGGTGTAAGGGCAAACCTAACCTTATCAAGCAAGTGCTTTTACGTACCCTTAAGGCGGGTAGCCCTATCCTGCTTTTTAGCTAATCTATTCTGGAAAAGAAAAGTTGACTACCGCTCTTTGCCCTTTGGCAAGGAGGGATCGATACGCTATTGCCTCAACTTTTCATAACACTGTTTAAACTGATGCGAAATATTCTCAATCACCGCATTTGTCAGCAGGCAGACCGCCTGCTGATGGATAAACCCTATATAGATACTTACAAGGAACTGTACATTGCAGGCCTTGTCGGCAGGTACCTATTCCCACTGGCCAGTATTGCCACAGGTTGCTACTTTCTGGCTGATGCCCTATCCTCCAGCCTGCCCTTCTGGCTTTCTTTATGTATGGCCATCAGTCTTGTCACGCTTTGGGAACTGGCCAAGGCAACCCTGTTGCAACAACTTACCCTGCGTTACCTGAAAGGCGGTACAGTCACCACCCTTCTTGTGCTAGCCTTGCTGTTTTCGGTAGGCTCTATCACAGTCAGCTATTTCGGCGCCAAGGCCCTGCACGCAAGACTTGATACCAAGGGGCAAGTCTTGGAGAGCAGTTTTGCACAAGACTTGGACAGCACAAGGCAACACTTTGAGGGAAGAGTTGCAAGTCTTGAGGCAAGTATTGCCGCACTCAACAGTCACAAGGCCAAACGCTGGGGTGGATTGCTTTCAGCAAGTGAAAACCGTCAGATCGGGGAGTACCTCAAGCAGGTCTCGGAACTGGAAAAAGAGAAAACCCAAGTCTTGTCGGCACTTGCCGCAAGGCAAAAAGCAGCAAGTCTTGAGCTGCATGCAAGTAGCCAATTCAACAGTTGGGTGGTCGGACTGGTTTCAGTCCTGTTGGACCTATTGATTATTGCCTGCAACAGCTGGAGCATCTTCTATCTGTATAGGGTAGGAGAGGAAGCAATACAACAACGTACAGACGGAAAAGAAACCAGACAGGTCAGACTGGAGGAGAGAGCAGAGGACAGGCTTTACCCCCGGCAGACCGTGATTGGTTTTACAACCGGAGAACCCCGGCTGTCCAGCAGCAAATTGGACCGACTCCGAAAGCTCTGGTATCAGGAGCAGGTCCACGATACCCGTGAACTCTCCCAGCTGCTGAAGGTGAACTTCACCCAGCTCAAGCGTATGAAGCAGCAGGCAGGTATAGCCTCCTAATACTTAATGGTCGGCAGGTTGGGTTGTTTGACCACCTGCTGATGTTTTACCCCTAAACTTTTTATTTATCATGGAAATCGATTTTTTAAAACAGAATGTGGCCCTGGTCCAAAAAACAATCCGGAGCATTGATGAAAGCTACAACCTTCCCTGGGATATTCTGGCAGAACTTACCCAAAATGCCGTAGACGCGATCCGTCAGAGGGGAACAGGGCAAGGTAAAATTCATTTGGAAATTGATGCCTACAACAAGCAGATTTCGATAGAGGATAATGGCTGTGGCATCAGTTCAAGCCGGCTGCCTTACCTGCTGGCACCTTTCTCAACAGACAAGGAATGGGATTGGGAGACGGTGGGAGAAAAAGGGGTAGGTTTGACCTATGTCATATTTTCCTGTTTTCGATTCTTTATTGTCAGCGGTGATGGAGAGACTTCCTCCTCAGGCATTGTCCGTTGGGGAAATAACTGGAAACGTACCAGAGAGGAAGAGTTTGTCAAGGTGGAGCATGAGCAAGTCGATGATATTAGGAGGGGCACATATATCAGCCTTACCGGGGTAGAGAAGGAGACGATCTTTGATTTTAGCTTCGAGGAGCTAAAGTTCTTGCTCAGGACGCGAACTGCCCTTGGAAATACGGCCAGGCTTTTTGGCCGTGACCTCAATATTAAGGTCGACTTCACCTATTTTGATAAAAGGGGAATAAAGCAAGAAGAGCGGTTGCCTTTCCGTTACCTGCTGCCCACCGAAGGAATGGAACATATGCTTGTGGACATGGATGAGTACCTGCGTTTCCTTCAGAGAGGGGATCGATCCGATATGGAGAAGCGCATTAAAATACAGGGCAAGATCATTGTCAGGAAAGGAGCCCTGTCCCATAGGGGACGATCGGTCAAGTACTGGAGTTGTGTCGTACCGATGCGCAGCGTATGGGAGAAGCTCTCCAACCAGCATGGACTTAAACAGGAGAAATCTGATGGGCAGGAAACGAAGTGGAACTGCCAGTTTGGCTCCGGGATCCAGCTTGCGACAAAGGGCATGCCCACCAGCATTGATATCAGTCATCCGGTTTCGGGAAAGGACCTGTACTGGGGACAGACCTTTATGCTGTTTGAGGATGGAGAGCTTCGCTTTGATATCGGCAGAAAATCCCTGAGTGATATTAACCCTGATGTGTTTAAATCCTTGGCCTCAAAACTCTTCAACGATTTTGCAAAAGTATTCAAGCATATGCCCCATATGGATAACATTGAAGAAAAGGCCGAGTGGTCCCGCAATCAGGTCTTTAGGGAAATAGCCGCCTTTCCAGACCTTTCAAATCCCCATTCCCGTTTTCTGAAAGAGCCAGTCAATCAGGAAGGAACATTGGTGGGACTGTTCTTTGAAGCGATAGGCAGTGGACTGATCAAAAACATCGCCCCCTTGATGTCAGGCTACCGGAGTCGTTATGATCTGTATGCACTCAAGGACAGGCATCAGGTAGTGGTAGAGTTCAAGCCGGTTTTGCGCAGAATCCTCAAGGATTTTGACAATGACAAGAAGATGTTTGATGAGCTGGATGTGATTGTCTGTTGGGAGGTGGAGAAGGCGGATTACAGCAGCCTTAAGCGAAAGGGGATTAGCCTGGAGAGGATAGACCACGAACGGTTTGGCAAGCAGCCGCTATCCTTTGAACAGGCCACCCATATGCTGCTTATTGCCTATGTGGACCCGGTCTATGTAATAGAGATGAAACAGGTGTTGAACTTGTAGAATTGGAAAGCTTTATTCCCTTTTGGAGTAGGGCTTTTCTGTTTTACATTCTATTTAATAACCTCCATGGTGAGGTTTGGGAAGAGTATTATTTTACCTGGGTTTACATAATTGATTAGGGATACTGAAAATGTCAAGTAGAGACTTGAAGTTGTAGTTATGATAGATAGCAGTAGTCTTACAGATGTTAATCGAAGATTAACAGCAAGGTATGTCAATTGTACGTACATCTGATGTGATGTACGTACAATTGACTACCTCACCTCCCTTCGGTTGTAAAGATAAAAAGCTGCCCTTTGGTGGCTTTATTTTAGATTATAATATGATGAGTACATTAAAGAATAATGGGTATCCGCATGATTACAACCAATTATTAGGACGTAAATAGCTTACGACCTGAGCAGGTATCTTAACTGTTGAAAAAAGACAGTAAAGCCATGCAATTGATAGAATTCATCACCCATTTTCCCGATGAGGAAAGCTGTAAAAAGGAAATGCACCGTTTACGCGAAAAGCAAGGAATTACCTGTAAGAAATGTGGTTGTCAAAACCATCACTGGTGCTCCAGTATCGAAATATGGCAATGCAAATCCTGCCGGTTCCGGACCTCTCTGAAAAGTGGGACAGTCCTTGAAAACAGCAAGCTTCCGCTTCAGACTTGGTTTCTTTGCCTGCACGTGATGAGCACACCCTTGACAATTGGCTCTCTGAACAAATAGACGCCATTTTGTTGGAAGATGCGACCGACCGTCCTGTTCCACGCTCAACGGACTATGTAGTACAAGAAGAGCATTACAGCGGAAAGCATGGGAAACATACGGTCAAGAACCTGATTAACATCAATCGCAACAGGGAAGTCGGTTTCCTTTCCCAAACCTATGAAGGAAGCGTACATGATAAAACTGTCTTTGACAACGAGACGCTGAATTTCCATAGAGAAGGTTTTTCGATGGTACATGATTTAGGATTTCAGGGAGTGAGTATTGAAAATGTACAAGTAATTATTCCCTTTAAAAAGCAAGCAGGACTTTCAATGCCTGACTATATGAAAGAAGCCAACCGGATTATCTCCAGAGCTCGTGTCAGAGTTGAGCATGTGATTGGTTGTATCAAACGCTTACGGATGGTCAAAGAGGTGATCCGATTGAAAAGAGATCAAATTAGAGATCAGATTATGCTGATAGCAACTGGATTACACAATTTCAGAAACCGATTTAGAGCAAAACTAGAAACATAATGATTTATTCGTGATAAAGTCTATTAATTTAGCCTGTTATTCTTTTAGATTAAAATTATTTCACTAAGATTGAGACATCTAATTTCTTCCATTCATATTGCCTAACTTTAAACAGCTTCACATTGTATTCTAATGTTTTATGTTCGCCATATAGTACAATTTTATATGAAGTTGTATCCGCTCTACTTTCTATGATTTTTGTGAAATCTTTATAGAAAAGCTTTCCATTTTTAATTCCTCCTATATTCTTTAATATATTACCATCTAAAATTAAACTATCATAGTCTTCTTGAATAAATGGAGGTTGTCGACTTATAGTCTTATATGAAATAGTCTCTCGTACTATTACTACAAAAATAATAAACATAACTGCTATTATTATTATTTTCCTTCTATTCCCCTCTAACATCATATACCTTTTCATAACTCAATTTAAGTTCAAAACCGATAAAAAACTTAGCACCTATTGTAATACTAGTTTCATTTTTAGACTCAACAACATCCCCTGTATAGTAATCCAAAGATACAACTTCCTTTTGAGCCATCCCTTTTCCTATTAAGGATTTTTCTGTTTCCCAAACAGCATCACTAGAACGTAAGTTGTTATCTATATTTTGTTTAAGTTTACTTGCGCCTCCATATCCAAGTACATTACCACTAATACCCAATGCTGATAATTCTACTTTCCCATCATTAGTTGTTTTCCCTCCATTATCAGTCTTTAATGTTAATAGTTGCATAGTACTTTTCACATCACCTTCACCAGTCACCTCAATTTGTTCAGAATATATTTTAGTAGAAACAACACTAAACTCTCCCGCTAATACTGGAGTTTAAAACCCAACCTCTAATCCAGCACTTACACTACCTTCAAATTTTAATCCTTTTAAAAAGGATAGTATAGTAGAATCGCCATTAATATCAATAAATAATACAGGATTGTTCATCGTATAATGGTATGGTGTATAAGAGTAATATTTCTCTGAATACCTATCGTGTTTCATAAACTACCCCACACTCGGGTCATACATCCTAGCTCCATAATCCATCCAACCAGTCTCCAACTGCTTCTCCTTGCCATTGTACTGGTAAAGGTGGTCCGGACTACCCTGCTTCTCAAACCCCACCAAGTTACCCCCGAATGGATAATAGTGATTCTCCTATGCCACAAAATCCCATAGCTCTACGCTTAGGTCATCAAAGTAAATATCAAACTGGCCTCATTGGCAATATACACAATAGCGTAACCGTCCTGAGGTCCCTCTTCCTTAATAGTCAGCTGGTGCCACTGCCCTTGGGTGTCAAAGACCATCTTGGTCACCTCGCTTGTATCTGACTCCTGCTCGTCCAGCCAAATCAGGGAGAGGTGAGCGCCCATATAGCCATCTGGCACATCAGCCGATGTATCGTAATGGTCAGTATAAGCAAAGCCACTACAGCCCATACCAAATGCGGTACTACCTTCCAACCCAAGGTCCTGACCGAATATAGGGCTAAAGGCACCGACTGCAAAACTGTTGCCGCTTTGGGTAGCGTAGTGCCTGGCAAATGCCTCCGCTTTTACGACCTACCCTTTCTTTACCTTAATCACCTTGTAGGTACCATAGGCCACCTGAGCGTTGTTGCCATTCAGTACCTGTGACCAGCAGCCTATTTTGGGGTTGAGCGCAATTCGGTTGATATCGGCATCCTCAAATTCACTTGGCTTATAACCAACAAGAGACTACCCAGTATAGATTGAGCTGTCTCTTGATTTTTGATTGGTTTGCTTTGCCTACGAGTAATTAGGAAGCAAACCCTTTCCATAAGTTTTGGCACAAGAAAGCCATTACGCTAATCAACCCGCATTCTTGTGCCAGTGAGGCTACATTATTTAGTCTGTTGAAATTTTATTACAGCATTCTAACAAACCGTTGCTTATATTTTACCTGATCCAATAGTATGTCACCTTCTGGACCTGCGATAACCTCTTCTCCACATTCTTTTCCTATCAAATATGTTCCAATAACTCCTTCTTCTTGTGTAACTAAGTAAACAATATCCAAGCTAATACCCTCATATAAATACCCATTTTTTTGTTTAAAAAAGTATACATCACCTCTTCTTGAATCCTTAAATATACTCTCCAAAATCATTGTGAAATTCGTACAATCCGATAAATAACAGCGATAAACGCTCCCAACTTCAACTTTAAAATCAAACCAAGTAAATTCTTTAGATCTAGGAGCTATAAGTTTAACAACTAAAGAATTATCAACTTTCTTAACTTCTCCTTTAATTTCATTAACAACGTTATTTATCATTAAAATACCGGAAATAGAGTATGTACACTCATCTAACTTCTCATCAATGTAAACGTAGGGATTTGAATATTCAGCTCCAAATGAAGGCACTTTAATGTATTCACTGCATATAACATCACAACTCATCAATATGATAATTAAAAAAACAATCATATAATTACTTTCTATTCCTTTCATCTTCAATTATTTTATCAATTTCATCTAATTGCTTTTTTGCTTCCGTATTCCGATACTTTTGATCAGTTCTTACTTCATCATCATCCGGAGATAAATCAGTTTTTTCACCATAGTAATCAAGATGATCTTCTGCATTAGAATTCTTATTATCTGTTTTTATAATGTCATTGCCATGTGCAACTTCTTCATGATTAAGCCCAGATGCTCCAGACGCAGTATTGCTTAATTCACTTTCTTGAATCCCTATTATTATCAAAGGTTTAGTGCCATTTTCAGATACACTATTATATCCTGTTTCAGTTATTGATTTCAAAGCTACAGGATAGCTCTGTTTTAGACTCTTTAACCCCTTACTATCATGAATAACAGTAGTTAATGCATCCATGACACTATTATGTGTAAAATACAATACATTAAATTAAATGGCTATCCGTTTGTCTGCAACAAAGTTTGATTATCAATGCTTGCTTCTTTCTGGTATGGTAACCTAGTAATAAAACTGTAGGTACTTGTTCAGTATTGAAATGTTGTCAGGTTTGCCGAATACATACAGTATATCATCTTGCTCGATCGTGGTGGAAGCCTCGATCTGGGTAATGTAGTTTCCTTGCCTTCTGATCGCCAAAATCGTAATCCCGTAATTGGCACGGATACCCGCTGAATGGATTGGTTTCCCGACAATCTCGTTCGGTCCCTGTTGTACCTGCAGTGTGGAGATTCTCATCTCAGGAATATTGAATTTGGTGAGCGAGTTATCTTCCCCATTGTTGTAGGATGCCCTCAATGCCGCATAGTTACTGGACCTGATACTGTTCACAAATTCCTGTACCTTGTCGAATGGTATCAGGTATTTATCCAGTACACGCACGAAAATCTCTATGGACGTCTCAAACTCTTCTGGAATAACCTGATCGGCACCCAATCTCAGGCATTCCTCGATTTCCTTGATATAACGGGTTCTGACGATGATACACACTTCCTGAGAGAACTGCCTTATCCTTTTTATGATATGTTGTGTCGTCTTGGGTGATGAAATGGCAATTACAGCAACCCTCGCCTTGTGCATCTGTACATGGTGGAGAATCAGGTCATTTTCGGCATCACCAAAGACCACTGGTTCCTTGTTCTGTCGGGCAGTCATGACTACTTCTGGGTCCAGCTCTACGATTACGTAGGGTAGTTGGGCTTTTCGGGCTGCTTTTGAGACATTCTCCCCATTGATACCATATCCGATGATTACGATATGGTCATTCAGTTGTTGTTCTTCCCTTTTTTGTTCAGAAAGCTTGATTTGCTGCAATGCTTTGAGCCTTCTGCGGACAGGCGTTGGCAATGGGGCACTGAGCAGCCTGTTGGTTAGATTAGGAGAGTAGTCAATTACAAATGGGGTAATTGCCATGGTGATAATGGAAACAGCCAGAAAGTACTGATAAGTATCTGGCGACAGCAGCTTGTATTGCATACCATTGGCTGCCAGCAAGAAGGCAAACTCACCGACCTGAAAGAGGGAAAGTGCGGAAAGCAAAGCGGTCTTTGATGGATACTTTAGCAAGATTACGGTTAGCCATATGATCAGGGTCTTGAAGAGGAAGACACCTGCTGTAAGCAGGGAAATCATCAGCAGATGGGAAAAGAAAAATGGCAGGTCCAGCAGCATGCCAACCGATACAAAGAAGAAGCTGATAAAGATTTCTCTGAACGGAAGGATATTGGCAGTAGCCTGATGGCTGTAGTCGGATTCAGAGATGATAAGTCCGGCAAAAAATGCTCCGAGTGCCAGTGAAAGGTCTGCATACGCTGTGATACAGGCAGTAGCAAAACATAGCACTACCACGGTAAGTATAAAGAGTTCCTTGCTTTTTGTCTTGATCACATGGCTGAACAGTACCGGCACAAGGTATCTAGCCATAATGATAATGATGGCCACAATGATAATCAGTTTTGAGACCAGTAAGAGCAGTGAAACACCAGATAAGGTTAGTTCCCCTGCAAGGAATGGAATCAGCAGTAACATAAGGACAACAGCAATATCCTGAAAGATCAGGATGGCGACATTGATTCTTCCGTATGGGGTGGTAAGCTCCCCTTTCTCCTGCAATATTTTCAGTACAATCGCAGTACTGCTCAACGAGATCAGCATACCAAGAAATATAGCGGACTCCATGGAAAGTCCTCCCCAATATACCGTAATGGCGACGATGGTTATTGTACCTACAACCTGTAAAGCACCTCCTAGCAGGACAACCTTTTTCATGGACAGCAAACCCTTTATTGAAAATTCAATCCCGATCACAAAAAGCAGGAATACAATGCCGATCTCAGCCAGTATTTCTACCTCATGGCTGCTTTGGATCAGGTCAAAGCCGGTAGGTCCGGCTATAGTACCAACAAGCAAGAATCCAAGAATGGGCGGTAGTTTCATTTGCTGAAATGCAAGAACAATCAGCACACTAAGTCCAAGAATGACTACCATGTCTGTTAATAATGCCAGCTCCATAGTTCATAAGTTTAGTTGTTAGAATCAGTGTATATCCGGCAGGTGCAGCCAAAAAGTAGATGGCGGAGTTGGCGGCAGGCCGTATGGGTCAAAACAGGATTTTGGAATTGATCTGTATACCAACAGTCCTTTCCTGTTATGGTTGATAAAAATACTCATTCCTGCGTTCGGATTCAGAAAAAAATAGTGCTAAATCCATATGGGAAGTTTGGTTGATAAAGGCAGGATATTTCCTTTTATCGCAACAATCCTTCTCTTTATTGCAAATTGGGAATGGCTATTGCCATTCACTGTTTTCTTCTTTTTATTTGACCAGCTATACCCTTGAAAAAATCACATTATTCAAATAGTCGTGATAAGGTCTAATAAGTGAGTGCTATTACATACAATCCTCTATTGATAAGCGGAATCAATTTTTTATGTATTGTCTCCGCTTTACTTTTTTAAGTTTCCATTATTTGAATGTAGAGATTAGATTTTAATTGATTGATAATCAGTGTAAAGTGAAATTAAATTATGAAATCCCACCCATGAAATAAACCAATCGGTATATTTTTAGGTTATTAAGTTGTAATTCATGAAACGGTATGTCAAAAGCAGATAGAACAAAAGCATTTATCATTGAGAAGTCAGCACCCTTGTTTAACAAGAAAGGGTATGCTGGTACCGCGATTTCTGATATCATTCAGGCTACAGGTCTTACAAAGGGCGCCATTTATGGCAACTTTGAGAACAAGGACCATATCGCCATTGAAGCTTATCACTTTAATGTAAATGAACTAGGTATGAAGATGCGGGCGATGATGAGTGTCAAGGAAACTGCTACCGACAAGCTGGTTGCTTTCGCAGAGTTTTACAGAAGTGATTGGCATACATTCTCAGAGAGAGGAGGGTGTCCTATCCTGAATGCATCCGTTGAGGCTGATGACAGTTATCCCGTCTTGAAGAAACATGTCAGGAACAGCATCCTTAACCTGACCAATGAGTTGGCAGAGGTGATAGAGAAAGGAAAAGCAGAAGGGGAGTTCAGGAAAGAACTGGATGCCCGTGAATACGCCTATACGTTTGTGACGATGATTGAAGGCGGTATCATGATGTCAAAGATTATGGAAAAGCCAGCATTGCTTGATGCTGCAATAGACAGAGTAATCTCAATGGTTCGCATTGAAATGACATAAATACAATCATGGGTTGACCTCTTTGGAGGAATATTGCAAAGCAATTCATGGTTCATTCGATTGATGAAAATTTTTTTAAACAAAAATATACCGATCGGTATAAAATTAAAAAATCTATGAAAACTTCAGGAAACACAATCCTTATCACAGGAGGATCAGCAGGTATTGGTTTTGAAATAGCAAAACTGTTCTCAGAAAAAGGAAACAAGGTAATCATTACTGGACGAAACGCAGACAGGTTGCAGGATGCGGCAAGACAGCTGAAGAATGTGATTCCTTTTCAGGGGGATGTTACAATTGAGGATGATGTAGAAAGACTGGTTGCAGAAGTGAAAAGCAATCACCCAGACCTGAATATTTTGATCAATAATGCAGGAGCAGCTGTATACTATACGCTAGTTGCTGAAGCAAACGCTTATGAAAAGGCTAGTAGGGAGATTATCACCAATTACCTGTCTATTATAAGGCTGACGGAAAAACTGCTTCCGCTGTTGTCAGGCAAGGAAAGTGCAGCAGTGGTCAATGTTACCTCAGTGGCGGCTTTCAGACCATTTGCAGCGCTTCCAACCTATGCGGCAAGTAAGGCTGCCTTGCACTCTTACACAGAGTCCTTGCGTGAAACCATCAATGCAGATTTAGGTGTGGAAGTTTACGAACTGATCCCTCCATTGGTGAACACAGCATTTTCTGCAGAGATTGGTGGTAGGGAAAATGGTATTCCGCCACAGGAAGTCGCAGAAGAGCTGCTGTTGGCATTTGAGAAAAAACAGTATTTGGTTCCTGTTGGAGAAATGGGGAAAGAGATTGTGAAACTATAACATGTAGCATTGTATAGTATCAGAGGAGTGAGAGATGTCTCCTCCTTGTACATGGAGTCCCGGGTAATATTTATCCGGGACTTTTCATTTTATAGCGGTCTTCTGTACTTTGAAAGGTGTTTAAAACCAGAGGAATAATGGTTTTTTAAGGTGAGTTTTTTACAAAAGATACAGAAGCAGATCTATGAGTTCAGAAAATTTAGAGCCAACTCCCTTGCAGGTATTGCAACAGGCATTGTTTACACTGGCAGGGATAGATGAGCAGGAGTTTCAGATTTCGGAAGGTTTTTGGCAGTTTAGGAAATACGAGAAAAAGGAAAGTTTCAATGACTACAAACAGGTGTGCAAGTATCTGGGCTTTGTGTTGGAGGGTGTATTCAGAACCTATTTTATACAAGAGGAGACAGGGGAGGAGAAGAATGTGTTTTTCTTTTCAAAACATCAGGTGATTTCCTCATTTCAGAGTTTTTTGACCCAATCACCATGCAAATATTATACACAGGCCATGACCGAATCACAAGTGCTTTATATCCATAAGGAGCACCTAGATCAGTTGTACAATACTTCGCACAAATGGGAACGTATGGGAAGGCTGATGGCTGAGATGGCATTTGGGGCAGCTATGTCAAGGGCTGAGAGTTTTATGTTTACACCACCAGAGGAGCGGTATCTTGAACTTGTGGCACAGCATCCTGACCTGCTCAATGAGGTGCCACTTTACCATATCTCCTCTTACCTTGGGATACAGGGTCCTTCGCTAAGCAGGATACGGAAAAGAATTTCAGGTAAGTGATGCGTTTTTAACTTGGGTTAATCTTTAAGAACATGCTATGGATGAAATTTGCTTCATAACCAAATAGTAAAGTTATGAAAAAGGCAAATTCAAAAACGATCGTATTCATTACTGGCAACTTCGTAACCCACCACGGATGGGACAGCTGGAAGCACTATTTTAAGGAGAAAGGGTTTACGGTATATAACCCATCATGGCCTCATAAGAATGCAGTACCAGCAGAACTGAGAAACAAACGTCCGGACGATTACCAGTTGGCAAAACTGTCTCTAAAAGATGTGGTTAACCACTATGAGTATTTCATTAACCAGCTATCTGAGAAACCTATCCTGATCGGGCATTCGATGGGAGGATTGATCACACAAATCCTGGTGAGCAGGGGAGTGGCAGAAGCAGCAGTGGTAATTCATTCCGTACCGCCACTGGGAGTGATCCCGTTCGAGTTTACTTTCCTCAAGTCCACATGGAAATCACTAGGCTTATTCACCTCACTGGACAAGACTTATATGATGTCTTTCAAGGATTGGCAATATACTTTTACCAACGGGATGTCATTGGAAGAGCAGAAGAAAGCGTATGAGGAAAATACGATTCCAGAATCCAAGAGAGTATCGAGAGGCGCTTTGTCTTTGGTGGCCAAGATTGACTTCAAGAAACCTCATGCCCCTTTACTGTTTATTGCAGGTGGAAAAGACAACATTATGCCAGCTACCTTGAACAAGAGAAATTTCCAAAGCTACAAGGATACAGGTTCAATCACGGGTTTTAAGGAGTTTGAAGGCAACAACCACTTTGTCCTCGGGTTGCCTAACTGGCAGGAAGTGGCCAGTTATATACACGAGTGGCTCAACTGAACTGCACGGTTGTATAGTAAAAAAGCCGTTGGAGATTACAGACTCCAACGGCTTTTATTTATGCATTGATCAAAGTTGCCTCTACTTTTATATCCGTATCCAGAAGGACACTGATAGGACAATTCTCTTCCGCATCTTTCACACACTTGTGAAATGCTTCTTCATCGATGTTGTTGCCTTTCACTTCCACAGTCAGAAATGATTCTGTGATCTTACCGTTCACAAAGTTGATCTTGCAGGTAGTGGAGATCTCCTTTTCGGTATAACCGGCTTCATCCAGCGAAAAGCTGAGCTTCATGGTGAAGCAACCGGCGTGGGCTGCGGCCACCAGTTCTTCGGGGTTTGTACCTATACCATCCTCAAAACGACTGGAGAATGAGTATTGGGTTTGGTTGAGCACTGTACTTTGTGTAGTCAGTGTGCCTTTGCCTTCTTTGCCTGAACCGTTCCAGACGGCTGTTGCGTGTCTTTTCATAAGTTTATAAGATGAGAGGGATTAGAGAAAGTAATTGTAATTTAGAGTAATACACTGTAAGTTCTTTTAGCGGAACAACTAATCAGAAAGGTAGGTTCTATGGCTGTATTTACTTTTGTATAAGGACCTTTGCGAGGTGCTATCATTATTTTTGAAAAAGAATTGATAACACTTCTTCTTATAATGATGTTTAAACATTAGTATTGAGATCAATATAGTTTTTTAAACTGCTTAAACATGTGAAAATCATGTCACCCAAAAACACCAACAGTTCTCTGGCTGAGCGTGCAGCATCAAAGCCATTCAATATCCAGCAAATGCAAACGATCTTTCAGGCTGCATCGAATAAGAAAGACGTTCCTCATCGACATGCCTACTATACGGTGCTACTGATCAGGGAAGCTGTAGGCAAACATGTAGTGGACTACAAGACCTATCCAATGGCATCAAGTCAGGTTCATTTCATAAGTCCAGGACAGGTACATCAGGTGGACCTGACCGATGAGCCAGATGGGTGGGTGATTACTTTCTCCAAAGAATTCCTGATTGAGAACAATATTCCGGAGAGCTTTATATCCAATATCAATCTTTTCAGGTCGTTTGGTGAAACACCACCATTGGCAGTTGATGCAAAAACTTTCGGTAAGTTGGAAAAGGTAGTGCTGGACATGCTGGAATGCGTGGAAGGTGAAATACACTATTCCAGTCAGGCGATGGGTGCGCTATTGCAGTTATTCCTGATCTACTGTAACAACAGTTGTACACTGGATGCTTCCAGCCATGATACACAGGATACGGGAATCTGTATGTTGAGGGATTTCAAGCGTATGGTGGATCAGCATTATTTTGAATGGCATAAGGTGACTGACTATGCGGAGGCAATGTTTGTCACCACCAAGCATTTGAGCTACTCATTGAAAGAAACCTCGGGAAAGACTGCCAAGCAGCTCATACAGGACAGGATTACACTGGAAGCCAAGAGGCTGCTGCTGCATTCTGACCAGAGTATAAAAGAACTTTCCCTGACATTGGGATTTGAAGAACCTCTTCACTTTAGTGGATTCTTTAAGAAAATGGCAGGGGTTTCGCCTACTGAATATAGAGAGCGTAAATAGGAATAATTCTATATTATTTTACATGTAAATAAAATACATCAAAAAGGTCTATATAGCTATCAATAGCATTTATAGACCTTTTTTTTCTTTAAAAATGATGATTTGCATAAATATCCGACTTTTTTATATATACCTCTTCCTTTTTTGTATCTCTGAATAATTCAATATCCCGCATCTTTGTAGTGTTCTAAATAATTAACCAGAAAGGCAAATCAAACGGTAAGTATGTGAAAATGCCTGAAGGGTTATACAGCATTGTTTTATTATTTAAAATCAAAATAAGATGAGCACTACATCAAACGTAAAAACACTTTGGTCAATTGATCCTGTACACTCTGAAATCTTTTTCAAAGTAAAACACATGATGGTGTCTACAGTAACAGGGGCATTCAATGAATTCAAGGGTAGCGTAGAAGCGCAGGCAGATGATTTTGAGAATGCGGAAATCTCTTTCGAGGCTGATATCAACAGCATTGATACAAAAAATGAGCAACGTGACGGGCACCTGAAGTCTGCGGATTTCTTTGATGCAGAAAACTTCCCAACATTGAAGTTCAAGTCAACTGCATTCCATAAAAAAGCTGATGGTAGTTACGAGCTTTTCGGCAACCTGACTATCAAGGATGTAACGAAAGAAGTATTACTGGAAGTGGAGTACAATGGCAGGGCAGTGGACCCGTATGGACAGGAAAAGGCAGGTTTCGAAATTATCGGTAAGATTAGCCGCAAGGAATATGATCTTAAATGGAATGCACTGACTGAGGCGGGAAGTGTTGTGGTAAGTGATGAGGTACGTTTGGCTTTGAACGTGCAGCTGGTGCTTGGATAAGCACACTAAGTGGTTTGGTTAAAAGAAAAGACGGCAAAATATGCCGTCTTCTTTTTTTTAGGAGCTTTGTTGATTAATAGATAAAAAAATTAGTATGGCATGTCTTACCTCTTTTGAAACACTAACATTGCTGATAATTTAATAAATCGTATTAGACCAAAGGAAAGTCATTAGACCCTATTATTTTTTGAACTTATTTCACATATCAGGTTACTCTTGTTAGAATTGCTAAACGTCTAGAGTTATTACTCTCAATAATCATCTTTTTTAAATGAATCTAAAGATTCAAAACGCTGTTTTCCTCTAAGTAAGGAGCTTGTCTGAGAAAGACAGCTACTTCTCTCTTCTGATAACATAACTATGTGGCTGTTACGGATGGCCATTGACATGCTTACATTTCTCTTTGAGCACAAAGCTGTTTGTGTTGTAGTCGTTATATGTTTTTTTCTATAAACCCAGAAGCTATGAAAAAAATCGCCATCAATGGTTTTGGACGGATTGGCAGAGCATCACTGAAAATTATTTATGAGACGGAAGGTCTGGAAGTGGTAGCCGTCAATGACCTGATGAATATTGAAAATGCAGCGTACCTCCTGAAGTATGACAGTGTGTATGGCAAATACGAAAAGGATGTAAGCTTCAAGGACGATACAATCTCAATGGACGGACACAAAATAAAATACACTTCCATCAAGGATCCGTTGGAGTTGCCATGGAAAAAACTTGGCGTTGATATCGTTATTGAGAGCACAGGCATTTTCACCAATAAAAATGATGCGGAAAAACACATCACGGCAGGTGCCAAGTTTGTGGTGATCTCCGGCCCAACAAAGGATACTCCAACTGTTGTGCATGGTGTAAATACGGAAGACGGACACACTTCCATTTTTTCTTGCGCCAGTTGTACGACAAACAATATCAGTCCGATCATTGAGATTCTTGGAAGAAGACTCGGCATCAGAAAAGCAATTCTGAATACAATTCATGCCTATACAGCTTCGCAAACTTTGATCGATGCGCCTTCAAAAAAAGAATTCAGGATGGGAAGAGCAGCAGCGGCTAACCTGACTCCTGCAGCAACAGGAGCAGCCATCGCAACCACAAAGGCATTGCCCCAATACGCAGGAAAATTTGATGGCGTTGCCGTAAGGGTTCCCGTTACGGTAGGTTCCATTTCAGACATAACTTTTTTGGCGGCAAAAGACACAACGCCAGAAGAAATCAATGCGATACTGATTGAAGAATCAAAAACAGAAAGATATAAAAAAGTGCTTGCCGTAACGGATGAGCCTTTGGTTTCGAGTGATATCATCAAAAGTACTTTTGCCAGCACAATTGATTTGCAGATGACAAGAGTGGTGGATGGTGATCTTGTAAAAGTGATGGCATGGTACGACAATGAATGGGGATTTACCAACCAAATGATAAGACAGATGCTGGAACTCTAATAATAAAGGGATAAACAAAACGAATTGATCAATCCCTTTGCCTGAATATTATTTCTCAAACGCTAACTGAATCAAAACTATGGCACAACGTCCTTTTAAGGGAGAAAATGATCCAATAATTTTTTCGGAAGTAAAAGCTTTTCTGAAAGCGCTTAATGCAGGAGACGGACCTCCTCTTGAAAAATTGCCACCCGAAGATGCACGTCAGGTACTGGTGGGAGCGCAAAAATCAGTTGAAGTGGATTACTCTGGAATTGAAGAAGCAGAACGAAGTATCACACACAACGGCTACACTGTAAACATTCATATAACAAAGCCTACAGGCGCAAAAGACAATGCACCTGTTTTTATTTTTATCCACGGTGGCGGATGGGTTTTGGGTGATTACCCAACGCACAGAAGAATGGTGCGTGACCTTGTGGTTTACAGTGGGGCAGTGGCAGTGTTTCCGGATTATTCTCCTTCACCGGAAGATATTTATCCGAAAGCCATCAATGAAATTTATGCCGTAACGGAATGGGTAGCAGAAAATGGAAAAGAGATTGGTGTTGATGGAAAAAAACTGGGACTGGCAGGGAATAGCGCAGGAGGAAACATGGCAGCCGTTGCAGTGCTGATGGCAAAAGACAAAAATGGACCGAAAATAAAATCACAATTATTGTTGTGGCCCGTTACTGATGCCAACCTTGAAACAGAATCATATAATCTTTTTGCCGAGGAAAGGTTTCTGACAAAGGATATGATGAGATGGTTTTGGGATTGCTACATTCCCGACAAGGAAAAACGGAAGGAAAATTATGCTTCGCCTTTGCAGGCAAGCATTGAACAGTTAAAAGGATTGCCTCCGACACATGTGCAGACAGCAGAAAGTGATGTGTTAAGGGATGAAGGAGAAAGTTATGCCCGAAAAATGGATGAAGCCGGAGTAGAAGTAACACTCACCCGCTACAACGGACTGATTCACGATTATGGATTGCTTAACCCTTTGGCGAAAATTCCTGCCGTGCAGGATGCCATGCGTGCAGCTGGCGCATTCCTGAAGGAGACATTGAAATAATTGAGTTAACCATGGATAGTTTTATTTAAACTATCCATGGTTAATTATATTGGAATATCAACTAAGATTACATTTTTGGAAAGTAGTATTCAATGATTAAGAGTTTACTGTTAGTACCTTTCCACTTGTAGTACCAATGGTACAATTACGAAGAAGGTACTTAAAGGCGTTTGTCCATGATGGTGTAATCTGTCACAATACCTACATTAATATAGCATTATTGAGATTGGAGCTAGTTGTGTTTCAGTCTATGCAAGCATATATAGGAAATACAACTCAATGGTTCGGGGACATTATTTTTATTTTATAACCTAATTTGCCATCAAATACTGAATCGTATGACATATCATAAAACATCATAATACTGTCTTAACCTTCAGTTGATCTAAAAGCTATTAATTTGCTGACTGAGAAACGATGGGTTATGACTGAACAAAAGATACTTAAGTTAATAGCAGAGAGAAATTCGGTTGGGATGCAATTGTTGTTTGCCTATTTTTTTGATGCTATTTTTAATTTCGCCTACAAGCTGACTTCAAACAAGGAAGACAGTGAGGATATTGTACAGACTGTATTTATTGACTTATGGGAAAAAGGGCAATATCGAAATATTAAAGATTTAAAGGCATACCTTTTTCAGATGACAAAGTATCAGGTTTACAAAACTTGGTCAAAACGTGATAATATTACGGAGTTGCTGGAAGAGTACCACGAGACCATTGCTGATGAAAATGTTTATTCTATTGTGGAACATGCTGAAATTAAAGAAGAGGTCAATAATATTGTTAATACGTTGCCTAATGCCTGTCGACAGATATTTGAGTTGAGCAGGTATGAGGGACTTTCACATGACGAGATTGCCTCAAAACTCAACTTATCAAAGCAGACTGTCAAGAACCAACTTTCAAAAGCCCTATCCATACTTAAAAAAGAACTTTACAAGAAAGATCTTATTAACTCATCTTCATTGATTATTGCCTTTCTATTACAAATATGAACTATTGATTAAATGCGAATTTTAGGATAGTACGATTTCCTATTTGTCGACACTAGTATAGTGAAGTGTAAGGGTATTCGTATTATGATGAAAGTTGAAGAAGCATTTAGAAAATTACTGAGAAGAGCCGGTCAGGGTACGGCAAGTACAGAAGAGTACCAGCAGTTAGATAAGTTGGTTCAGAAAAAACTGGTGGAGAGCAATAAGCTTTCAGCTGAAGAAATCAGTAATAGTAGGGAAAGGGTTTTAGGCAGAATTAACATTAATGAAGGAAAAAAGAGAAAACAGATTATTCTCTATTGGGCAAGTTATGGTACAGTTGCAGCTGTCATTATTTTACTTTTTGGGATTGGCTTTTATCAGTTTGATCAAAATCAAAACTTGCCATCAACTACTCCTTTAGCAAGGGTCGAAATTCAGACTGTAAGCGGAGATAGGCAGACAATAGTTTTACCTGATGGTACTGAAGTAGTACTCAACTCTAACTCATCATTATCATATCCAATAGTTTTTGAAGAAAATCTCCGCTCTGTTACACTCCGAGGAGAAGCTTATTTTAAAGTTAAGCGTAATACTAAAAAGCCATTTGTAGTACATTCTGCAGATGTAGTTACCACAGTATTGGGTACAAGCTTTAATATCAGAGAGGCAACAGATGAAGTTGCTGTGACGGTTACTTCAGGAAAAGTGAAGGTGAATCCTGTAGCAGATGAAAGTAATGCCGTTTATTTAGAAAGAAATGATCAAGCAATATATAAAGCCAATACAGGTAACATTGTATTGAATAGTGCGGAGGCAGACCTTTATGCAGATTGGAGTAAGGAAATTTTACATTTTAATAATGTCCCTTTATCAGAAGCAATACCTGAGTTGGAGAAATGGTATGGCGTAAATATCACTGTAAAATCAGCGAATCTGTTTAGTAGATCGTTACAGGGTAGTTATCAGGATAAAACACTCAAATATGTAATGGATGATATAAAGTTTATTTTTGACCTGAAAGTTAATTATCTGAACGATTCAACTATTCAGATTGAAGAGATAGCACAGTAATTTTTAATTAATTATAAAAAAAGCTGGAATTGTTGGCGCAATCCCAGCCAGATTAGAGTATTTTTTTACCCTTTTTTAGCAGAAACAAAATTATGAATTTTAGGAGACTTTTTAAAAAGAAGTCCATGTTTATTGTCAAGTGCAATCAAATATGGGTAGTGGCTTCACTTTGCCTTGTACTGGCAGCATCCCCTGCAATGGCACAGGAAACTACGAATCAACAAGTCATAAGCTTGCAGGTTGAAGATGCAAGGTTGGTGGAAATCTTTAAAAGACTGGAAGAGTCTACAGGTCTGGAATTTAGGTATTCGGATGCTGTACTAAAGGATAAGTTTAGTTATGACTTTGATCTGGTAGACCAACCTTTGAATAAAGTACTTTCTGTAATTGCAGAAAATGCAAAGCTTGAATTCAAGCAAGATGGTCAAAGTATCTCAATCAGAAAAGTATCCAAGGTGAAGGTTTCTGGTAAAGTGATTGATAAGGAGAGCGGTGAATCTTTGATTGGTGTTTCAGTTGTTGTAAAGAACTCCTATCTGGGAACCATTTCTGATATTGATGGTAACTTTTCAATTGTTACTTCTTCTGATGCAGTGTTACAAGTAACATATGTTGGTTATGAGCCATTTGAAATTCCTGTCAATAACCGTTCAGCACTGGATATAGCTTTGGTGCCAAGCTCAAAAATTCTGGATGAGATTGTTGTCGTTGGTTACGGAACACAGAAGAAGCAAGACTTGACTGGTGCTGTGAATTCTTCTGATAGTGATAAGATTGTAAAAACTGGTGCCGTTGACCCTGCTGGAGCTATTCAAGGTAAATTTGCCGGGGTAGATATAGTCCGTAACAATAGTCGTCCGGGTAACAGCTACAGCATCAATATCAGGGGAGTAAATTCCATTGACTATTCCAATGAGCCATTGTATGTGATCGACGGAATCCTTTCAAACTCAGGTCTGGCAGATATTAACCCGGCTGACATTGAACGTATTGACATCCTGAAGGATGCTTCTGCAACAGCAATTTATGGTGCAAGAGGTGCCAATGGTGTCGTGATTGTGACTACAAAAAGAGGTGAGGAAGGCGTTTCAAGAATCAACTACCAAGGTTCAGTAGGTATTGTTCGGGCGACCAACCTGCCAGAGATGTACGACGATGCTTCGTATGTGGACTTCTATACAAAACTGTTCGAAAACCAAGGAAAGGACACTAGCAGAGATAACAAGAAATTCTTTACACCGGAGGAGTGGGAGAATATTGACAACGGTACTTTCTACAACTAGCCTGAGCTGCTGACAAGAGATGCCTTGCAGACTAGTCATACGATATCAATGAGTGGTGGTAACAAGAAAACCAAGCATTCCATTTCACTGGGTTACCTGAACAATGAAGGGGTAGAAGCTCCACAAGTTCTGAAACGTTACACTTTTCGCCTTAACCTAGATCATAATGTAAATGACTGGGCACAAGTTGGTGGTTCAGGTTACTTCACACACTCAGACAATCAGCAGGGTGCTAATGATGCGCTACGTTCAGCATACAATCTGCAACCGACAGAAAGTCCTTACGATACAGAAGGAGAAAAGCAGTTCTGGACAAGTTCATCAGCTAAGTATCCTAACCCGCTGTTTGACTTGGAGAATGACATCAATGAGAAATACGTAAACCGTTTTCTGGGTAACTTTTTCCTGAAGATAAAACCTGCAAAAGGGCTGGAGTTGAAGTCATCTTTGTCAGCAGAATACAAGAACACAAAAACAGGACAGTATAGAGGTACTTTTACAAATGCCAATAACGGAACAGACAAACCGACAGCCAAATACGCAGACAATACAAAATTTGACTGGGTTTGGGATAATACGATCAGCTTCAAAAAGAAATGGAACGGACATAGCTTCAATGCGTTGGGTCTATTCTACATGCAGAAGCACCAGAGCGAACTGATGGATACCTTTGTAGAAGGTTTGCCATATGACTCAAAATGGTACCAGATGCAATCAGCTGAAATCATAAGACGTTTGAATACAAGTTACGATCAGTGGAGTTTGATGTCAACCATGGCTCGTTTCAACTACGACTATAAGAGCAAGTACCTGCTGACAGTGACAGGACGTTACGATGGTTCATCAAAACTGGCAGATGGTAACAACTGGAAATTCTTCCCTTCAGCAGCCGTAGCCTGGAAAGTACATCAGGAAAATGTCGCGCAGGATATCGAAATACTTTCAGAGCTGAAATTGAGAGTCTCATACGGTCAGACGGGTAACGACAATATCCCTTCATTCCTGGTGTCAGGTAACCTTGATAAGATCGATTACAACTTCGGGAATTCATCAGCGATCGGCTATGCACCTGTTGTACTAGGTAATGAAGACCTGACTTGGGAAAAGACAACAGAGATCAACCTTGGTATGGATTTCGGTTTCTTCAAGCACAGAATTTCAGGTTCGGTAGATATTTACAGAAGAGTAACTGACGACCTGCTGCAGGCTAGAGACTTGCCTGAGCATACAGGTTATGCTTCTACAATTGCCAATGTGGGTACGGTTGAAAACAAGGGTATTGAACTGACTTTGTCAACTGTGAACATTGATCGTGGTGATTTCAGATGGACAACAAACTTTGCCTTTGCCAAAAACAAGAACACGTTGCTTGAGCTGGCAAAAGGTGTTGACGAAAACCTGGCTGATGGCTTGATTGTTGGCCAACCAATTGGAGTGATCTACAACTATCAGTTTGATGGTATCTGGCAGGAAGATGAGGTAGAATTGGCTACCATATTTGGAGCAGAGCCAGGTCAGGTAAAGGTGAAAGACTTGGATGGTGATGGAGAAATCACGACAGAAGACAGAACGACTTTAGGTGCTGCTCAACCGGACTGGACTGGCTCGATTACCAATACATTGCAGTACAAAGGGTTTGATTTCTCATTCAATATCTATACTCGTCAGGGTGTACAGGTGATGGATGATTTTATGAGTAAGTACGGGACATTTGACGGTGACAAGAAAGATAAGGGAGGCAATCACCTGAACTTGCCTTATTATACAACTGAGAAACCTTCAAACCTTTATCCGGCTCCAGGTAACCCAGGTAAATACCAAGAAGTACTGTTCATACAGGATGCATCTTTTGTACGTATCGGCAATATCTCACTGGGCTACAACTTTCCTAAAAACATCGCTGAAAAGATGAAAATGGAAAAACTGAAAGTGTATGCCAATGTACTGAATCCATATGTATGGACAGACTACCATGGTTTTGATCCGGAGTGGGCAAGTGAAGGTGTGAAATCTTCAGCCGTATCAGTAACGACTTACCAGTTTGGCTTGAATGCCACTTTCTAATTGAGAACTACATTATCTAAATCTGAATAAGATGAAATCAATATATAAAAGTGCATTGATCCTGATGATCGGATTGATGACATCATGCGAGACTTTTCTGGACAAAAACGATCCTGCAGGTATTACTCCTGATGATTACACCAATGAGCAAATGTATGAGAGTCTGGTGAACTCCATGTATTCACCACTGCGTGACCTTGTTTCAAATCCTGACCTGTTCTTTTACGGAACGGATATCACTTGGGCCAACAGCAATACGGAAGTGATTGCGTTGAACAGCTACAATGGCATTGCTACTGACTATGAGTCTGTCAATGACCTATGGGTTTCACTGTATGCGGGTATTCACCGTGCCAACACGGCAATTGAAAGAGCTGCAGCAGTGGAAATGGATCAGGATATAGTAGCAGTAAGAGTGGGAGAGGCGAAATTTATCCGTGCCTTGTTCCATTTCTATGCTGTACAGACTTGGGGTGATGTGCCATTGATGACAGAAGCTGTAAAGGGAGCTGAAACTGAACTGGTAAGGGCACCTCAGAAAGCCGTGTATGAGCAGATCGTGATGGACCTTAATGAGGCAATGGAAGTGCTTCCGGAAACAGCTTCAGATTATGGCAGAGCTACCAATACAGCGGCTAAGCACTTGCTGTCAAAAGTGTACCTGACAAGAGGTTACAAATCTTTTGCGGAGACAACTGACTTTTCGAACGCAGCAAAAATGGCGGACGAAGTAATCGGGACTTCAGACAGGTCACTGGTGATGAACTTTGCAGACCTTTGGAAAGAATCGAACGAGGAGAATGAAGAGGTAATCTTCAGTATCCAGTACACAACAGATCTGAGTACAATCGGTAAAGGAAACGATCAGCGTAAATGGTTCGGTTTTATCTATGAGTCGTTTACTGGAATGGAACTTTCTACAGAATTGGGCAGCAAGGACCCGGACCTGAGACCAACAGCCTATTTCTTCCAGCTATTTGATACGGATGCAGACCTTCGTTATCGTGATGGTTTCAAGCATTCATTTGATGCCAATATGGATGATGGGGATTTGAGCAAAGGTGATACGGCCATTTTCTTCCCGGATTGGGATAAGCCTTGGACGGAAGATGAAAAAGCAGCAGTTAATTATGAAGTAATCAACTTTGCAGACTGGAACGTACATAATACTTCTGACAATGGTTCGGCTTACCCGATGCTTTGGAAATTCCACCAACCTTTCACTTATGACAAGGGTACAAGGGATGCTATCCTGATGAGATTGGGTGAAACATACCTGACTGCGGCTGAAGCTTACCTTCAGTTGGGTGAAGTGGCAACGGCTGCTGAACGTGTGAATACGTTGAGAAGCAGGTCGGTAAATACTGGCTACGAAACGGAGTTTACGGTGAATGCTTCAGATATTACACTTGATTTTATCCTGGACGAAAGAGCAAGAGAGTTGTTCGGTGAAATGCACAGATGGTATGACCTTGTGCGTACAAACAAGCTGGTGGAAAGAGCAATCAAATACAATCCGCTTGCTAATGAGGGGCAGACTTTGAATGCCAACAATATGTACAGACCAATCCCTCAGAAACAGATTGATTTGTCAACCAATGCTGTTCAGCAGAATAAAGGTTACAATTAAAGTTTAGATTGAATTGTTCAGGCAGCTTGCATCTGCGGGGGCAAGCTGCCACTTTCTGACCCAGCAATCAGGTTGTGTATTGATGTCAACCAGCAAATGATACACTGATGCCTCCTTACAAAATGCATGGCTCACATGTATTGAAAATAGTCTTACTTTTTAAAAAATATGATGATGAAACGTATACACTTAATTGCATGTATGCTGCTGTTCGGTATGTCTGTATCAGCACAGGGTACAATGGTAAAGGGTCGTGCCTTTGTAGATAAAAATGGAAACGGAACTTTTGACAAAGGGGAGAAAACCCTGAAAGGAATTCAGGTGTCTAACGGAGTAGATATTGTAACCACCAACTCAAAAGGACAATACAGCATTAAAGGAATTAATGGACGCCCGGTATTCGCCATTAAGCCAGTGGGCTATCAGTTTCCTTTAGGAGAAGATCTGCATCCTAGATTTTTTCACCTGCTTACAAAGGAAACAGCACAGACTTTTGACCTGCCAATGCATTCCCAGAAGGAAAACAAAGCGACTGAGGTAGCCTTGTTGGGTGATGCACAGCCACACACGTTGGATGATTTCACTTATTATGTACAGACTACGACCAGCGAACTGATTAACGAGCATTATGACTTTTCCCTAATGCTAGGTGATGTGGTTGGTAATTCACTGGAGCTGTATGACCTGACAAGAAGCGCTGCGACTATGTCAGGAAAACCGACCTACTATGTATTCGGAAATCATGATACCAACAGGGATTACAGCGAAGAGCGTAGGTTTCTGGATCAGGATAAAACTTTTGAAGAGAAACTGAATCCTGCATACTATGCGATGTCATGGGGAGAACTGAATGTACTTGTGCTTAACAACGTATATCCGGAAATTCATAATCCAAAAAGAGGGTATTACTCAGCGGGTATTGACCCAGATCAGTGGACATTCCTAGAGAATTACCTGAAGTCTGCAGACAAGGAGAAAATGTTGATGGTAGCCACGCACATTCCGGTGGATAATATGCCGAATGTAAAAGAGTTTTATCAGCTATTCAAAGGATTCAAAAAAGTATTCTTTGTTTTTGCCCACTCACACACAGTCCAGCAGAGATTCGCAGGTGAAGAGGAAGGATGGCCAAATGAGGAACCAGCACACCTGCTTTCAGCCGGTGCGACTTGTGGCGGTCACTGGAGAGGCGAATATGATATCTATGGAATGCCGAATGCCATCATGAAAGATGGTACGCCAAGAGGTTTTATTTTAGCAGATATTCAGGATAATGAATTGAAAATGCGCTATAAGGCAACTGGCTATGGCAAAGAACACCAGATGCATATATATGTAGAGAACTATATGCTGTGGCAGGATGATTTTGCCAGCCAAGGAAAACCTTCCAATAAAGTGCTGGCCAATGTTTACATGGGCCATGAACACTCTACAGTTCGCATGAGAGTGGACAAAGGGGAATGGCAGGAAATGAAGAAAGTGCTGATCATTGATCCATACCTAAATAAGTTGTACGAAACTCAGGTAAAAGGTATTTACCCAACCAAAGGTGCAGTCAATCTGAAGACAACGATTTTCAAAAGACCAATCAAAAGAGTTTCCAAGCACATCTGGGAAGGAGAGTATGACTCTAAACTGTCAGCAGGAGTACATAGTGTAGAAGTGTGGGCAACCAATGAAGAAGGACTGGACACCAAAAAGACGCATGCCTTTGTCGTAGTGGATGAGGAAATCATGGAAACAGCCAAGATGATGGATGCCCGCTATAAGCAGACCATTTACAAGAAGAAAACCAAGACTGCTGAGAAAAAGAAGCAAAAAGAAAAGAAAACCAAAAACAGCAAATAATTATGAAAGTGAGTCAATATATTTTAGCAGGGGTAGCCTTAGGTTCCCTGCTGATGGGAAGTGCTTGCAAAAGGGAAGTGTCATCCCAATCTGACATACAGCTGACCCGTCAGCCTTATATACAGTACAAAAATGAGGACAGTGTAAGGGTCAGATGGATGACAGACCAGCAGATGAAAACACCTGTCATGCAATGGGGTGAGGAAAAAATCGAGGCATACAAGGTAGAACATCGCTTGGGTAACCTGTATGAGGCAATCGTTCCAACCGCTGATGGGCAATTGGTTTCTTATGGTATTTTTGATGGTAAAGAAAAGATTTCAGGTGACCTGAAAACGAATTTGCTAAAAAATACGGGTAAGTCTATTCAGTTTTTTGCAGTAGGCGATATCGGAGAGGCCACTGAAAATGGAGGGTTTCCTACCATGCTAAACAAGGAGCTATCGAAATTCGATGGTCTTCAGTTCGGCTTCCTTCTAGGTGATATTGTTTATCCTGTAGGTGCATCCGAAAAATATGATGAACAGCTATTTACACCTTTGGCAGAAAGCTTAAGCAAAATGCCAGTTTTCCCTATCTTGGGAAACCATGACTATGGTAGCGATCTAGATCAAAACTATTTTCAGGAGTGGGCAAAAGTAGGTAATGGTCATTATTACCATATAGCAAAAGGGAATACACAATTCCTTTGCCTTGATTCAAGAAATGGGAGTGAAGGCTTTTATGAGTTTGAGGAGCAGAAAGCATGGGTAGAAAAAACCTTGAAAGAGAATCAAGGAAAATATAAGTGGACCATTATCGCTTTACATCATCCAGGAAAGACTTGTACCTACAAAAAAGTTAGCAAGCAGTTAATCTCCATGTATCCGATTTTTAATCAATATGATGTCGACTTGGTCATGAATGGACATGCGCATACTTATGAGCGTCTTAACCCAATGGATGCAGAAGGCATACCTATACAGCTAGAGAATGCTTCACAGATTAATGATCCGTTGAAAGATCATTTCATAGCCATGACGCTTGGAGCAGGAGGTAAGCTTAAAGAGGGGTGGACTCCAGAAGAGAAACCCTGTAAGTTTGAAGGGTTAGTGACTAAGCAGATTCATGCAGGGCACGTCGGTATTTTTGAAATCAATGGGGATACTTTGACATTCAACTTGGCAACTCATGGTACTGACGATAAAGATGCTTTTATATGGGTGAAAGAAGCCATTACTCAATAAGGGGCTATATCCTTTGATTATGAATGATTCAATGACCTAACCAACTTTTCAGTACTTATAGCATATGTACTGAAAAGTTGGTTAGGTTGTACCCTACACTAATTAGGGCAATGCGAAATGTTTGTTTTCAAGTATATCATATGGTTTTATTCTTGTGTAATATGAAGCCATCTGGAATCTTTAACTGGCTAAGTATTTTTATACAAACCTTCAATATCCTGACTCTGGGATCATTTATCCATAGTTACTGTCTGCTAGCCAACCTTAGTTGTGAATTAATCTTACTTGGTTACTGCCATAAAATCAGCTATCAAACCTTCAATATATAAGTAGGCTATAAGTTTGAAAATGAAACTTTGCTCAATGGTTGATAGAGAAAATCTTAGAAATAAAACTTAACTCAATCGTAAACAAGACAAAAGAAAACCTAATACCAATTTGCTTTACTTTGTGACTAAATAAGGAAAAGATATAATTATGGATAGGTTGTCAGATAAGGAATTACTGATTAGGTTGGAGGGAGAAGATGAGTTTGCATTCAGGTTGCTTTATGATCGATATGCTAATCAAGTACGCATATTCCTTAGCCGATTACATTTAGATGACCATGTAGATGATGTTGTTCAAGAAACATTTGTGACTATCTGGAAAAAAAGAAAAGAGATTAACCCTGAAAAATCTTTTAATGCCTACCTCTTTACGATAGCCAAAAACTTTGCATTAAAAGAGCTTAAGAAGTCACTAACCGCAAGTGTGGAGTTGGAAGAAAGCATTGTGCCAGCAGA
This sequence comes from Limibacter armeniacum, assembly GCF_036880985.1. Lineage (NCBI taxonomy): Bacteria > Pseudomonadati > Bacteroidota > Cytophagia > Cytophagales > Flammeovirgaceae > Limibacter > Limibacter armeniacum. The sequence continues at coordinate 56,293 of NZ_JBAJNO010000002.1, forward strand.
CAGTTATAATGTGGAGGAGGCATATGTTGCAGATGAACTGGAAATGGTAATTCATAAGGCTATTGAAGCACTGCCTGAACGCCCAAAGCATGTTTTCAAGCTGAAACGTTATGAGGGTATGAACACTGAAGAGGTCGCTAAGACACTTGGTATTTCTAATAGTACGGTAGAAAACCATATGAACCGAGCCTTGCATACCTTGAAAGATTCACTACTAAAAGCTTCTGTGTTATTGCTTGTGCTTTTTATTAAATAAAGAAGTCTATATTTTTTATTGTTATTAAGGAAACCTGCCCGTTTTGAGATCTGGCAGGTATTTTTTTGTCTTATTATCTCTTGTGAGTATTGATGTACCCGCAATGTTTAATTGATGTTTTGTTAATGGTTTTCACTTAGGTGTAGGAGCCTTTTAGTGGATATATAAGGTGAATGAACATAATTATAAGTAGCATGAGTGAGCTGGAAAGTCTCTGGAAAAAGTACAGAGAGGGAAGATTGAATAAGGAAGAAAAGAAGGAGCTATTAACAGCATTGGAAAATTCAGAAAAGGCAGATGAGCTGGATAGTTTTCTAAAAGTCGAATGGATGGCTTCCAATAAGGTGAAACTTGGTACTCAAGTTGGCCATGACAGATTGTATGAGTTAATCCAGAACCGGATTTCCAATAAGCCTCTAGGGGCAGAACGAAGGATGGATAAATGGTGGAAAGACTACCGTTATGCGGTAGCTGTATGTCTGACTATTTTATTATTGGCAGGGAGTATTTTCACAGCATATAACAATGCAGAATCTGATTTTATAACTTTGCAGGTTCCAGCTGGTGGTCAAGTGAAAAGTTTTACGTTGCCTGACGGTTCTAAGGTATGGCTGAATGTTGCGACTTCCCTACAATATCAGAAAGACTTTGTTGAACATCGTAATATCCGTCTTTTTGGAGAAGCGTACTTTGAAGTAGCCAAGAACAGGCAATCTCCTTTTACTGTAGCTTTTAATGAACATAAGCTAGTTGTTACTGGTACGATGTTTAATATCAAGGCTTACGGCAACGAAGACAGCTCTTCGGTCAATGTGGAGGAAGGAAGTGTCAATGTCATCAGTGAGGCAGATACAAGTAGCTTGGTGCAAAACGATAGGTTGCTTATCGAAAATAAAGGCGGTAAGCAGTATAAGTCTACTAAGGTATTTGGTGAAGCAAGTAAGTGGAAGTTGGGAGAGATGGTATTTGACCATACCCCAATGGAGCAGGTACTGAAGACGCTGGAAAGGCAGTTTGATGTAACTATAGCAGTTGAAGATGTTACTAAATTAAAGGACAGTAACTTGACAACAAGGTATCAGGCGAACGCCAACCTGAAAGAAGTGCTGGATGGCTTAGCTTATTTGCAGAATCTGGAATATCGGATGTATGCGTCAGATTCTGTGACAATCTGGAAATTGGATAAATAAATTTTTAAAAAAACACAAAGTGCACCTTCTGCTGGGGGGCAAATCGGGTGCACTTGTGCTATGTTGTATCTTCAAATTTAAATCAATGCAAAAACAAGTGAAAGCGATTTCATTGGGAGTTCTTTGTGCCCTTTCATCGCTGACATCATCAATTACTTATGGCCAAACGGCTGAAGCCAATACTATCAGTATTACTGTAAAAGCTGATAAGTTAGGCAATACAATCAAGCAAATTGAATCAGAAACTGACTACACTTTTGCCTATGACCCAAAGGTACTAAATCTGGAAAAGAATCTTCACTTTTCAAATGATATTAAGTCACTGAAAGCATTTCTTAAGGTACTGGAAACTTCCTATGGGATAGACTCCAATATAGTGGGGAAAACAGTCTACCTGAAAGTGCAGACAGATAAGGAAAATGGTGCACAGACTAGAAATAGCAGTCTTAGGGGGATTATCCTTGATGAGGTAGGTGCACTGCCAGGTGCTGCTATTAAAGTCTTGGGGGCTAATGTTGGAACTGTATCAAGACTAGATGGCTCATTCTCACTGGTAAACCTTCCTTCAGGAAAGCAAACTGTACAGATTACATTTATTGGTATGGCTGAGCAGCAACTTGAGGTGAACTTGGAATCAGGTCAAACCTATAACATGGGCATGGTGACCATGAAACCAGATGACACTGAGTTGGAAGAAGTGGTGGTAAAAGGTTCTTATTACCCTTCACAGGTAAGGGCTTTGAATATCAAGAAGAACTTTGACGGCATTGCGGAGGTACTGGCCGCCGATGCGATTGGTAAGTTGCCAGACAGAAATGCAGCTGAAGCAGTGCAGCGTCTACAAGGGGTATCAATTGAGCGTGACCTTGGTGAAGGACGGTTTGTGTCTGTTCGTGGTACACCGATTCAGTGGAGTGCAACGTTGATGAACGGAAACCGTTTGCCTAGTGCCAGTGGTGACAACGCCAACCGTGGGGTACAGATGGATATCTTCCCTTCAGAGCTGATTGAATATGTACAGCTCTCAAAAGCATTGACGCCAGATATCGACGGTGATGCAATTGGTGGTAGTATGAACTTTATCACTAAAGCGGCTCCTTATGATAAGGCCTTTAATATTAACTTAGGAGCTACTTACAGTGAACAAGCACAGGAGCCTGGTTACAATGCCTCTATCGTTTATGGTGATCGTATAGGCAAGAAATTTGGTTTCATGATGTCGGCTGTAGTATGGGATAGAAATACAGGAACTGACCAATACCGCTTAGGTTACAACTTTGAAAACCCAGATGCGGTACAGGCTTATTCCATTAACAATATCCAGTTGCGTGATTACCTTGCCCGTAGGCAGACTATGGGTTATAACTTGGGTTTGGAATATGAGTTTAATCCAGACCATAAGGTTTATTTTAAGGGAATGTATTCCCGCTATCTGGATCAACAGAGTGTAAGGGAAGTGTACTTCAATATTGACCAGCATAATACACAATTGCAGGCAAGACATACAGACTATGTAACGGACCTGTACTCGATGCAATTGTCAGGCAAATCAAAGTTGAGTGAAAAATTACATATGGATTGGCAATTGCAGACAGCTCGTTCTTCATTTGCATTTGACGCACCTAAGAACTTGCCTAAAGAAGAGCGTGGCTACCCAATCGTAAACTTTATTCAGCAGACTGATTTTGACAACCTGTCTTCTGATGGTTTCAAATACTTGGAAATGGATTCACCAAATGGTATCGGTGATCAGATTGATGCTGTGCTACCTTACCTGACATCTACTCTGGATCCAAACCAGATGGTGATGCAGTATGCAATTCTAGCTCAGAGCGAAAATGATGAAACAGACTATAAAGGGCAGGTAGATTTCAAGTACGAAGCATCTGACCGACTGAAGCTGAAGGCTGGCGCAAAAGTGTCAGACAAGACTAAAAATGTATTTAGTGCAACAGTGATTAAAATGGCAGGTGGCTTGTTGGGCATTCCAAATATGCCGGCACCTCCAATGCTTAACAATATGGAAAGAGAAAGCTTCCCACATAATGGTGGATTCCTGAGTGAAATTGGAGGGATTTATAATGATATGCTGATTGACCAGTTGACCAACGACCAAATTGATCAGATCTATACGGATGAATTTGCGCAACAATATGGCTTGATTACAGCACAAGGTAAAGATGCTCCTTCCAACCAGACAGGCTCTTATGTGGGTGACGAGCAAGTTTACGCCGCTTATCTGATGGGGAACTATAAGCTGTCTGGTAAGGTGGAGTTGATTGGTGGTATACGTAATGAGTATAACGTTCTGCAATTCAAAGGAGCAAAAGTATCAACTAACGCTGCCGGTGAGACAACCGTGGAAGATATCGTGGAAAATAATGAGTACAATGCCTTTCTTCCAATGCTACACTTGAAATACAAGATGGATGAGCAAAACTTACTGAGATTGGCTGTAACACGTACATATGCTAAGGCAGATTTTAGTCAGCTGAATCCAGGAGTAACGATTTCGGATATTGCCAGAACAGTGGTAAAAGGGAACACGGATCTGAAACCTACATTTTCTATCAACTATGATCTGATGTTTGAGCATTATTTCAATGAAGTTGGTTTGATCTCTGGTGGTGCATTCTACAAGCAGCTCTCCAACTTTATCTACGATAACCAGTCAATTGCTGTCGTAAATGGAGAAAATTACTTGCTGTCAAGACCTGAAAACTTGGACAAGGCATGGCTGTATGGCTTTGAGTTTGGCTTGTCACGTCGTTTCAGAGAGTTGCCAGGCTTCCTAAAAAACTTCGGTATAGAGGGTAACTATACATTTGTTGATTCTGAAGTGAAGATTCCTGAATTCAAGGATGGTGAGCAGGTAGGTGAGTACAGCTCTTCATTGCCAAAACAGGCGAAACATATATTCAATGCAGTATTGTTCTATGAAGACAATGCTTTCACTGCCCGTATTGCAGGTAACTTCAAAGGCAAATATGTGAATACAATCCGTTCGGTAGCAGGTCCTGAGCACTATGAGTGGTTCGATGACAACTTCACAGTTGACTTTTCTACTTCTTATGCCTTTACTGAAAAGATGCGTGTATTCGCTGAGGTGAATAACATTACCAATACGCCTAACAGAATGTATCATGGTACAGTGGACAGACCGGAAAGAGCCTCTTGGTTTGGTGTAAGAGGACAAGTAGGTCTTAGTTATAATTTCAGGTAGTCAAAATACTGTTCCAAGTCGGTGACTAAAAAGACTTTGACTTCGCTTAGTTACTTCGGTAGCTGAGTGGGGTCGGAGCTTTTAATTCACCTTTTATATTCAAATGAAGATAATGAACAAACTACTATATGCAGTCGCAGTGGCGAGTATTGCTTTTACAGGAGTAGGTTGCCACCCTAAGACTGAACAATTTACAGCTGAGAAGGGAGCTAAAGAAGTCACCCTTCCTACTAGTACAAAACTGAATGAGATTCAGGTACTAGGTACACATAACAGCTATGCCAAGCCAATCGACCCTGCAGTTATCAATATGATTGATCCAATCATGGAACAGATGGGGACTAAGTTTATGAAGTCAATGTCTGAGGAAATGATGGCAAGGTTTAAGGAGAACCATCCAAATCCAATGAGCTTTAGTGAAGGGCTTGCCTATGATCACCCTGATTTTGTAGAGCAACTGGACTCTGGTCTCCGCTCATTTGAGATTGATGTATATTATGATCCAACTGGTAACCGTTTCCACAAGCCTGCTACTTATGAGCTACTGAAACAGAGAGGTATAAATGAGTTAGCTCCATTTGATTCAGTTGGACTAACCAAGCCTGGCTTTAAGGTGTTGCACGTAGCAGATATCGATTTTAGAACACACTACACCACTTTTCGTAGTGCACTGGAAGAACTGAAAGGGTGGTCTGATGCCCATGCAGATCATATTCCGATCTTTATCATGATTGAGGCAAAAGACATGGGGATTCCATTGTTTCCGAATTCAACAGAAGTATTGTCTTTTGATAATAAGGCTTTCATGGAACTGGATGCTGAAATTATTTCAATTTTGGGCAGGGATAAAGTCATCACCCCAGATGATGTAAGAGGCAATTACAAGACCTTGGAGGAAGCAGTACTTGCTCAAAGCTGGCCATCGCTTAAATCTTCTTTGGGTAAGTTTGTCTTTATGCTTTTGCCATCAGGTGCCGGTACGACTGATGTCGACAAGACACCTTATTTGCAAGGCAGACCTTCGCTAGAAGACAGGGTTATGTTCGTCCGTTCAGAACCAGGCTATCCACATGCAGCTTTCTTGTTGATGGACAATGCAATCGTAAGAAAAGAAGAGATTACGGAAGCTGTCAAGAAAGGCTACTTGGTTAGAACGCGCTCCGACATCGAAACTTATGAAGCAAAAGTCAATGACCATAGTCGTAAAGAGGCTGCTTTTGAAAGTGGAGCACAAGTAGTATCAACTGATTTTTTTAAGTCAGGTAATGTCTACAATACTGATTATGTGGTGAGGATGCCTAATGGAAAAGCGGCTCGAGTTAGTCCCGCAGTAACAAAAGAGTTGACAGCAAGTGCCCAGTAGTTTTAAGATGAATAATTTCTCATTCTATTTGAGGTAAAAAAGTTCAGATGAAAAAATTAATTAGAATTATAGGATACATCATATTATGTATCCTTTTTTTTGGAGGTGTAGCTTATTCCTTTTTCTATTTTAAATGGATAAGTGAGTCAAAGAAAAATTTATCATTACTAGGGAAAGAGACGCCAATATTGATAGTTGATCAAATCCAATTTAGAGACTTAAACAAGAATGGGAAACTGGATGTTTATGAGGACCATAGAGCCGCTATTGAAGACCGGATCAATGACCTACTTGCCCAGATGAACAATGAAGAAAAGGCAGGTCTTATATTTATCAATAGAATTGCGTTGGGTGAAAATGGTGAAGTGAGTGAAGTCCCATCATTCTCCAATCCCCTGTCTTTTCTGATGGAAAAAGCTTCTGAACAGATTGCCAGAAAGCAAATCAACCATTTCAATATTATGAAGGTCGGTAGTGCTGAAGACCTATTGAAATGGCACAATAACCTTCAGAATATGGCAGAACGAACAAGATTGGGTATACCTGTTACGATCGCAACAAACCCAATTCACGGCGGAGAGGTGAATTTTGGTTCCACTGTATCAACGAGCTTTTTCTCTTATTGGCCATCACCTCTAGGGTTTGGAGCCATTGGAGATATAGCTATCATTCGTGAGTTTGGAGATATTGCCCGTCAGGAATACCTCGCTGTAGGATTGCGTTGGGCTTTACACCCGATGGGTGACCTTGCGACAGAACCTCGTTGGGCAAGGCTAAGCGGTACCTTTGGCGAGGATGCCTACCTGAGTGCAAAACTAATGAAAGCCTATATTCTTGGCTTTCAGGGGGACAGCCTGAGCAGCAATAGTGTGGCTTGTATGTCAAAGCATTTTGCAGGAGGTGGACCTCAAGAGGATGGTTGGGATGCACACTTTGCTTCAGGCAAAGGGCAAGTGTATCCGGGCAACAATTTTGACTACCATCTAATTCCTTTTACGGAAGGAGCGTTGGCTGCAAATACAGCTTCGATCATGACAAATTATGCGATTCCTAAAGGAATCGGGAGAGAAGAAGTTGGGTTTGCCTTTAGCAAGGAAATGGTGACCGACCTTTTGAGAGATTCATTGAAGTTTGATAGGATTGTCTGTTCAGACTGGGGAGTGATCACGGATACTAGATTCAAGCCAGCGGCCGCTTGGGGTATTGAGGACTTATCCGAGAAGGAAAGGGTATTAAAAGTATTCAATGCTGGAGGTGATATGATTGGTGGGGAGTCCCGTACAGATCTTGTGCTGGAGTTGATCAAAGAAGGGAAAATATCCCAAAAACGGTTGAATGCTTCCGTAAGAAGAATTCTGAGGGACAAGTTTACCCTAGGGCTTTTCGACAATCCGTATGTGGATCAAAAGAATCTGGCGCTCTTTGAGAAGGAAGATTTCAAAAGAAAAGGAGAAGAGGCACAAAGAAGGTCATTGGTACTTCTGAAAAATGAAGACAGTATTTTGCCTTTGGTAAGGCAAACAAAAGTTTACCTTGATGGATTGAAGCCTGAAGCATTTGGTTCATTTGCCAAAGTAGTAGAGAATGTAGAGGAGGCGGATGTTATTGTACAGAAATTTACAGCTCCGTATAGACCAGCAGATAATTTTATGGAAAACTTCTTCCATCAGGGAAGATTGGATTTTACAGAGGATCAGAAGCAAGAAAAATTGGAATTGATTACCAAGAAGCCTACAATCACTATTATGACGATTGACCGCCCGGGTGTTATTCCAGAGATCAATAAAGCGAGTAAAGCAATGATTGCAGACTTTGAATGTCAGGACAAAATTTTAGCAGAATTGATTTTTGGAGCATTTACCCCTTCAGGGAAGTTACCTATTGAAATTCCATCAAGTATGGAGGCTGTTGAAAATCAGCTGGAGGATGTACCTTATGACTCTAAAGACCCTTTGTATCCATTTGGTTTTGGGATTACCTATAAGCATGTCGTTAGTAATTAAGTATTTCAATGCTTAGAAATTATGATAGTTAAAATCATGTTCTTAGAACTCATTCTCTCTTACTCGATTTATGCAATCAATAATAACCATTACTAGAACGAACTTGCTTTCCTGATATACTCTTCTAAAGCCAGTCACTATTGTTGACTGGCTTTTCAAAGTACATTGAATACGTTGTATTATTTAGCTTATTTCCAATAAAACCTCAGGATAACTCATTCTGTCCTTGACCCATCTTGCAAAAGCAGACGATAAGTCAGGATTGCGCATGTCTTACCATTCTTGAAAGGAGCTTTAAATTATATTTCATAAAAATTACTCTTAATGCCTACCAACCGTTATTCTTGCTTTAATGTCCTGATATCTGCTATCAGTTGTTGAATAGCGTTTTTGTTTAGTCCATTGTAGATGCCACGGATATGGCGGTTACCGTCAACCAGTACAAAATTTTCGGTGTGTAGAAACTCATCTGCTTTCTTCTGTACTCCAAGATTCTCCTCTATAAAATAAGCTTGTCTTCCTAGTTGATAGATCTCATCACGATTGCCTGTTACCAGATGCCACTTGCCAGACGTTACGTGATGCTCCTGAGCATATTTTTTTAGGATAGGAACTGAATCTGTTTCAGGAGTAACTGAATGTGATAGCAGCAATACATCATCATCATGTTGGAATTCATCTTGTAGCAAAGACATGTTTTCTGTCATTTTTGGACAGATACCAGGGCAGGAGGTGAAAAAGAAATCCGCAACATATACCTTGCCCTTGAATGTAGTATCTGTTACCTGCTCTCCGTCTTGGTTGATCAGGCTAAAGGCAGGAATCTGGTGGAGGAGTTGGATTTCTTTGCTACCGTCTTCCAGCCACAAGGGCGTGAAATTGGCTTCATTAAAATAGGGGAGCTTGTCTACACGACTTTGTTTTTCATCTGAACTGCTGCGTTGGCAACCTACCAAAAGTGTTCCCACCATCATTCCCCAGATCCAGCGTTTAATAAAGTACTTGCTCGTTATCCAGCTTAAAGCAAAGCTTGGAGCGTTTGAGTCCGAATATCCTTCCATTTTTTGCTTCATAGTTATTGTAAATTTTTCCGTTTTTCCGCCATGATTGCTGTAAACCTTCTTCTTTTCCATCTACGAGATTCATCTTCTTGAACTTGGCTCCATTGCTATACCATTGCCACTGTGTTCCATTGGCTTTACCTTGTTTATATTGGTATTTGGTACGGAGGTGTCCATTACTCCACCATGTACGTGAGATACCATGCAATTTACCTTTGGCATAAGTAGCCTCGTAGCTTTTGATACCTGTCAAGAACCACTTCTGTTCAAGACTTTCTTTCTTTCCATCCAAATAGGTAATGCGAGATGCCCGTTGACCATTAGTGTAGAAAGACTCAGATGACCCACTGAAAGGTTGGTCTAGATAGTAGACCAACCCGGTTTGTGGATTTAGTACCACCTTGCTTGCGGGCAAGGTGGTACCTGGTTCAGCAGTTCTGGCATCTGGCTTACAGCTGTTACCTAGAACTGTAATCCATAGCAGAAGCCCTGTCAGATAATGCTTCACTCTCATAGCAGCTTACCTTTTTGGTAGATGACCATTCTCAGGCTTCAGTGCATTTTTGGTTTCCAAATTGGAGAAGCAACCGCCTATGTCCAGATCAATTTCATTGTAATCATTTTTCAGAGATACTTTAACCTCTGATACTTCTAGTTTGCCTCCCTTGTTCCGCATAATTTCTTCAGCATTGAGACTTTCTTTTTTCTGTGGAAGTTGTTGTGTAAAGGCAAAAGCCGGCTTGGCCATCCATGAGAGGATAGCTGCCATCATTATATTTCTCATAATTGGATTCGGATTTATTGGATGTTGCTGGGTGTTCCCTGAAAATCACCAGGGAAAAGAATATAGAAAGAGTTGAGATACAGCTCATTCATAATGTGGTAATGATACTCATTATCCGGATTGTGCTGGGTAGTGCTTGTATGTCCACCTGATGCATCTAAGTCAGTAGGGTAGGTGCCGGTCGCATGGCATTTCCTACCATAGAGAAAAAAGCCGTCAGACATGATTCCAATCAGATTTTCATCATCATTGGACCATGCTTTAGGTTCAAGGTGGTAGTGGTAACTTTGCGGTCCAGTATGGGCTGCAGTGTAGTCCAGTGATACGATGGCATCGTCCAGTGGTACATTAGGGCCTTCTTCATCGTTATAGATCATCGCACCACTGACAGCCATACCGATTGGCCCCAGCCCTGTGGCATAAGAGTTTGAGGCCTTATCAGGGTTGGAGGGTACTCTTAAGGTATAAGAGCCGTTAAAGTCATCGATATTACCAGGTGCCATATGCTCATAGCTTGTAACAGTAGGTTCCACAAAAAGTGGATGATTCTGTTCTGCTGCTGGAGTGGTGATCGCACTACCCATAGGGTCTGTTGCAGATCTTGTTGTTGTGTTGGACCAGTAAGGAGACGTGTGGTTTGGGAGACCATTGGATTCCAGTACAACCTCATCGCCATCCCTGTAGATAGTGAAGTTGTTACTGTCAAACTCCGCAAATGCAGCATGCAGTTCACCAGCATCAGTACTTTCTGCTGTGTTGTCACTTTCACATGCCCCAAAGAATAGGGCAGCTGAAAGCAGGCCCAGTCGGAAAAACATTTTTTGATTCATTGGATTTAAGTTTTTTGATGAATGTTTTTCCTTTAGACCTTACTTGTTTAGAAATCCTTCGGTGGTGGTGATTTTTTTTCTTTTTCTCCTAAAATATGTTCCAGTGCTCCTGTCATGAATTGGTCAAAAAATGGCTTTTGCGAGGGTTTAAGCATAGTTTTTACATCATGAAAGTGTTGGTAGGTTAGTACAATTTTTTTTCCTTCTTCCATCTGGATTTTTGCTAGAATCTCTTGGGAAGGGGTAGTTTCCTGCTGCAAGGCACTAAAATATTGTACGAGTAGATCCTGTTGCTTCTGGTCGATCTCCCTGATGGCTTGTTGGTGTTTATGGGCAAGCGTAAGGAAGTGCTGCTCCTGCTGCTTGTCAAGTTGTAATAACATATGGAGTGGCCTACTTCCTGGATGTCGGTGGTCAGGCTTGGTGAGAACAAAAAAGGCGACCATACCCAGATTGATAAGCAATAATAGAATTGCAACCAGCTTGTAAAGCTTCAGTTTTGACATTATTCGTACAGGTTATAATTGGAAATTAAGGTAGTCTGCTCATAAGGACTGACCCTTTCTTGGTTACCTTGTTTTTGGGTAAAGTGGAGGATACCCCAAACGTTGAGTGAAATGACCAAGGCAGCAGCGACCATCATCCTCCTAAGTTCAGAGGAAGATACAGGCTGTTGCATTGCATTCCACCTGCTTTCAATTTTACCAAACAAAGCCTTGTTTGGTTGGGCACGTTGACTGTCTTTCATGCTATTGAGCACTTGCTCTCTCCAGTCATTTTCTGATTTCATATTTTTCCTATTTAGACACTTACTTTTCAGAATTCCTTCGGTTAGGATACAATTTAGTCAACCGCTCCCGCAATGATTTTTTGGCGCGTTGAAGTAAAGATTCTGTGGCTTTGAGTGAGATTTCCATCACGTCCGCTACTTCCTGACGAGGTAGCTCCTCGATATAGCTGAGGATAAAGGCTGTTTTTTGGTTGTCAGGTAGTCCATCAATGACACGATAGAGCATCTTGGCTTCTTCCTTTTTCTCCATACTGACACCAGGATGTTCAAAATCTGTGTAGGTTGTGTCTTCCTTACCAAATTGCAGGAAAGCAAAACGTTTCTTCCGTTTGACTGTACTCAAGGCCGTATTAATGGCAATGCGGTAAATCCAAGTACTGACAGTGGAATTGCCCTCAAATTTATGGGCTGCTTTGCAGATTTTTAGGAATACATCCTGAGTGATTTCTTCTGCTTCCGGTACATTTTTGACGTAGCTCAGTGCTGTATTGTACACTTTTGCAGCATACCGATCATACAAGTTCTGAAGGGCATCCGTGTCGCCTTTTGCAATCGCTTCTATAAGCTGCTGGTCTGTATTCACGTATCTGTTTTTTTCCTGTGTACAAATATAAGAGGCTTTTCTTTCCATCACACATAGGATTAGAGGAGATGATAGAAGTGTATTTGCTTTTTACTAAACGGTTGGTTAGTTTTGTATTCAACAGAAGAATATGGCCAGGAAAAAAGAATATATAGAAAGCGAGGTAATTGAAAAAGCCATGAACCTTTTTTGGAGAAATGGCTTTGAGACCACTTCCATGCAACTACTTGAGAAGGAAATGGGAATCAATAAATTCTCTATCTATGCTAGTTTTGGCAACAAAAATGGCGTCTTTATTGAAAGCATCAAATGCTATAGACAGAAGCTGACTCCACTGCTTGATAAGTTGGTCGCATCTGCTGAGGGTGTAGAAGCGCTTAAACAATATTTCTATGGTTTTATCTCTTTTTCAAGAGAAAAAGATGGTGCTGGAAAGGGTTGTCTGATAACAAATGCAGCCAATGAGATTGGAAAGGATGCTGACCCGAAAATAAAGGCAGAACTCTATAAGTTTACGGATGAAATCAGAGGCATTTTCAGAGGCAAGCTTGCTCAGAGCTCTACGAGCAGTCAACAGCAGTTGGATGTACAGGCAGATTACCTGCTTATTTCTATGTTTGGCTTAGCATCTGCCTCTAGAACCTTTAATCAGGTTCAGTTAACCAATTACATCGAACAAGTTTTTACAAATCTTTAATTAAATACTTTTCTGACTAGGAGAATTCACCGCAAGTAACTGATACGTATTAGGATCGTTACAAGCAGAAATTATGGATCAGAATAATTTTTACACTATAACTAAACAATCGTTTAGTTATTAAAACAAATAATACTAGTTATGAAATCATTCAAAATTCACAACATCGAGACAGCCCCTGAAAAAAGTAAAACATTGTTAGAGGGCTCACAGAAAGCCAACGGGTTTATTCCTAATCTTCATGGAGTTTTGGCAGAGTCACCTGAACTGTTTAAGGCTTATCAATCACTTCATGAGTTATTTATGAACACTTCTTTTGATAAAGAGGAGTTGACAGTAGTATGGCAGACAATCAATGTTGAGCATGCATGCCATTACTGTGTACCAGCCCATACAGCTATTGCCAATATGATGAAGGTAGATACTGAAATTACTGAGGCCTTGAGGAACAGCACTAAGATGCCTACTGAAAAATTGCAAATACTACATGAAATGACGCTGTCTTTGACAAGAAACAGAGGCAATGTAACAGATGCTGAGGTGGAGGCATTTTTTGTTGTAGGATATGAGCAGAAACACCTGCTTGAAATTATTCTTGGTATTTCACAGAAAGTGATCAGTAACTATACGAACCGTATTGCTGAGACAGCATTGGATCAGCCGTTTAATGGGTTTGCTTGGTCGAAATAAACCTATTTTCCAAAAGTAGTTTTATGCAAGGAGGTTTGTTTTGCTTTATATATATAAATAATCCAGACTATTGGAAAGTGTTTGTGTTGTGGTAATTGATTATTTATCAGGGTGTTTATGCTTTTTAGGTCTTAACCTATTTGTGTATGTAATTTAAATGATTGCTTGATTATATCAATTTGATTCTAAGACGAAAATAGATGAGAAATATAGGAATTGTAATTTTATATGTGTTCGTAAGTGTTATGACTGCTTGTAATGCAGAGACAAATAACCAGTCATCGATAAAAGAAGATAGCAAAATGGAAAAAGAAATCACATCACAGACTCAAGCATTGGAAGAGAGAAAAGTGAATTTTGCTAAAAAAGCAGATGCAAAAACAAAGGGAATATATAAAGAAGGACTAGATGCCGTTTTTGCATCTGGTATTCTAAAAAGAGCAAAAAATGTAGGAGATGTAGCACCAAGTTTTGCATTAAAAAATGCTTTAGGGAAAGACGTTTCATTACAAGAGCTTTTACAGAAAGGGCCTGTGGTATTAGTTTGGTATAGAGGTGGTTGGTGTCCGTATTGTAACATCAATCTACATTACTTACAGGAGGAGTTGCCTAACATTAAAGCTCAAGGCGCCAATTTGGTTGCTCTTACACCTGAATTACCAGATCAGTCTATCAGCACAAGTGAAAAGAATCATTTAGAATTTGAAGTATTGAGTGATATTGGTAACAAAGTGGCAAAAGACTATGGCGTTGTATTCAAATTAACGGATGATGTTGCTAAAATCTACAATGAGAAATTTGATCTTAATAGCCATAATGGTGATTCCTCCAATGAGCTTCCTTTAGCAGCAACCTATATTATAAATACGAATGGTGAAATAGTATATGCCTTTTTAGATTCGGATTATAGAAATAGAGCAGAACCAAAAGAGATCACAGCCTTTTTAAAAGAGATGAGAAAGGAAGAGGGTAAAGTCAAATAGTAAAGCTTAGCAATTTCAGGCTTTTTGGAATTAATGAGATAGAAAATAAGCAAGGACTTGCTGTATATCAGGAATAAGTAATTTCATTTGAATGCTTACTGGTCATATGGCAAGTCCTTTATGCTTTTTTGCAGTAACGTTGTTTTAATGAGTCAAACCCATATTTTCTATTTCCACCTTAAAAGGTCCCGTCCATTGATAAGTTTGCTTAGGGGTGTCTACGGAATGTAGCGCATTTTTTTCTGCCTTATCATTGGCGACCATCAGCAAGAAGTGTTTGCCCTGTTGTGAGGTAATCCGGACAATGGTGGCATCATCCGTATCTGAGATGACCTCTATTCCCTTGATTTTGCTGCTGGATTGGGCTGTGTATTCTGAAGTAGGGTCAAAAACACCATGTGGCTCAATCACTGAGGCAAAAAGGTGGTTGCCTGCTTTTGGCTGCCGTACAATCAGGCAAGGTTCATTGCGGAGATTGAAGTTCGGATCATTGGCACCAATCCTTCCCATCAGCAGTTGAGTATTGGCGTCCGTGATTGTGGTAATGGTGTAGAAACGGGAATCATTGAGCCAAGTAAATTGTGCACTACCCTGTTCAGGGATAGCCTCTGCCTCCAGCCATAGGTGTTGGTAGCCATTGTCACTACCCATTGTCTTGCGCAGGTCCTTATAAGCTTTGTATTCAAAGTTGGTGGCAATCAAATGTCCCTGATAATAAAAGGGAACATCATACTGGTGCTCCATGTCGGATTTTACCCTGAAAAGGTCTACAATTATTGGTTTTTGCATCTCACTGTCCTGAAGCATGGCAATAGTGCGTTGCATCTTTACGCCCGGGTAGGCATGATGATCTTTGGCACTCATTACTTGACTATTCATTTTATCTGTCTCAAAGAAGAAACAGTCAGCATGTTGTTGTTGAGCTACTCTCAGATTACCATCAAAGTTAGAAGTGCCGTCAACAACTAACGTATTGTGGGCTATAGTCTGCTTGGCCCAGGTCTTGTTTTCGGGCAGGTACCTTCCACCTTCTTTCTGTACTGTATTCAGGAAACGGGCAGCACCATAGTCCTGAAGAATCTCTTGGTTATTGTCAAACATGCTGATACTGAGCTTATCGAAATGCCCATGCCCCATTCCTTGTCCTGCATATTTCATCAGTATGCAGAGTTGGTCTGTAGCACTTCCTGCCCTCAGAATACCAATACCGCCTTCGTCTCCATTGGCACCGTCTTTCAACTCAATGGATTGCCAGTCGAACGGTTGGGATTTTCCTTCAGCAACTGCTTTCGCTACTTCTAATCCCGCTTTGGCGATCAGTACTTCCCCATGTTTTTCCGCAATACTCAGTAGGCCATTGGCATGTCCGAACCTGCTGTAGGCTATATCTACATTGCAGATCATTTCCTGTGTGAGATAGGTCTTTTCTTTGAGGGCATCATTGATTGGAAAAAACCTGCCGTTGGTATAGGTAAGTTGCAGAATGGCATTGGAAGCCTTGGCAATGACGCCATCACGGAATTGATAGATATATTTTTCTGGTTGGTTGTTTTGGATAGCCTCCGCAAAGAGGATAAAAGGCATCATGGCATAGCGCTGGTAATAGGGACCTTCCGTGTAATAGCCATCAGGAGAGAATAGTTGTTCCAGTTGTGCCATAAAGCCACCTGATCCATCCAAGCGGGTACTGTAGAGACACTTTTCAACCATCTTGAGGTCTCCCATCACATAGCTGATCATCCCGACCCCTGCTACACACCATGTTCCGTGGTTATGGACAATATCAAAGTTGCGGACATTCTCCTCTGTAAAGAACTGAACCATTGGGTGGAAAAGATGCTCCTCCAGATAAGCTCTTTCCTTTGCTGAAAGGGCATCATAAATACAGTCATAAGCCTGACTGACTTGTACAAGCCATACACTTTCGTTTAACCCTTGCCAGAATAGTTTGCCTGGGTTATTACTTTTCCGTTCCGGATGTAGGGGTAAGGTAGGGTAAAGTGCCGCATATTGTTTTAGCATTCTATGGGCAAAGTCAACATAAACCTTGTCTCCTGTCAGCTGAAAAAGTATACCAGCCATATAAAGCTCCTTGCCATTCTGTTTGTGCTTTTCATGTGTATAGCCACCGCCCGGATCTTTGGGTACTGGTACTAGTATATCCGTTTCCAAGGCTTGTTTAAGCTTATTTTGGTAGTTTTCCACTGTCTGGTCCAGCAGGGGGTACTTTCCGAGTGACCCACGGATTTCCTTTACTGCTTGTTGGGTCAGAATAAGGTTTGGATGCTGCGCATTTGCCATCAGACTAAAAGCTAAAAGTATCAGTAGTATGTTGATTGCTTTGTGCATGTTCATTGGTGTTTGGTTGGGTAATGTAGTTGATTACCAAATTTAAAAGAGCAGCCGGGTGGATAGGTAACAGCATTACAGGGAATGGTGTCAATCTGGACATTGATAACTAAAAGAATTGTCTTTTTATCTGTCAATTTTGTGTACAAGCACCTTTAATGCATATAAAAAGGGCTATCCTACATTTGGATAAGCCCTTTTACTTGATCTGGTCAAATCAACTTTAACGTATCAGTATGGAGGTCACTTGTTGTTTTATGCCACTGCCTTCAATCCTGAAAAGGTAGAGACCAGGTTGTACCTTGGGAAGTGGGATGTCTTGAATCAGCTGGTCAGTTTCCTTTTCAAACAACTTTTGAAAAAGTTGTTTTCCTGTCAGATCATACAGCATAACGGAAATGGTTCCTCTGGCGTCATTCTCCATCTGAAGCGTTAAGATGTCACTTGCAGGGTTGGGATATAACCCGAATGAGGTCGACAAGCTTTCAGTTGTATTTGCAGCAAGTCGACTGCCAGCATTTCCACCCCAGATTTCCACTTCTGTCAGGCTATTCCAATCATTTGAGGAATTGCCATGTCCTGTGATTCTGATATAACGGGCATTGGAATCCACGATGTCAAACTCTTCCAACTGTAAGGTATTGCCGCTGGCATCCTGATTGGTGATTACATTGGTCCAGTTGGAATTGTCCGAGGAAACAGCAATGTCAAAAGAGGTAATCCGCTCATTCCCTTTATGGAATGCGATTTTCACTTTTGAAACCAATTCAATGCTACCCAGGTCGTATTTGACCCATTCACCTTCACCTTGTGCAGACCAGCGGGTAGCCAAGTCACCGTCAAGGGTATTGGCAGGTAGGTTGCCATCGTCACTGCTGGCGGATACGGAAGAGATGGGAAGCTGTGATTCGGAGCTGCCACTACCACCACAGTTGCTGGCAGCACTGCCTGTTCCGGAAGGTAAAGTGCCATCGGTATTCAGAACAATCTTGTCCAGAATGGCGCCCGATTCCCGGTATGCAAAGTAAAGCGTATGGGAACCTGCAGAGAGATTTACAACAAGGTCGGTACCACCAATATTTACTTTGGACCATGTCCATGCTGTTTGGGGTACATTGCTCCAGGATATCCAGTTGCCACCATCTACCTTAACCCAGAACGAATCATCGCTGCCGCTGCTGGCAGTGGTTCTGGCTACAATGTAGTAATCGTCGGCAGTGGTGACATTGAAGCTCATCGCAATCTGGTCGTCTGTGCCGGTAGGAGTCGAGCTGGTACTCTTGAATCCAGCCTTTACTTTGGCATACTCACCGTTGGATGCATTGCCGTCAGACAGAATTTCCCAAGCACTTCCCACCGTTCCGCATTCCGATTCTAACCATATTTCATCGCTGCCATCTTCGGGTGCTTCGCCACTTTGTGACACAGAGATGGTTTCTGACAATGTCCCTGCCGTCACAGTGACAGTCCCTGACCGACTGCTGGTTGAGGTATTTTCTGTAACTGAAATCGTGATGTTGCCATTACCTGACCCACTGCCGCTGCTTATGCTGATCCATGCCTGATTGTCTGTTACTGTCCATGATGTATTGGAAAATACAGAGAGGGTATTGCTGCCAGCTGCTGAACCAAAAGATAGCGTTGATGGAGAGACACTCAGGTTGTCAATCGGGGTTTCGTTGCAGGAGTCACCTGTCAACCAGCATGGACCAGCGGAAGTGGCAGACGCCGGCGTTGCCTCAGGATCCACACTGCCGGTGGCAAACTCATCGGCACCAGTGTCAGGAGTGGTTCGGTTTTGCCCTTCCATATCCTTGGTAACCAGATTACCTACCGCTGTATTAATCAGTGCTGTACTACTTGAAGTGATCTTGAACCAAGTGTAGCCATCGGTTGTACTGGCTGAAGAAAGGTTGGGATTGGTATTGCTCCAGCCTGATGTCGAGAATGTACCGTTGGCAAGGGTACTGATGCCGTAGTACACATTGCCAGCATACACATGACCGGAAAAGGTGGAACTTGGCTTTTCCAGATCCACCACTTGGCTGGCTTGGGTAACGCTGCCGTTGTCGTAGATCACATTGTTGTAGAAGTCATTGTCTGATGGGGCTTCATATACTTCTCCGCTGGTGGCTTTATCAGAGCCGATGACAAAAGGTGCTTTGCAGTTGACAATCGTATTGTGGGCAACCAGACAGTTCTTGGCTGCGAAGTATCGGTTAAGTGGTGAATCAACAATACCTCCCATTACTGTAATGGCTCCCCGTAGGTTACTGGTACTGTTCAGGTCCTGGAAGTAGTTGTTGATGACGGTATGGTTTTCCCCGATAATCCTGACACCAGAAGAGCCGGATTTCCCATTACCGAAGAAGTAATTGCCATCTACCGTACAGCCGTTTCCATGTCTGAGTGTCAGTTGTCCATCATTGTTGTAAAAGGTATTATGGCGGTACACATTATTGCCTGACTTGTTGGAGATGATTTCAATTTCTCCGTCACAGTTTGCAAAGTAGTTGTACTCCACCAGCGTATTGGCATTCTGCATAGAAGTGGAGCTGTCCCCAATACGGAGAATCTCACCGCCATTGGCACCCAGTATAGCACGGTCTGTAAACTGGTTGTGATCAATTTGGTGATTAGGAACTGTACCGTCCAACCAAACCACCAGGAGGGTGCCTCCGTCTGTCTTACCTTTGAATTGGCAATGGTCTACCCGGTTTTGACTGCCGTAGAGCGAAACCCATTTCTGGTCAGCACTACCGCTGTTAAAGTCAATGATGGCACATTGGGTAAGCCGGCTGTGGTTGGCGGTTGTACTGCCAGACTTGAATTCAATAATGGCACCTGAAGCAGTTTGTCCATTTCTGAAGACCAGTCCTTCCACTGTAAGGTAGTCTCCTCCGATTCTCAGGCTTGAAGTACCTTCAATAAAGACCTGCCCAAGTGTAGCAGCCTTGAGGGTAATGGAGCTGGAAGAGGTACCATTGGCATCAAATACGATGTTTAGATTAGTCCAAATACCATCGGTCATGACGATAGTGTCACCGGGCTGTGCACTTCCAATGGCACTGTTGAGCTGGGAAGCATTGGAAACCGTAAAAGTTGCTGCTTGTGAGACATACGAAATCAGGATGCCTACCATGGTGAGTAGCCATAAAATTGGTTGTTTCATGAATTGTTTTGGTAAAGGTAAATAGTACAGATGCGTGTCTGTGGTTAAGAAAATTTTTAATAATTATTTCTCAGTAAGTATTCAGGTAATAGAGTAGTAATGGCTGGCAGAATGAAATGAATGATGTATAGGGATAATTGGATGGTAAAGCAAACCACTGCCCATGGTGGGCAGTGGAAAATTCAGCTGTCAATCAAATCAGGAGAAGCAAAGCCCTCCGTTGATATCAATGTTATTGCCCGTCAGGAATGAAGATTCCTCAGAGGCAAGATAAGCGACTAGGTCAGCCACCTCTCTGGCTTCTCCTTCCCTTCTAAGTGGAGTAGAGGCAGCTACCTTGGTACGCACTTCGTCCTTAGTGAAGGTATCGTGAAAAGTGGTGCTGATCATACCAGGGCAAAGTGCATTGACCCTGATCTGTTGCGGTCCAAATTCTTTTGCCAAGGCACGGGTGTAGGTCATCACAGCGCCTTTGGCAGTTGCATAGGCTGCAGCTCCCGGTCCGCCACCATCGCGGCCAGCCTGAGAGGCAAAGTTGACAATGGAACTGCCTTGGGGCATATAAGGCTTGACAGCTTTGGTTACCATGAATACCGTCTTGAGGTTCAGCGTCATCATATTGTCCCAGAATGCTTCATCCATTTCCTCTATTGTTTTGCGGGCAACCAGTCCGCCTGCCACATTGACCAGTATATGGATCTGATCGCCATATGTATTCACCGTTTCTGAAACCAAGGTTAGTATATCGGTATTCTTGGTCATATCGCCTTGTACGGCAATAGCTTCTCCACCAGCTTCCTTGATCATCTCTATTGTTTCTTGGGCTTCTTCTGGGTTATTGTAGTAATTCACCACTACTTTTACACCTAGTGAAGCTAGTTTGATAGATATAGCGCGGCCAATATCTCTTGCGCCACCAGTTACGATGGCTACTTTTCCTTTCATGTTCATCTTGTTAATTGTTTATCGGTAAATGATTTTGATTTATGAGGCTTGAGCATGTTTGCTGACTTCTTTCTCATTGGTTTGGATTGCATCTATATTTCCACCTATAAATACTGACAGTATACCAAGTGGAACTAGCATAGCGCCTAGTACAAAGAAGGGTACGTAAGAGTCCTGTGTGATGACAGGCACCAACCAAGTGGTAATAAGCACTCCTACCACGGCTGCTGTACCACCCAAACCTGCCAGCGAGCCAACAGACTTGCCCGACATAAAGTCGCTTGGTAAAGTTTGTATGTTGCTGATAGCGAACTGGAAGCCAAACAGGATGACAGCAATAAGTATTACAGCCATCAAGGGAGTGGAAGCATAGGCAGTTGCCAACAATGATGGTAGCATCAAGGTACCTCCCAGTATGACTGTCATCTTTCGGGAGAAATTAACCCCTCTGCCAGACCTGATCAGTTTTCCGGCAAATAGCCCTCCTGCAATACTTCCCAATGCAGCCCCGACGTACGGTACCCAGGCAAACATACCTATCTCCTTGATATTGAAGCCGAACTGGTCAGCCAAGTAAATGGGAAGCCACGATACAAACAGCCACCAGATAGGATCAAGGAAAAAACGTGACAGAATCACTGCCCAGCTTTGCCTCATCGCAAGCAGTTCTTTCCAACTTAGGGATGGGGATGCATCTTGTTGTTCGTTGGGCTGTCCATCCAGAATGGTTTCCTGTTCTTTCTTCGTAATCCAGGGGTGCTTGTTGGGGGAGCTCTTGTAAAGCATCAGCCAAGGGATAATCCATAGCATTCCCAATACACTAATTATAAGGAAGGTGAATCGCCACCCTATCGTTGAGAAGAGCAATGCAATCAGCGGTGCAGAAATGATGGCACCTGCAGAAGCTCCCGCATTGAAGATGCCCTGTGCAGTAGCACGTTCCTTGACTGGAAACCACTCTGCATTCGCCTTGGTGGCGCCAGGCCAGTTACCGGCTTCTCCCAGAGCGAGCGTACCACGTAATAACCCTAAGCTGGCGATACCTCTTACAAGCGTATGTAAACCGATGGAAACCGACCATATCAAAATGGAAACGACGAATCCCATACGTGTACCGATCTTGTCAAACAGTTTTCCAGAAGCTGACTGCCCTATGGCATAGGCAATCATAAAGCAGGTAATCAGCAAAGCGTAGTCATCCTTGGTCATGTTCAGGTCTTCCGCTACCTGAGGCCACATGATTGCCAAAGCATTTCTGTCGATATAATTAATGACAGTCGCCAGGCTGACAAGGCTGGTTACCCACCATCTAAGTCCTTTCACTTTCATGGTTTTGGTATTTAAGGTTAAAAATCAGGGTGTAAGGAAGTCCTCACGGGCAGGGCTGAACACATCGATGAGCATGCCGTCTTCCAGACATACAGCACCGTGTATCACATTGGGAGGAGCATAAAAGGCATCGCCAGCCTCTAGTACTTGCTTCTTGTCTCCAATAGTTACCTCAAACTTTCCTCCCACCACGTAGGTGGTTTGTGAATGGTAGTGCTTGTGGAGCTGACCGATTCCTCCTTTCTTGAAGGTAACTTTCACCATCATTAGCTGGTCATCATAGCCAAGGAACTGCCTTTTTAGTCCATCTTCTAATGTTTGCCATGCTTGTGTAGCACCATTGATAAATACTTCGCTATTTGTTTTAACGTCCATATTTTTTACTGTTTATCGGTTTTATAATTGGGTTTAAAAAATACTAGAAGCCTTTTCAGGAATCCTTGTTGTTGCAAATCTATCCATGATCGGTTTCCTGAACTGTCAGAATTGAATGAGATGGTAGAAAGGGAGAGAGGGGAGGCTGTAAGAATTGTTCAATTGTATATAAAAAATAGCCATTTCAACCTCTATATAGGTCGAAATGGCTATTGAAAGGGGAATGTAAAGAGAGTTAATGCAGGCTGCTTGCTTCCACAAATTCAGAAGGAAGCGAACCGAAATGTTCCTTGAAGCACTTGGTGAAATAGGAAGGTGACTTGAACCCAACACTGTACACCACCTCAATTACGCTGTGCTTGCCAGTGGATAGCAGAGCGGCTGCTTTTTGCATGCGATAGTACTTGATATACTCACTGGGAGGTCTTTCCATAACGTGCTTGAATCGGATATTGAGGTTGGAGCGACTCATACCGATTTCTTTGCAGAAGGTGTCTACAGAAAGATCAGGATCACTCAAGTATTCTTCCATGATTCGTTTCACTTCTATAGAAAATTTATCCTCTTCAGATACCTCATCAGCATGTTGTTCCTCTTCAGAGAGCAGGTCCTTCAGATAGCTTCTCCGGATCTGGTAGTACTTCTGGATAGTCGTCTGTAAGGTCAGGGTCAAATGTTCCCAATCAAATGGTTTTGATACATAAGCATCAGCCCCATTTTGCAATGCTATCTTACGGCTTTCAGTCGCATTTTTGGCAGAAAGCATTACGACAGGGATATGATTGGTTTTCTTATGCTCTTTTACCATGCTGCAGAGTGCATATCCATCTGTCTCTGGCATCATGATATCTGTCAGGATGATGTCAGGCAAATGTGTTTTGGCTAGCTCAAATGCTTCAGCCCCGTCTGAAGCTTCTACTATTTGGAAATCTTCCTCAAGTCCGCTTTTCATAAACGTTCTGAATTCAGCATTGTCATCAGCTAGTAGCAGTGTTTTCTTACCCTCTGTACCGAGAGGCTCCAAGGTTTCCTGAACCTTTACGGTATGAGTTTCTTGTGCCAGTTCCTCATCCGCAAAGTGGGTTTTCCCTTTTGGTAATGAAATGCAAAAGGTAGTTCCTTTTCCTTCTTCACTGGATACGGTGATACTCCCATGATGAAGTTCCACCAGCTCTTTGGTTAGTGCCATGCCAATGCCAAACCCTTTTTCTTCTACCAGTGTGCTTTGCTCTTGGGAATAGTATTCAAAAACTCGTTGTTGCATTACTTCGCTCATACCTTTTCCCGTATCAAACACCCGAAGCAGCACATTTTCCCCTGTATCTTCCACCATGACTTGGATGCGACCTCCTTCGGGTGTGAACTTGAAGGCATTGCCAACTAGGTTTTGAATCACTTTCTGGATTTTACCTTTATCGAGCCATAGTGATATATCACTTTCACCCAAAACCTCTAGTGCTATTTTTTTGCTTTCAGCCCTTGCTTCAAAGGCAAGGCATAACTCCTTGAGAAAATCCACTGCCTTTACCTGTTGTATGCGCAAAGGCTGCTTGCTGCTTTGTATTTTTCGGAATTCCAGCAGTTCGTCGACCAATTGCATCAGTTGTTTGGCATTCTTGAGCATCAGTTTCAGGTACTCGTGGTCAGCAGGTATCGATTCACCTTTTCTGATCAGTCTATCCAACGGTCCTATGATCAGTGATAGTGGTGTCCGTAGTTCATGGGAAATGTTTGTGAAAAAGTTGATTTTCAATTGGTTGATGTGGGACACTTTTTCCTTGTCCATCTTTTCAACCAACAGGTCTTCTTTGAATTGCTTGCGTACCCTCATTTCCTTATAAACCAGCTGAACCATAATGGCTGCCAGCAGCAGGTAGAGGAGATTAGCCCACCATGATCGCCATAAGGGCGGCAAAATTTCGATGGCAAGTACCGTTGCTTCACCCCATACACCATCTTCGTTGGCTGCCTTTACCTCAAAATTATAGTTTCCTGGAGACAGGCGGGCAAAGTTGGCAGTCCGTTGCTTATCAAGGTAGAGCCAGTCATCAATATATCCTTTCATCCTGATGGCGTATGTGACCTGTTCAGGTTGGCTGTAATTGATGGCTGTATAATCAATGGCCAATATGGCTTGACCGTATTGGATACTGATTGACTCCTTGTCCATCAGTTTGAGGGATTCCTGCTTGTCAATGCTTTTGTTTCCCAAAAAGGAAATCTTGTTAAGAATCACATTGGGTGCTTTGTGGTTGATGGCAATCTCATAAGGACGGAAAACATTGAAGCCGTTCGTGCCACCGAAGTAAATATTGTCGTCTGATGCCTGAAAGCAGGCATTCCGGTTGAACTCATCACCTTGCAAGCCTTCGCTGCTGTAAAATGCATTGACCTTTCCGGTATTGATCATCAGTTGGTTAATGCCTTTGGCTGTACTGATCCAAAGGGCATTTTCTCGATCATCATATACCAGTCCGTTGATAATGTGACTCGAAAGCCCTTCAGCAGTTGAATAGTGTACCAAGGTGCTATCTTTGGTATTGAGTCCATATAGTCCGTTTTGTGTCCCAACCCAAAGCCTGTTTTCCTGATCTTCCGCAATACTATAGACGAAACTGTTAAAATAGGACTGTTTGGAAGGTGTAAAAGTCTCAAATATATCGTCTCTTGGATTGTATTTGAGTAGTCCGTTTTGTGACCCGACCCATATTTCCCCAAGGTGGCTGATATGAAAAACACCCCCTCGGTTATAAGACTCATGCAAGTTCCCGTTTTCGTAATTGTAATGGGCACTTATCTTCCCGTTTTCAATCAGGTAAATGGAGCGTGAACAGCTGACCCATACTTTGCCTTTTGGGTATTCTGTAATGCTATATATGCCTTCATTTTCAAGTAGGTGGGTGAATCGTTTCGTTTGGGCATCTTGTCTGCTTAATCCTTTGTACTGTCCCACCCAAAGGTTTCCATTACTATCTTTCATCAATGCTTTTACATGAGGATGTAAGATGCTTTCTGAGCGGTTACCGTTGGGCTTAATGATGTTATATTGTTCACCATTTTTCCTAATCAATCCATTACCTTCCGTTCCTATCAGTACGCTGGAGGAGTCTGCCCAGAACGAGCTGACAGAACCGAAAAATGCCAATCCTGTGGATGTATCGAAGTGTGTGATGGGATAAAACTTACGGGCATTGGTTGAGAAGAAATTCACACCGCCACTCCATGTGCCTACCCACATATTTTGCTTGTTGTCTTCAAAAATGGAGTAAACAGAGTTTTGACTAAGTGTGTTGGTGAGTCCATTGCCCTGTTTGAAGACCTGAAAAGTCTTGTCAAAATGGTCATAACGGGCTACCCCTTCCTTGGTGCCAATCCACAGGTTTTTATGCTGGTCCTGAACGATCACCCGCACGTCATCTGAAGGCAGGGTACCTTTCCGGTAATGCCTGAACTTTTTATTGGCAGGGTCTTCCAGTACACTGATTCCGGCACTGCGGGTACCTACCCAAATGTGATCATTAAAGTCGACAGCTACCGTGAGTAAGTTAGAGCCATTCAATCCTTCAGTATTATTGCTTTCTGATTGGAAGGTAGTGCTTTCTTGCGTGCTGGGATTATAACAAACCAATCCCTTGTAGGTACTGGTGTACCAAATATTTCCTTTGCTGTCTTCGGCTATGGCCCTCACATTACTTGACTCGTTGGCAAGCAGTTCAAAATGGTCTGTTTGATTGTTGTATATCATCAGTCCATTGTTAGTGCCAGCAAATAGGTGACCCTTGCTGTCCCTGAAAAGGCAATTGGTAAAATTCTCCTTCCCATTTTCAAGCATCGTTTCAGGATAGGGTCTGCTTGTTTCACTTTTGATATCAAACTGGCAAATGCCATTGGCTGTACCAACCCATATCTGATGGTTAGCCCCAATTGAAAGAGCTGTGACAATATTGTGTGGGATAGTACTGGAATCTTGGGGAACATGCATGTAGTGAACGAAATCCTTTCCGTCAAAGCGGTTGAGTCCGCCACCTCTGGTTCCAAACCACATAAATCCTTGCTGATCCTGTGCAATGGCATATACAGTGCTTTGTGCGAGACCTTCTTCTACAGAATAATGAGAAATAGAATAAGGAACCTGTGCAAAACAGCTTGAAATGATGAAACCAATGATTGGCAATAGTAATATAGTCTTTAGCAACTGTCGTAAAATGTAGGGCATATGTTAGTTTGTTTAGTAGCTATTTTTTCTTGCCATTGATAGCAAGTGTGTCATTACAAAAGAACTTTTTTCTTCGTTGATTGAAGTATACAAAGTGTAATTTGTACATAAATTACATACAAATAGCTAAAATTGACATATAAATGGAACTGATTGTTAATTGTCAGTGCTGAATTTACAGTGTAATAAGTACACTAATACTACTTTTGAAACATGCTGCAGCAAAGAGGTATAACATCTTTATTCAATGTGAAAAAGTAGAACCCAATCCATATGAAAATGAAACAGATATTAATATTGCTACTGACGCTTTTGCTTCCCCTCTCCCTTTGGGCACAGGAGCGTATCATTAGTGGAACCATCACCGATGAGAATGGGCAGTCGATGCCAGGTGTTTCAGTGCTGGTAAAAGGTACAACTAAAGGTACTGTCACTGACTTGAATGGTAAGTTCAGCCTGAATGTCAATGCATCGGACAAACTGGTTATTTCTTACATTGGTTACATGACCGTAGAGCAGGATGTGAGTAACAAAACTAAGCTTGATCTTTCTATGGCAGTCAATGATGAATTGCTGGATGAGATCGTGGTAGTCGGTTATGGTGTACAGAAAAAGTCTCACCTTACTGGTGCTGTTGCCAAGATCAAGAATGAAGGATTGGCAGATATTCCAGTATCACGGGTAGATCAGGCACTTTATGGACAGCTAGCAGGTTTACAGATCCAGAACACCAACGGTGAAGCAGGTTCTTCTCCTTATATACAGGTACGGGGAATGTCAACGATCAATGCAGGGAAAGGCCCGTTGATTGTAGTGGATGGTTACCCAATTCCAGATGACCTTTCTGGTATTGATATGAATGATGTAGCTTCTATTGAAGTGCTAAAGGATGCTGCTTCAGCTGCTATTTATGGATCTAGAGGAGCCAATGGTGTAATTATGATAACGACCAAAAGTGGAGGTAAGGACAAGATGGACATTTCTTTCCGATCCAATGTGGGTATGAAGACACCAGCACTTTCAATAGATCTTTATTCTCCTCAATCTTGGTTGGAGTATGTGGCGACAAAAAGTAATGT
Source organism: Limibacter armeniacum (assembly GCF_036880985.1). Lineage (NCBI taxonomy): Bacteria > Pseudomonadati > Bacteroidota > Cytophagia > Cytophagales > Flammeovirgaceae > Limibacter > Limibacter armeniacum. The sequence continues at coordinate 84,211 of NZ_JBAJNO010000002.1, forward strand.
AAGTGACAAGGATCAGGCAAGGCTTGATGCTATGGAGCAATTGGGGACTGCTACTGACTGGCAGGATGCTACGATGAGAGCTGGAAAGACACAGAACTATCAGTTGAGTGTTTCGGGTAGCTCAGGCAAGACCAACTATTATGTTTCGGGCTCTTATTTTAGTGAGCAGGGCATTATGCTGGCAGATAACTACGAGAAGTTTGCCATGCGTGTAAAACTGCAAACAAAGTTGAGTGACCGTTTGGAAATGGGTTTCAATATTAACCCGTCTTTTACCAATAATGATCGCATCAATGTAGGGATTCATGATGTATTGAGAAACTCTCCTTGGTTACCGGTATGGCATACAGCAGAAACTGCAGAGCTGACAGGGAAAACTGAAGGAGAATTGGCAATGGAGAATGATTTCAGAGATGTTTATGGGCAAAGCCTTTCAAATACCAGTAATGTGAATGGTTATGCCAAGCTGACGGGTAGAGAAAAGAATGAGCAGAAACTCAGAGGGTTCTTCAATACGAACCTTAAACTGAACCTGATGGAAGGAATGGATTTTAAGACTTCCATTGGTGTATACGCTACTCAGCGAGACCGCACTACCTACCAGAACTCATGGGCACATCGTAACGGTCAGGCGGCAACAGAAGCTTCTTACAATGGGCAGCGTGTCATAGATATGCTGAATGAGAATATTCTAACCTACAGCAAGGAGTTTGGGAATCATTCCATTGATGCATTGGCTGGTTTCACTTACCAAAAAACGCAGATAAAGGAATCAGAAGTGGAAGCTAACAACTTCCTTACGGATAAGATCAAGACCCTGAATGCGGGTACCATTATAGGAGGTGAGACTTCTGGATCGGAACATGTATTGATGTCTTATTTGTCAAGAGCTAGTTATGCTTATAAGGGCAAGTACCTGCTCTCAGCCAGTATACGATGGGACGGTAGCTCCCGATTTGGTCCAGCCAACAAGTATGGTTTCTTCCCTTCTGTATCGGCAGGATGGAGAGTGACGGAAGAGAATTTCATGGCAGGGATTAAGCCATTGGTCAGCGACCTGAAACTACGTGTAAGTTATGGCGCTACAGGTAACAATGGTATTCCGAACTACGGATATCTGGCTAACATTGGGCCTTCTAATTATGTACTGGGCGATGATGCCATTGTAAGTGGTTACAAGCAAACAAACCTTGGGAACCCTTCATTGAGTTGGGAAAGAACGTTTGAGTTTGATGCCGGATTTGATCTGGGTCTATTCAATGATCGATTCATTATGGGATTTGACTACTACGATGCGACTTCTGACCAGTTGCTGCTGGAACTTCCTATCCCATCAGTAACAGGTTTCACAAGCCTTTGGGTCAATCAAGGTAAGGTGAAAAATACAGGTATTGAATTGGAGCTTACAACTGTCAATATTCAAAAAGCTGATTTCTCTTGGAGCTCAAGCCTGACATTTGCCACTACCAGAAATGAGCTACTGGAGTTTGGAGGGGATGATGTCCTGATTCAGACGGTTGACCCTAAACGCCCTAATGACTTTATCACAAGAGTAGGCGAACCGATTGTTCAATTCTATGGATACAAAATGAAAAGCGAATTGAGTGAAGAGGAGATGAATGTTTACTGGCCAATTGGTGTAGAGTCGCTAAGCGTGTATGTGGAAGATCTGGATGGTGACGGGAAGATCACGGAAGCAGACAAGGTGCCTTTAGGAAAACCATTCCCTGACTTCACTTGGGGTATCACAAACAATGTACGCTACAAGAACCTAGATTTGAGCTTTACTTTCCAAGGATCAGAAGGTGCTTCTGTATTCAATCTTGACCCTTATTACTATGAGACACAGTGGAAAGGCGATGACAATGCATTGGACTTACCTGCTGAGACAAGGGACCAAGTGGCGCTAAAATCCCTGACAGATTACCATGTTCAGGATGCTTCTTATATCGCACTACGTAACCTGACCATAGGGTATAACATTCCGGTTAACAAGTTTATCCGCAAGGCCCGTGTTTATTTCTCTGGTAGCAATCTGATCTATTTGGCAGCTGACAACTATACTTCCCTAAATCCAGAAGGAATCAATCAGTACACAGATTCTCCACTGCTGTACGGTTACCAGCGTGGTGCTAACCCATTGGCTAAAACCTACTCGGCAGGGATCACACTGGACTTTTAGTCAGGAACAAAACAGAGAACCCCTTTGCTTAACCTTTAAATGAACAACCATGAAAAAAAGATATATACTGGGCATTGTTTGCCTACTGATATTTTCGGCATGCGAAGAGCAGTTGGAGCTTAAACCACTCTCAAGCATTACGGATAACAAGTTTTATGAAACCGACGAGGAGATTGAATCAGCTGTTCTGTCCGTTTACAGCGGTTTGCAAGTGTTGACTGATGAGGCTTGGATTTTGGAAGGACTGCGAGATGATAATGCTTATCCAAGCTCACTGGAGGGAACTTACGGTTTTGTGGACAATTTCAGCGATGATGAAAGCAGCCCCTTCTCAGCAAGTTACTGGACCAGTGCTTATGATGTAATTGCTAGAGCCAATACAGTACTGAAGTATGTAGGAAATGTAACGGATGATGGTCTGAGAAGTCAGCTGGAAGGGGAAGCTAAGTTCCTGAGAGCTTACACTTACTTCAAGCTGGTCAGACTCTTTGGTAATGTGCCGTTGGTGTTGGAAACCATTCAGTATGATGACGCTGAAAAGTTCAGTAATAGTACACCGTCAGAAATATATACGGCAATTGAAGCTGATCTGAAAGATGCAATCTCAATGTTACCGGAAAAGTATGCTTCCAGCGAAGCAGGCAGGGCAACACAGTTTGCTGCCAAAGGCATTCTGGCTAAGGTACTAATCACGATGGGAGGAAAGGAAGTGGAGGCAAAGCAGCTGCTAAGTGACATTATAGGAAGTGGTCAGTTTTCATTGATGGATAACTACAAGGAGGTATTTGAAAGTGAGCAGAATAAGGAGGTTATTTTTGCGGTGAGATATGCTGCTCAAAACGGAGAACACCAGACATTCTCTTATACATTCAGTGCCAATGGCTTCTTTGGTGGGGTGCGTCCGAGCCAAGAGTTGATGGATATTTATGAAGACAATGATGTTCGTTTTGAAGCTTCAGCTGCCTATGATGAGGCCAAGGAAAAATGGATTATCAACAAGTTTAATTCTTTGAATACACCTGAAATGTCAGGTGTTGACTGGATCGCTTTGCGTTATGCGGACATCCTACTGCTTTATGCTGAACTGGCTAATGAACTTTCACCAATGGATGCTCAGGCAACACAGTACCTTAACGAGATCAGAGAAAGAGCTGGACTGGCTCCTGTGACAGTGGCATCTCAGGCAGAGCTGCGGGATGCAATCAGGGATGAGCGTCGCGTGGAACTGGCATTTGAAGGGCATCGTTGGTTTGACCTACTTCGCTATGGCAATGCTGTAAATATCATGAGAACCCACCTGGAAGGAGAAGGAATAAGTGCCTTGATAGAGGACTATAAGCTACTATATGCTATTCCAAGATCTGAAATTCTGTTAAGTAAAGGTAAACTTGTACAGAATCCAGGCTACCAACAGTAATTGATAAGCCGGCTTATGATAAGCCGGCACTTTTTTCCAGCCATAAACTTATCAAAGATATGCATATAAATATATTGAAGAGTCTGCTGTTACTGGTAGCGCTCTCAGCCAGCCTTGGTCTTTCAGCGCATGAATACCAAGTGAAAAACATAGAAGAATACAAAGCACTGCCTGAATTGAGTCCAGGGGATACCGTCACATTGGGAAATGGTGTATGGAAGGATGCCCAGCTTTCTTTTAAGGGAAAAGGTACAGCTCAGCATCCGATTATCCTTAGGGCCCAAACCAATGGAAAGGTGACACTTGAAGGAGCGTCTAATTTGAAGCTTTCGGGAGAGTACCTGATCGTATCAGGGCTTGTATTTACTAATGGCTATTCGCCAGATAATGCTGTTATTTCCTTTATGGAAGATAAGCAACATATGGCTTTTCATTCGCGAGTGACTAATTGTGTTATTGATGGGTTTAACAAGCCTGACAGGTTTATGAAAGACAATTGGATCGCCATGCATGGTCGCTATAACAGACTTGACCATAATTACTTTTCCGGAAAAGCAAATGTAGGTCCGCTACTAGTAGTTTGGTTAAAGGACGAAGCAAGTAGAAACAATCATCATAGCATAGATCACAATCATTTTGCAAACAGGATCACGACTGGTTCAAACGGAGGAGAAACTGTCCGTATCGGAACCAGCTTTACCTCTTTGGAACCATCCAGAACTATAGTCCGTGATAATTTCTTTGAGCGCTGTAATGGAGAGGTTGAAGTCATCTCAAATAAGTCCTGTGAAAACAGCTTTATCGGTAATGTCTTTTGGGAATGCCAAGGTTCGCTAGTCCTGAGACATGGCCATAACAACTTGGTGGAAGGGAATTACTTTTTTGGTAACAACGTACCTCAAACTGGGGGCATTCGGGTGATTAATGAAGGACAAACCATCATCAATAACCACTTGCAAGGCATCAAGGGAGACCGTTTCCGATCGGCACTGGCAGTGATGAATGGGGTGCCCAACTCTCCAGCGAACCGATACATGCAGGTTAAGCGAAGCAATATATCTTTCAATACCTTTATTGACTGTGATCATATACAGTTTGGCGTTGGAGCGGATGAGGAAAGAAGCATGGCTCCAGATGAGACAACAGTGGCTAACAACCTTTTTCTTCACCAAAGTGAAAAGCATATTTTTAGCCAGCTATCAAGTGTGGAAGGGATTGACTTCAGTAACAATGTGATAGGGACAGGTGTAGAAATGTTGACCGAAACAGGGTTTTCGCAAGAAAAGATCAAGGTGCTGGAAGAGCGCAAAATGTTGCAGCCTGAAAAACCAGTTGTACTTTCTGCAGCAACTACTGTTTACAGCTGCTACAGGGATATCAGGGGAGGGATAAGAGAAGGTTCAGAGGTTGGGGCACTTTCCCGTAATGGCAGAAAAATATCAGTTACTATTCCAAGCAAAGAAAACACTGGTCCAAGCTGGAACTACGGTTTAACTTCTGGTCTACAACCTAAGGAGTGGCTGGTAGGGCGTACAAGTGAGCTATATGATGCCTTGAAAATGTCAAATGAGGGAGATGTGATTGTGCTTAAGCCTCGTACTTACAGATTGTCCAAATCTCTTATTATTGATAGGGATATAATGATCAGGAAGCAGGAAGGAGAGCAACGTCCCCTATTGAACATAAAAGCTGACAAGGGTTTATTGATTTCCAAAGCCTGTGAGCTGAGGTTGGAAGGAATAGATTGGGAAGGCAATAACAGTGAAGGGCAGTTAGGAATCAGTGCTGAAGCAATTAATGCACCTTATATACTGACGATAGAAAACTGTCGCTTTCAGCAGTTTGATGGAGCTGTATTGAAAGGGCATAAATCCAGTATGGCAAGCTCACTCCGTGTTGTCAACTCAACTTTTAGGTCAATGGGAGGCACAGCATTTCTTTTACACGCCGAAACAGACGATAAGGGTAACTACAATGCAGAAAGGCTTGCTTTCAGCAATAACCTGTTTGAAAACATCAAGGGAGCAGCCATTGACTTGTACAGGGGAGGAACGGATGAAAGCACACTGGGCCCTGTTGTAGACATTAGCCATTGTACCTTTAACAAGGTAGGTAACGGACAGCTGCCCACACTCTACCTCTACGGTATTCAAGGATTAAACTTAAGCCACTCCTTATTTGACAATGGAAGTACGGCAGAAGTAAGGGTAACAACTGGAGAACCAAAAGGAACTGTTCACCATTGCCGTTTCCAGAAAGCCGAAGACCTTGTGCTGGATCAGCCATTTGTTGCAGAGGAACTTATACTGGTGAATGGCCAGCAGCAACTAGATCTTGAAAAAGAAAGCGATCTGGGATATTTACCTACTTTTAATGTGATGCAACAAGATGGAGCTAAATAAAAGTGATATCATTTGTTTTGGGGAATTATTGCTTCGGCTGTCTCCACCAGGTCATCAGTTGATAAGGCAAGCCAAAACTTATGAAGCCAACTATGGTGGGGCTGAAGCCAATGTAGCTGCTTCTCTTGCCTGTTTGGGGCACAAGTCACGTTTTGTTTCCAGACTGCCAACTAATGCTATAGGTCTTGCAGCCAAATCGCAGTTGGCTGCTTATGGTGTAGATACTGACTATATAATCAGTGGTGGCGAACGGGTCGGTACTTATTTTTTGGAGACAGGAACCATGCACCGTAATTCATCCGTCATCTATGACAGGGCATTCTCAGGAATGGCGACAATAGAAAAGGGAATGATCAATTGGGAGGATATATTTCAGCATAGTCAGTGGTTTCATTGGTCTGGAATTACAGCGGGACTATCAGCCACTGCGGCAGAAGTATGTATGGAAGCCATTGCTACAGCTAAAAAAATGGGAATCGTTGTTTCATGTGACCTGAATTACAGGAGTAAGCTTTGGCAATATGGAAAGTCTCCAGCTTCCATTATGCCCGAATTGGTATCCATGTCTGATCTCGTGCTTGGAGGCAAGGACGATGCTCGAATTATGTTGGGGGTTGAGTTTGGGAAAACAGATGACTATGCGGATACCCCTGTACGGATCAAGGAGCATTTTCCTGACGTAAAATGGGTGGCTACAAGTCTGCGGAAATCCTATTCAGCTTCTCATAACAGTATTGCTGGCGTCCTGTCAGATGGTGATAAAGTATATCGGTCAATGGTATATGACATGCCCGTAATGGTTGACCGTGTTGGAGGTGGAGATGCTTTTATGGCTGGCCTGATTCATGGCATGCTTACCTACTCAGAAAACTACCAGTATATCATAGACTTTGCAGCAGCAGCTTCTTGCTTGAAACACACGATACCAGGAGATATCAATCTGGCGGGATTACAAGAGATAGAACAGCTTTGCAAAGGCCATCATGATGCAGGACGAATAGCTCGTTAATGTTCAACCTATAAAGCTAAATATAATGGCGAATTTTAGCCGGATTGAAGTGGTTACTAAGATGTATGAAACAGGTATAGTACCTGTATTTTACCACCCTGACCCCGCTATCTGTATTTCAATTCTCAAAGTCTGCTACCATGCAGGAATTCGTGTTTTTGAATTTACAAACCGAGGAGATTTTGCCCACAAAACCTTCGAGGAACTAGTCCGTTTTGCAGCTATTGAGTTGCCTGAAATGGTATTGGGGATTGGTTCAATTGTCGATCCAGCCACTGCTGCTTTATATCTTCAGCTTGGAGCAAACTTTATTGTTTCTCCAATTATGAACCCTGAGGTAGCGAAGGTATGTAACAGGCGGAAAGTAGCCTGGGTTCCAGGGTGTGGAACACTCACCGAAATTTCGGAAGCAGAATCTATAGGAGCGGAAGTGGTCAAGATATTTCCTGCTGAACAGGTAGGAGGATTAAAGTTTATAAAGGCAGTGAAGGGGCCATGCCCTTGGAGCAGTATTATGCCTACAGGAGGAGTGGAGCCAAATAAGGAAGTGGTGACACACTGGCTTAATAAAGGCGCTCACTGTGTTGGAATTGGCTCCAGTCTTTTTTCGCAAGATAATGAAGGGGACTTTAATCTTATCCAGATTGAAAACCAGCTTATGGCACTTACAGAGGCAGTGACGGCCATGAATAGAACACTAATCAGACATTCAAATAGAAGTGTTGTGATTGGATAAAAACAGAAAGGTACACATTATATGTTTTTGGAAAACTGATGAGGTGTTTTGTCTTAAAAAATGAGAATTTAAATAGATAATTGTGGTTCATCTTCATTCGTATGGAGATGAACTTTTTTATTGATTAAGGCAATTGTTCTTATGGCAGAAGATAGACTTTATTATTTGACAATCATCAAAAATGGAAATTATTGAAAATGAGAAGGAAGATATGCCTTAAGACTCAAGGTGTCCATTTAGCTTTGAGGTTACATATTATAAGTAATAAGAAAAGAATCGAATGTAGCTATTAAATAATTTTCATAGACATGTCATTATTCTTAATAGAAAATAAAAGGTTAAGTAATTATGCAATAACCCTAAGTGTATAACTATGCAAAAGCATAGCATAAAGTGTAGTAAGGGTTATATTTTATGAGCTGAAAGTGCGACATATAAAAAAATTTGGTAATTATTTTAAAGTCAGAAGGTCTTGCTTTCTGACTTTTTTTGTCAACTCATATGCCATTAAATTGGGAAAGTAGCATTAGGGGGGAATTATTTATAATGTTATTGAATGAGATTATTGGTTGGTAAAGTACATAACCTTACACTGTAAGGAATATTGAAGTCGTTTAAATAGATATTTTTTTCAAAAGTTCTTTGATCGAAGGATTTAAAAGCAACATTAAGTTTATTAATGATTGCTTTTAGACCTTCAAACTCGACAAAGGCTTTTTTGTTGACAGTAGATAATGCGCCTAAAGTCCAGTGAATGGCCTCTTCTAAGTCCTCAGTTTGAATGTACTCTTTTACCTGATTAGAGCTAGTGATAATGTATATGTAATACATAATTGACAGTGTGTTAATATGATGGTGCAAAAATAAGCTCAATTCATAACCGCTCAAAAAAACCTATGTTAATTTATTATTGTTTTTTTGATGTTAGAAATAAACTTTGCTATTCAATAGTGAAGGGGAGAAAAATGTATTGCTGTCTGAAAAGGTTTTGTATTATTCTATAATAAGTGTGCTTTATAAAGTAAAAATACTCTAGGCTGAGTTCTTACTCTTGTTATTATATAGGTGCTCTTTAAGGTAAGATAAAGCAATACCAATATGGTTTTCGACAGTTTTTTTGGAGATATCAAGCACCTCTGCAATTTCTTTGTAAGATAGCCCTGCTTCTCTACTCATCATGAATATCTTTTTTCGCATAGGAGGCATTTGCTCAAGTAGTCTTTCTATTGTTTCAGATAGCTCATTGGCATTTAGTGTTTCCTGAGTGTTCTCTGAAGCAGGTTGCCAATGTTCATTTTCTAATTTAGGACTGTCATGGGATAGGTACCGTTGGCGGGCAGAATTTTTAAGGTTGAGAGAGGCATTTTTAACAGCCCTTAAACAATAGGATTGCAATTGTCCATCTAGCGTTATTTGCGCTCTATTCTTCCAAAGGTTGAGAAATACATCCGCAACAAGGTCTTCAGCATCCTCAGGATATACACCAAGGCTGATGCTGAACTTTTTGAGTTTAGCATAGAGAACGATATAAATATGCTGAAAAGCTTTTTCGTCCCCACTCTTAGCAAATTGCCAATACTTATTTAAATCCTCTTGTTGCATATGCCTGCAAAAATAAGAAGATAAACTGAGTTGATAAAGTGAAGCTTCTCTTAACAACAGCCAAAAAAATCCATGATTTAGTTATCTAAATGTTACTCATATTAACTAATTATTAAATGCATTTTTTTGATTGGGGGTATTGGGGGGAAGTCTTGTCTAGCAATATGAAAGGTAAAAACATGAATAAAGAAGAAAGACATATTTGGATGGGCAAAGTGCTTGCCGGTGAACTTAACGAGGAAGAAAACAAAGCTTTTCAAGCTTGGCTATTGGAAGACCCGGCTCGTATGCAGGAGTTTGAGCAGATGAAAAACATATGGGGTGAAAAGATATTTTCGGAAGTTTCACAGGATGAAGTTGATGAGGCAAGTAAAAGGTTACTTTCAAAAATGAAAGCGATGGAGTCGGAAACGGTTGTTTATCAGCTGCCTTATTGGAAAAGACCTCAACTTGTTGCCGCAGCCGCAGTATTGGTACTACTATCTGTTATAGGCTTATCTCAATATAAAGGTGACAATATTGAAGAGTTGTATGCAGGTATTGGAGAACAGCAAAAAATAACGCTTTCAGATGGGACAGTTGTCACTCTTAATTCAGAGAGTACACTTTATTATCCGAATGATTTTGAAAGTAGTATAAGGGAAGTAAGGTTGGAAGGAGAAGCGCTTTTTGAAGTCTCAGAGAATCCACACAAACCGTTTGTCGTGAAAGCGGCTGGTTTAGAGGTACAGGTGTTGGGTACGGTATTTAATGTTGATGCCTATCATGACAATATTAACCAGACTGTAGAGCTCTTGAGTGGTAAAATTGCTTTGAAAAACAGTAATGCCGGCGAAGAAGCAATCGTATTGAATCCTGGAGATCTTTACACTTACAATAACCGAGAAAAGAATGAGCAGTTGGAACATAATTATAATGGGTTTACAACGGATTGGCTCAGGGGAGAACTGAATTTTAACAAAAAGTCATTGGAAGAGGTCGTCTTGGTTTTACAGAGAGAGTACCCAATTGAAATAATATTGGAAAATAGGGAAGCAAAGGGTAAAAAACTGACAGCTTCGTTTCAGCATAGTCAACCTGCTGAAGAAATCATTAGCCTACTGGCTGTCTTGACAGGTCATACATTAGAGAGGAAAGGAAACACCTATTTCTTAAAATAAAAAAAGGCATTGTCCTGCGCCAACAGTCCAATGCCGATGTATCATTTACATTTACGACTTCAAAATTATGAAATTTTTGATTCCAACGTCAAGAAGTTTTGAAATTAATTTTCTAAGACTAACGACATTGACTCATTAGAAACTCAAAATAAAATTTAAGTATCATTTATCAATACCGTGTTGTGCTGCGCCAACAGTGCAATGCTAATGTTTCATTTACATTTACAAACTTATTTATGCGCTTTATTACTAGAACAGCAAGAGCCTTAGGGGTCTTGATGCTTTCGGCTGGACTTCCTTTTGTCCATGCCTCAGCAACGAATCTTACGTCTATTGATATTTATCAGGAGGCAGAAATTGGTAAAAACTCTCTTAAGAGCATATTGGACAAGCTGAAAGCCAAGTTTCAGGTGAATTTTGCTTATATGGAAGAGGTCAACGATCAGGTATTAGTTCAAATGCCAGAAAGTAATGACCTTACACAAGTATTGGAGAGCCTATCATCCCAAACAGGGTACAGTTTTCAGTTAATGGGTAAATCTGTGCTTATAACATTGAGTAAATCAGGAGATGAGTCCAAAAAAATAATTCCTGTTAAGGGGCAAGTGACAGACGAAAATGGTGAAGCCATTATTGGAGCGGCAGTAAAGGTAAAAGGCACTAATACAGGAACCATTACTGATATATCTGGTAACTTTGAATTGGGAGTGCCTTCACAAAGTGCAATATTAATAGTTTCTTTTGTTGGATATCAGGCAAAGGAAGTAAAGATAGGTAACCAAACCTCTTTTGCAATCCAGTTAAAGGAAGATGCCAAGCAACTTGAAGAAGTAGTGGTTATTGGGTATGGCAAGCAATCCAAGACACGAGTGACAGGAGCGATCTCAAGCGTAAAGTCAGAAGACTTGAGCAAGTATACAGCAGGTAGTTTTGACCAGCAGCTAGTAGGTAAGATGTCAGGGGTAATGGTCAGCGAGAATGCAGCAGCTCCGGGACAGGATGCCCAGATTGTAATTCGAGGTACTTCTACTTTGACAGCTGGAACAAATCCATTGATTGTAGTCGATGGTATGCCGCTTTCAGAAGGAACATCACTTAACGATATTCCAGCAAGTTCAATAGCCTCAGTAGATGTATTGAAGGATGCTGCCTCTGCAGCAATCTATGGATCAAGAGCCTCAAATGGTGTGATCTTGATTACAACCAAAAAGGGAAGTAAGGGAAGAGCTCAACTCTCATTCGATTATTATACAGGCATTCAGCAAAGTGCAGGTGGAATTGAGTTTGCAAACGCCTATGAATCTGCCAGATATTTTACTCACGCCCGTGATTATGGTTATGTGTCAAAAGACCCAGCAAATAGAAGTGAAATAGACGATGTAGCTACTAGAAAAGCGAATGGAGCTTCCAAACGTGAATTTCGTTTGAATTACCTGGAACCTTATCTAAATGGAGAAGAAGGCTTGACAGATACCAATTGGTCAGATGAGCTTCTTCGTTCAGCACCAGTAAGCAATTACAGTCTTTCTTTGAATGGCGGAAATGATAAAACGGATTACTTCGCGAATGTTTCCTACTTTGATCAGGAAGGAATTGTGTTGACTTCGGGGCAGCAACGATATAATGCCAACGTGAGTCTGAGATCAAAGTTGAGTGATCGTGTAGAGTTTGGAGTCAACTTGAATGCTGCCTATACAAAAGTCAATGACTTGAAAGTAGGAGGCTTTGATGAAGATCCGATCAATATGCTTTGGGCTACTTATCCTTTTTTCAGTCCTTACAATGAGGATGGATCACTGAATATTGGAGCACAACATCAAGCCAATGGACCAGAGGATGGAGCATTACTGGAAAACCCAGTAGCGATGTTGGAAAACACCAAACGAGTAGAGAACAGGTTCAGAACTTTTGGAAATGCCTATATGCAATTGGAGTTGCTGAAAAACCTAGTCTATAAAACTTCAGTGGGTACTGATTTCAGCAGTAACCATTATGACTACTTCTCTCCGAATACAATTGGTGCGTACCGTCAGCCATTCCCTAACAAACAAGCAAAGTCGTGGGAAAAGAACAGCCATTATTTTAACTACTTGTTTGAGCATATCATGACTTATGCTAATTCATTTGGGGATCATGATATCAACTTGATGGCAGGTGCTACCATGCAGCGTGAAGATGGGGTGAGTACATCAGTATCAGGAACTGGTATTGCTGATAACAATATCGATAACATTGCGGGAGCTTCCTCATTTGGGGTAACCTCAGATAGGTATGCATGGACACAGATATCTTACCTAGCGCGTGTACAGTACTATTATAAAAACAGGTATCAGCTATCTGTAGCAGCCAGACGCGATGGCTCATCAAGATTTGGTGATAACACCAAGTGGGCAGTATTCCCATCAATCTCTGGAGGTTGGATTATTTCAGAAGAAACGTTTTTCCCTAAGCAGGATTTTCTGACGTATCTTAAGTTAAGAGCGAACTGGGGTATGACAGGTAACAACCAGATTGGTTCGTATGGCTCTAAGGCGTTGGTGACTTCTTCGGACTATGTGATGAATGGAACCTTGCAACCAGGTTTTGCAGCAACGACAGCACCTAATCCCAACTTGTCATGGGAAACCAATACCTCTTCTAATTTTGGATTCGATGTACAATTGTTGAGTAAGGTAAACTTCTCAGTCAATTATTACCAGTCTACTACGACAGACCTGCTATTGAGTGTGCCTGTTCCTGAGCATTCAGGCTATAGTAAGTCACTTCAGAATGTGGGTTCTATGAGAAACAAAGGATTTGAGTTGGAACTGAATGCTGTAGAACTGAATGCAGGTGAGTTCACTTTCGGTTTTAATGCCAACCTGACGACCAACCAGAACGAAATCCTTTCATTGGCACCTGGTCAGGAGCAGATCCTGACAGGTTATAACAGTTCTTTCCTTACAGAAGTTGGAGGGCCACTGGCACAGATGATTGGTTACAAAGTGACTGGAGTTTATAAGGATCAGGAGAGCATTGAGGCTACTCCTCACCTAAAAGGGACTATCCCAGGAGATTATATGGTAGAAGATGTTAATGGTGATGGCATCATCAATGCCGATGATAAGGTAGCGCTAGGTACATATGAGCCTAAACTTTTCTATGGTTTTGGTGCCAATATGAGTTACCGCAATTTTGACCTTTCCTTTGCATTCAACGGGATTGAGGGTAGAAAAATCTTTGACCAACCTGTGATGCAAGCCAATACAGGAGAAGGATTTGCAGTGCCTACTAAAGACTATGTCAATAACTACTACCACCCTGAGTTTAATCCGGATGGTAAGTATGCACAGCCTAACATGGGTAACTTCTCTTCTGCCAGAAAGAACACAAGAGGCAATAGTATGGATGTACTTGATGCCGATTACTTGAGACTCCGAAACATTCAGTTGGCATACAAGCTACCAGAAGCAGTACTGACGAAATTGAATCTATCAGCAGCTAGAGTATATGTAGCTGCTAATAACCCACTGACCTTTACAAAATATGCTGGTGCAAACCCAGATGGAAAAGTAACGGCAAACCTTGAACAAGGTAGTGTAAATGCCATTCCTCACCCAGTGGTAAAATCTTATATGGTAGGTATGAACCTAACTTTCTAATTATTGAGATCAATGAAAAAACTATATAGAATATTCATCGTGATATTGGCAGCTAGTCTGGCAGCATGTGATTTTGACTTGAACCAAAGTCCGATAACGGAGAAAGAAAGTTCTAATTTCTTCAAGAGTGAAATTGAAATAGAAGAGGCTGTCTATGGCGTATATGGAGCCTTAAGAAGCAACGGTGTATACGAACTTGGGATTCCTGTCATAGGGGAAATTTCTTCTGACAACACTTTTGATGAAGTACCTGCGAATGATGGGGGTAATTACGGAGAGCTTGATGAGTTTACAGTGATTCCTTCTAACTCTGTGATTGCAAGCATTTGGAAAGACTCATACGTTGCAATACAACGAGCCAATGTAGTACTAAATCGCATTGGGGATATCCCTTTTAAAGATGAGTATGTCAAGCAGAACAGGATTGGCGAGATGAAATTTCTGAGAGGGTTGCTTTATTTCAACCTTGTCAGAATATATGGGGATGTGCCATTGATCATTGAAGAAACAACTGATGTAAATGCGGCCTTTGGTGTAGAGAGAGCCGCTGTATCAGAAGTTTACAATCAAATCATTCAAGATTTGAAAGCAGCAATAGAAGTATTGCCGTTGGATGGTGGCGCTGATGGCCGAGCTGAGAAAGGAGCTGCACAGGCATTGTTGGCAAAAGTTCACCTTACATTGAAGGATTACGCTAACGCTAAACAATTACTGGATCAAGTGCAATCCTCAGGACAGTATGGGTTGCTGGAAAGTGGCAATGATATTTTTGCCATTGCAAACAAAGGCAACCGTGAAGTGATGTTTGCGGTAAAATTTGAATCTGGCATTAACGGAAACTCAATGGGCAGCTCTATCTTCAGAATGTGTACACCTTCTGGTTATTACGCATCTGGAAAAGGACATAATATCCCAACGGAACAACTCTATAGCCTTTATGAGGATGGTGATTTGAGAAAAGAGTCCTATGTCAAGCATGTAGAAGGTATTTATTATGTGTCTGGTAAGATGGATGCACCTACCACAGTACCGGATGATGCCGGCAATGACTTTGTTGTGTTGAGATTCGCAGATGTACTGCTAATGTCTGCCGAAGTGGAAAACGAGTTGGGAAATACAGCTTTAGCTGCGGAAATGCTGAACAAGGTACGTCAGCGTTCAGGAGCTTCAGAAGTGTTGGCTGATGGGCAGGTTACACTTAGAAGTACCATTGCAGCGGAACGTCAAATGGAATTGGTAGGAGAAGGTCACCGCTGGTTTGATCTGCTTAGAACAGGTCAGGCTATAGAAGTGATGAATAAGCACTTTGCAGAGAGAGGACAGAATATTGTGGTGGACCAAGATAACTTACTGATGCCAATTCCTCAGTCACAAATTGACGCAGACCCTGTGTTAAACCAGAACCCGGGCTATTAAGATAAGAAAGGGAGTGCCAAATCTGGCACTCCTTATTAAAACCATAAGTACAAATCATTTTGATTCAATAGACTTTAGCACGATTAACATATGCTGATAATCTCGGTGACTGTGTGTAGCCGCAGCACCAATAAATACATACTTCGATATTATTGAGTGAGTATCGAGAGTTTGTGAAAGTGATGAATGTTAATCATGATAGACATTAATATAACAACTAATAAGATGTTCAAAGAAATATATAAATCGAAATATTGGGCTGTTTTATTGTTGACAACTGTATTGGGTACCGCTTGTCAGCAAACAGAATCTCAAAACAAAAAGGCACAGGTAACAGTACAGGAAGCTGGTGTAGCTAAAGGGAACACGAGAGCGGAGAAAATTCTTTATCGAATTCAAAACCCATCCAAGGATTATGTATTGGCAGTAGCCCATAGAGGAGATTGGCGCTATGCTCCTGAGAACAGCCTTTTGGCAATCCAGCATTGTATTGATCTGGGAATTGATATTGTTGAGGTTGATTTTAGAAAAACGAAGGATGGACATCTGGTAGCAATGCATGACAAAACTGTAGATCGTACCACTAATGGAAAGGGTAAGGTAAGCGACATGACACTAGAAGAGATCAAGGCATTGAGATTGAAAAATAGCTGTGGTGTTCGAAACTCTCGTCAGCAGGTGCCAACCCTTAAAGAGGTGATGGTACTTTGCAAAGGCAAAATCATGGTCAACCTGGACAAAACGGAAGGAGAAACGGTAAGGGAAGCTTTCGAGGTGCTGAAAGAAACAGGAACTGTCAATCAGGCTATATTTAAGGGAAATGATCCTGTCGCTTTTATGAAAGAGAAGTATGGTTCCCTGATGGATAGTCTTATATACTTCCCGAAGGTTTGGCCACACCTTGAAAACCCTGAACAGTTTGTTACTGATTTCAATCAGGAGCTTAGCCCAATCGGCTATGAGATGATCTTTGATCAGGAAAACAGCTTTGTGACAGAAGAGATCAAGCGAATGAACAAACAAGGCATTACAGTCTTGAATTGTGCACTTTGGGATGACCTAGTAGCAGGACATACTGATGAGCGTGTGTTGTTTGATGGTCCTGATGCTTCTTGGGGCTGGCTGATTGACAATGGCGCCAATGCAATCATGACTGATCGATGTGAAGAATTACTCTCTTATTTAGAGAAGAGAGGTGTAAGAAACCTTTAATTGATGCTTGTTGGATAAAGTGGCACGGCGGAAGGAAACGGAAGCCGTGCCTTTCTTTTTTGGTTGTTATGGGTAAAATGCCATTCATGATAATTTAAAATCCCATTTACGTTTTAAACTAACTGTTTCCATATCTTCCCATTTTGGATAACCTTTTACGCATACCCCTATGATTTTTTTGATACCCAAAATGAGAATATACACGTATTATCAGCTTTCGATGCTTATGATACTGCAATTGTACAGCATCTCAGTAGCTTTAGCACAAGTTTATACGACAGAAAGGATAATTGTCAAGATTAAGCCTGAAGTGGATAGTAACAATTGGCAGACTTTTATTGCTTCAAATGCATCACACCCTCAGTCAAGATCAATATGTAAACCACTTACTTTTAATGCTGAAAACCAGGTCTACACTATTGATGGGCTTACATCATCCTTCTGTCAGGAATTGTATCAAAGTGGGATGGTTGATTATATAGAAATGGATCACTGGGGAACGGTAACTGCTTCACATGAAGCTATGTTACCTAATGATCCAGGCTTTTCAGATCAATGGTATTTACATAACGATGGTAACTCGGCGTTATATCCGGTAAAAGCAGGTGCAGACATCAATGTAGAGGAAGCTTGGGAATATACACAGGGAGATACCAGTGTAGTAGTAGCAATTTTGGACACTGGAATCAATCCAAGCAATCCTGATTTTGAGGGGCGAATATGGCAAAATAAGAAAGAGCTCCCCAACGGATTGGATGATGATGGTAATGGACTGGTAGATGATATTTGGGGTTGGGACTTCCATAATAATGATAATGAACCAACAGACAACAGTGGGCATGGTTCTATGGTAGCAGGGATTATAGGAGCTAATGGCAATAACGGTCAAGGGTTTTCGGGAATAGATTGGCATTGTAAGCTGATGATATGCCAAGTAATAGACAGCAAGGAAGGGGGTTTTTATAGCAACTGGATTAGAGGCATCTATTATGCTGTAGAGAATGAAGCAGATATCATTAACCTTTCTGTAGCGGGAAATACTGACTCAAAAGCATTGGAAGAAGCAATCCGCTATGCTGTATCACGAGGGGTACTGGTTGTTTCGAGTATGGGGAACGATAATGTAGAAACTCCTGCTTACCCTTCAGCCTATTCAGAGGTATTGGCTGTAGGTGCCACAAACCCCGATGATACTCGAAGTATCGCTTTCAGTGGTGACTTGACAAAAGGAAGCAACTATGGTACGCACCTAGATATAATGGCACCAGGTAACTATATCAGAGGGTTGAACCATACGGATGACCTATTGCCTGTAAAAGTCTGGAGCGGTACCTCTATGGCTGCACCTATGGTATCAGGAGCAGCAGCACTGCTGAAGGCGTATTATCCTAACCTGACCCCTCAGGAAATTATGGCCTTTATCAAGCATACGGCTGTGGATCAGGTAGGTAACCCGGCAGAGGACCAGAAAGGTCGAGACAACTATTATGGATATGGTAGATTGGATGCAGGTAAGCTTCTGAAAGCAGTCGATAACAAGTTAAAGTTACCGATAGAAGGGCTAACCGTTGCGCCTAACCCAGTCAGTGACCTGATGACCTTTAGTTTGCGATTAGATAGTGAGTCGCCTTTAATGTGGCAACTAATTGATATGGAGGGTAGAAAGCTACGTTCAGGAGAGACTGTTGCGAGCGCTGTCTTCAGTAAACAGCTGAGCCTTCAGGGACTGGTATCAGGTATTTATATATTGAAAGTCAGTACCATTAGGAAGACATATTATTGTAAGTTGTTGAGGAAATGACGAAGGTTAACAGAATATTTGTTGAACTTTAAGGGGCAAAGTTTAAACAAAAATTAATACTTGAGCAATGGGAGGAGCTTCTTCTGTTAGGATACCTTCAGTATCTTCGTAGTTGACTTTATAAATCAGAACCTTACTCAATTTTTCAATGACTATCCAACTATCTAATAACCTAACTATGCTTCAAGACTTTCACCTTCTTCAGCGCCTTCAGTCCGGAGATGAGTACGCTTTTAAGCAAATCTATGAGCAACACTGGGAAAGCCTTTATATCAAAGCGTATAAAAGGTTGGATGATCCTGACTTGGTGGAGGAGATTATTCAACAGTTATTTGTGGAGCTTTGGGAGCAAAGGGAGACAGTTGCCTTTGATAAAAACTGGAGCGCATACCTGCAAGGAATGCTGAAACACAAGATATTGATGTACTTTCGTAAAAGGTATGCCAAAGAGAGCCACTTTGAGGAAATCAGGCAATATCAAACAGAAATGGCAACTTTGACAGAGTCTAGTATCCTGCAGCGTGACTTGTTGAATCAGGTAGAGAAGCTAATACAGGAGTTACCTGAGAAAACCCGTGAAGTATTTGAACTAAGTAGAAAAAGTTACCTTTCTAATAAGGAGATCGCCGAAAGACTTTCAATTTCTACCAAGACAGTAGAATACCATATTAATATGGCACTTCAGTTTTTGCGAAAGCATTGTCAAGAGTACTCCTCGCTTTTTGTGTTTTTTATACTTAATCTGCTGTAATGTGTCATTAAATACCTACCCAAAACCAAAAAACATAAAGCCTCTGCTTCTATTAAGAAAAGCAGAGGCTTTATGTTTTACAGTCGGTAGAAAATACTGGAAATTGCCACCTTTCGCTAACTACCCACTTATTTAAATCGAAAACTTAACACAAATGAAATTCAATCTGGTTTACCATCCAAATATTTTATTAAAAATATAAGACTCATCATTTAAGCAATGATGAAATAGGTCTGATTGTATAATACCTAGATGATATAATAAGAACAACCAACAGAGATTTTAGTAAAAGGGTACTCTTAAGTAGGAAGTATATTAAAATACTTTGATGGGTTTCAATTAATAGGCAACAATTTATTCATGATTTGGTGATCTGCTCCCACTAGGGTTAGGGTAGGGGTTATGCAACTATATAAGTGGAACCAAAGATGAAAATTGTGCAACTCAAAGATTTAATAGAAAAATATAAGAACAACCAACTCAATGACGAGGAGCGTGACCTGTTGGACCGATGGTACTTTGCCTTTGACTTAAAGCCCGATGACGATTTCCTGAATCAATGGAAACAAGGAGGTAGAGAAGCTGCATACCATAGGATCTGGTCAGGGGTTAAGCGTATGTTAGTGGACAGAAAGCCTGTACAGCGTTGGTGGCAGCGTGTGCCTATGCAGCAGGTAGCTGTACTGGTGATTATGTTGAGTGGTCTATTGGGATTGGTTTTAAAACGGGATGTCCTCATTCAGGAACTGGAGCAAGCAATGATCATATCAGTAATAGCACCTAAAGGGCAGATGCTTACCTATCACTTGCCGGATGGCTCGGGGGTGTCGTTGCACCCTGGTAGCAAGCTGAAGCATTATCGCTTTTTTATGGGGAGTACCCGTACAGTCAAGTTAGAAGGTGAAGGTTTCTTTGAAGTCACAAAAAACAAGGACAAACCCTTTGTAGTACAGACAGGCCTGATGGAAACACGGGTATTGGGAACCTCTTTTGATGTAGTAGCCATCCCAAAGAGCAAGCGCTTTGTGGTAACAGTAAAGACAGGAAAGGTACAGGTCAGTTACAAGGATCAGTTGCTGGCACAGTTGGTACCTGGTACCAGCATTCGAGTAAAACTGGAAGAGGATGGAAAGCCAGATGCCGTCAGAGAGGAGGTCAGGGACTTGCGATATCTCAGTTGGATGGAAGGTAAACTGTCATTTGAGGAGATTTCCTTGCAGGAGCTTGTTTGGTACTTGAAGCAGCGCTATGGGGTGGAGGTACATCTTGGAACAACAGCTATCAAGGAATTGAAGCTTTCTGGAGATTTCACGGGACTCTCAGTGGTACAGGTGTTGAAAATCATTCAAGAGATTTACCCACTGGAAGTAACCCAGCTGTCAGAAGAAAAGTTCTCTCTGACTGAGAGAAACTCTGATCCTAATCGGCCATAATCAATTGATGATGCTGACAGAACTATAGAAATATGTTTGGTGATGTTGCAGCTTCGGTTTGTGACTAAATTATATGATGAGCTATTATCTTAAAAATTTATAAAAACACCGACAACCAATTCAATAAAGAATCCAATGGTAAGTTGCTGCTACACTGCTGAAGGGTGGCTTAATGGCTTTGCCAAGACCACAGCAACTAACCAAACACAATAATATCTCCCTACTGTTTGCTGATGAGGCGGATGGGTCCTTAAAAAAACAGGTCTGCGGACCTGAATGGGATTGTATTGTCTAAACTTTTTGGCAGGGAACCATAACAATAAAAATAGGATAATGAAACCAATTAATGGAGCAATGGAACTCAATAAATACAAAAGGCTGAAAGCAAACACTGTCCGCCAAGGACTCGTACTGCTGGTGTTTAGCCTGCTTTGGAATATGAATCAGGTGATAGCCTATCCAACACAAGACTTGTTGAACAGGCGGGTATCTCTGCTATGTGAGGGGTGTCACTTGCAGGACGCCCTTAAGCAGTTGACTCAGGGTACCCATATTAAGTTTGTCTATAACCCTGCTGAGTTAGATGGCTTACAATTGGATCGCGGAAACTACCCTGAGATGGAACTGGGTACCTTGTTGCAACAATTGCTGCAACCGTATGGGTTGGAGCATAAGGTGATTAACAATCGTATAGTGATACGCAAAGTTGCCCGTGAGGGAACCGGCAAGATTATGGGTCGTGTACATGATGCCCAAAAAAAGGAGGAGCCCCTGATTGGAGCCAACGTACGCGTGTTGGGTACAGCATTGGGGGCGGTAGTTAAGGCTGATGGCACTTTTACGATAGACAACCTGCCTGAAGGAGCCTACACATTGGTCGTGACCTTTTTGGGCTATCAATCCAAGCAGCTGGAAGGGGTTAGGGTCTATGCAGACAATATTACCAATCTGGAGATAGGGTTGCTTGAACGTAGTGAGCAGTTGGAGGAAGTAGTTGTGCAAGGAGATATAGATGTCCGTTATGCGCCAGTCGAAAACTCTACGGAAGTCTCTCTGATTACCCAGATGCAGGAGAGTGTGGGCATCGTGACGGGAATATCTAACCAGCAGATTAGCCAAAGCCTAGACAGGGATGCCGGTGATGTGGTTAAGCGGGTACCGGGAGTTACCCTGATGAATGACTTTGTATTGATTCGTGGGCTGGACCCCCGCTATACCATGACTTACCTCAATGGTATGATAGCACCAAGTACTGACCAAAATCGCCGTGTTTTTGCTTTTGATCTAGTGCCCAGCGGGCTTATCGACCAGGTTACGGTATACAAGAGTCCTGCACCTGAGCTGCCAGGGCAGTTTGCTGGAGGAGTGGTCAAGGTCAGTACCAAGAGTGCGGGGGCAGTACGCCGCCTGCAAATAGGCATTTCGGGACAGTACCGTACAGGAGGTAGTTCTTTTGCAGATATCTATTCCAATACAGGCAAGAATGACAGCGACTTGCTGGGATTGGGAATGACTGGCCGCCGTTACGATGAGCGTCTCTATGACCCTGGCTTCAAAATGCCCAGTTACCAGACCTACCCAGAACTGAATAAGGAGTTGGTGGATAACTTTCCGGACCCGTATAGTCTGACCCAAAGTCACCATAACTTTGACAAGCGTGTCCGGATAAACTACTATGACTCTTGGAAGTTAGGAACTACCCGCCTCAACAATCTTACCTCGGTGGGGTATACCAATCAGCAACGCTTTATTGAGCAGTACCGGCAAGGGATTACTAGGCCTGCTTATAACCACCTAGAAGAAAAACCATTTATTGAGAAGGACTTTACCTTTTATGATAGCCTGTACAATGCGGCCGTCAGGTTGAGCCTGTTGGAAGACCTAACTTTCCAGCTAAATGAACAACATAAGGTTGGATTCAACCTGTTCTATAATCGAAGTGTGGAGGACCAAACTGCCAAGCGTAACCGAAGTTTAACAGTAGGGGAATTTCAAGATACCACCATCATTGCATCAAAGGACTATAGTATCAATATGGAGTTTACCCAGCGAGACCTCCTCACTGGACAGCTGGAAGGGGAGCATACCATAGGTAGCCACCACTTGCGCTGGTACCTGGGCCGCACCTGGATCACGGAGGATATGCCGGACTTCCAGAGCTATGATTTTAACAGCGAATCGACTTATACCATTACAGACGAAGGTGGCCGTACAAGCCGCAGAGGAACTTTGGAAACCGAGGAGATGGGCAAGAACTATGGGATGGATTATAGCTGGCAGCTGCCCAGTCAGCTAAAGCTAAAGCTAGGGGGACTATACCAGAAGCGATACCGCTATATGGACTCCTTTTATTACCTGCCATACTTTTCCAAACCGGGTTCCAATACTTATCCCGTGAAAGATGTTTACCAGCCCTGGTTTCATATGACAGAGATCTATAATCCGGAAGGGGCAGAAGAGGAAGGCTGGACCAAGACTATTAAACGAGACTTTGCTGAGGGAAGATATTCGGTGGATTTTGGGATACAGGCCGTTTATGCGGGCATAGAGTTGCCGCTGCTAGACCGCAAGCTGGAGGTACATGCTGGAGTCCGTTTTGAGCATGGTAAAAGGGTGGTCTACGATAACCTAGATCGGGAGATTCTCACTGAGAATGGTCCTGAACGGGACTACTGGCTGCCTTCGGGAGGCATTACTTGGAATATTAACCGAAAGGTAAAACTCCGGGGCACTTATGGGAGAACCTTGGACCGTCCAGCCCTGCGGGAGACCAGTAACTTCACTTTCTATGAGTTTTCAGAAAGCCTACTCTATGTGGGAGATCCTGAATTGGAAGATGTCGTGATTGATAACTATGACCTAAGAGCAGAATGGTACCCTTCTGCAGGAGAGTTTTTGTCGGTAGGTCTCTTCTATAAGAATCTATCTCAACCCATTGAGCTGTTTGATATAACCAACAGTGCAAGTCAGGCACCATATAATGTAGTTGTTTACGGGAACAGCGATCGGGCCACTGTTAAAGGTATAGAGATAGAAGTTCGCCGCAAGCTCTCTTTTATTCCCTGGCAACCTATGCGGTACTTTTCCATTATCGCTAATCTAGCCTTAGTGGACGCTCAGGTAGACCTTGGAAGCGCCTTTTATACTACTGGAAGTTCACGGGCAGAATCAGGACAAGAACGTGCCATGGTGGGCAGTTCGCCTTATGTAATCAACGGAGGGTTGTACTTTGAACAGCCTGACTGGAATACTACCCTGTCGGTGATCTATAACCGAATCGGCCAACGCATGGTCTCGGCTGGGCAGTCTGGGCAAGGGCCTGTCTATGAACTACCCCGTGACCAACTGGATCTGACCTTTACCCAGCAGTTGATGCCTTTCTTGAAAGTGAAACTGGGCGTACAGGATTTGCTTAACCAATGGGTAAGGCTTTATCGGGATAACAATGTGGATGGTAAGTATGAACCAGACAAGCAATACGAGTATGTCAGAAAAATCTATAACGATGAGGGAGAATTGGTAGATGAGCCAGTATATCAAGTAATGGACCATGTTCATAGTCAGTTCCGTCCAGGGAGCTATTACTCGGTAGGGTTTACCTTCTCTCTCTAGATGTAGTCTGGTTTCGGCTTCACTCAATGAGCGAATTAATGCAGAGCAAGTTGGAGTAGCTAGTATCAAATGCCTTTAGGTTGAATAAAAATATAACTGCCTCAGGGTGGGGCAGGGATTGATGTAATACACAAAACAATAAAGACCTAGACAACAAACAGTATCGAATAGTTTTGCATCTGTGGGGGCAGGGCTCCCGCCGTGCAGGTTGTAGCCACCATCCTACCTATCCAGAACCTGTGGCACCTGTGCGGGAAGTGCCACCTTCTCGCTATAATCCATCTTATTTTAATAGAAAACTTAGATTTTAAAATGAAATCATTCTTGAAATTTTCCAAGATTACTTTGTCTGCCATGGTAGGTGGACTCCTATTCCTTTATTCATGTTCAGACCAATTGGTTGACGACGTTGCCAAAGGTGAAGTGTCAGCAGTACAGGCTGAGATTACGTTGGGCGAAAACCCAGATGCAACTGGTGTGTCAGAGATATCTTCTGATATGACTCTGACCGCTGGTAACACCTACGTGCTGAACCAGTTTGTAAGAGTACTTTCAGGAGTAACACTTACTATCCAACCAGGTGTAACGATCAAGGGCAAAAAAGGCACTCTGTCAGGTGATCCTGCGACTGGCACCCCTCCAGGTACCCTAATTATAGAAAGAGGAGCCAAGATCAAGGCAGAAGGAACAGCTTCAAGCCCAATCATCTTTACTTCCTATGAAGGTGCTCCAGCACCTGGTGATTGGGGTGGGGTTGTGATCCTAGGCAAAGCACCTGTAAGCAATAATGATACAGACCCTCAGATTGAAGGGGTACCGGAAGGAACTACTGGAGATAACTCTTACGGCGGTAACAAAGAGACTGATAACTCAGGAGTAATGCAGTATGTACGTATCGAGTATGCAGGCAATACACTCACTAATGGTAACGAAACTAATGGATTAACGTTGGCAGGTGTTGGTAACGGCACAGTGATTGACCACGTGCAGGTTTCACATGGCAATGACGATGGCTTTGAGTTCTTTGGAGGTACCGTAAATGCAAAATACTTGATCTCTTACCGTAACAGGGATGACGACTTCGATACAGACCAAGGCTATACTGGTAAGATCCAGTACGGTATTGTACTTAGAGATGCCAACAGATATGTAGACTTCCCAGCTAACGGCTTTGAGTCCAACGGTGACAATGACGATGCTTCCGCTAATTTTACAGACGGCACATTTGCCAACTTTACTGTAATCGGCCCTATCAAGAATGACTGTTCTCAAGGTACGGTAAACGCTGCCTACAACTCTGGCGCTATCCTGCGTGATGCTTCATCACTGGACGTCTTTAACTCTGTATTTATGGGCTTCCCTAACTACCAGTTTGAGTTGGCTTCAGATGCCGGTACCAACCTGCAGTTTGACGGCAACGTATTGGTTGTACCTAACTATGCTGGTGCGCAAGGCACCAATGCTACTTCAGGTTTTACTGTACTGACTGCAAATACATGCGATGCAGCTGCATCGCCTTTTACTTTTGCAATGTCAGAAAGAGCGGGTCTTACTGCTAACTCATGGTCATTTAACGACACATTTAGCGTAATGCCTATTTCAGGTTCAACGTTGAACAGCGGCGCCAGCTGGACCAACGCCAAGGTAAGCACTGATGCTTTCTTTGACAAGGTAACCTTCCGAGGCGCTATGGGATACAATGCCGTGCAAAACTGGAATTTTAACAGCAACTGGACAAGCTTTAACTAAGCGTATCCCGAAAGCAGGAGATAAACTCCTGCTTTCCTTTTTTCTGCCCAGCAATAGGCTAGAAAACAAGGACCCACATCCCTCACCAACAAATACTATCCAGTGGGGATGACCCTATGTGATCGTTCAGGTGGAAATACCTTGGAAGACGGAAATATGATTGCCTTATTTCAAACAGGAAGTATTAGAAACGCAAGAACAGAAGGCCGAGAGACAAGATAAATACTGCTGCCTTAAGCTAGAAGTGATTAATACCAATTAGTAAACCATAAATCAAGAATCATTTTTTAAAACAAGCACAGATGAAAACAATGTACATAAAACAATGGGCATGGCTGCTGCTGGCCCTGCTGGTATCCGTTTTTACCGGTTGTGATGATGAGGACGATATGTCGATTGAAGGAGAAAACAAACTGATGATTACCGACATTAGCCCAAGGTCTTTTAAAACCAATGAGCCATTCCAGATCATCGGGTCTGGCTTTCACAAGGAGCCTTCCCAGAATGATGTCAAGTTTTATACCGCAGGTGCCGAATTTGGGATACAAGACAGACAGTTAGAGGTGATGGAAGTGACAGAAGAGGGAGGACAAGAGGTCTTGACCGTCAAGGTTCCTTTTGAAATTTCGATGTCAACAGGTGAGTATAATGTTGCGATATGGGTAGGGTTGGAGACCTACCGCTCTGAGCTTGTGGTTGACTTTGAGCAAGATTATGAGCCGACCGAACTGGTGGCAGTTCTTCCTGAAAGTGGCTATGCAGGCTCTGAGGTAAGCATTACACTGGATAAGGTAGCGCAATATACGACTAGTGACCTATCATATGCAGACTCTATCGCTGTTTACTTTAACGAGATTGAGGCAGAGATTTTGAAAGTGGCGCAAAAAGAGATCAAGGTACGGGTACCGAAAGGTTTACCAATTGACGCTGCTACCATCAAGGTGGTCCTGGATGGGGAGGAAGTAGGCAATACCCTCAGCTTTAGTTTACAAGAGCCACCCTCTACGGTAAGGGGCGTGATAATATCTCAAGACGAAGAATTATATAAGCTTTACTATGATGAAGAGGGAGTGAAGCAAAAGGTATATTTAGGTGTTATGCAGATGGATGATATTGTGATTGATAAGGAAACCAATATGGTGTATGGTGCTTATCAAAACAGAATTTTTAGGCTAGATATTTCTAATCCTGCAGAAAGCACTACAGAGGAGCTTTACAACATAGGAGAAGGGATGATTATTATTGAAATAGAGTTGGATGTAGCCAACAATATGATCTACTGGATAGATGCTTTGAATGGTAACATTAACAGGGCAGCAATGGATGGAACAGGTACACCTGAAACTGTTTACAGTTACCCAGGGCAAATAACCATAGGGGCAGAGCTGCTTCTGAGCAATGATGCCTTGTACTGGTCTACTATTGGTTTTGATGAGACCAACCCTGCTGTTTACAGAGGAGATAAATCAGGGACCGCAACACCAGTCAAGCTTTATGATGGCGACAGTGGCTTGATTAACTCCGCTTTTTATCTTCGGTCAGATGAGGCAACCAATAGCCTTTTTATTTCTGACCAATCTCTGTTCAATCCAGCTGGTACAACACTTTGGAGAGGAAGCCTGGATGGAAAAGATCCCCTTGAGAAAATCATAGATAGCGACAGTGGATTGGGATCTTCCTCTTATTTTACTATAGACAGTGAATTTGGATATATCTATTGGTCTGTTAAAGATGAAAGTAACCAATATGTAATAAGAAGAGCTAAGTTGGATGGGACTGAGATGGAAGGTGTCTACTTGGAAGAAAGTAGCACTTGGCATGTATTTGCTCTAGTATTATAAGAAAACTATGTGCATGAGTAAGTTAAAAGTTTTTCATAAGGCAATCGGAGATATAAGTGATTTCTGATTACGCTGAGTAAGTATGGTAAAGGCATGGATTATTGGTCCATGTCTTTCTGCTTGTTTAGTGGCATGGAGATTTGGAGTGTTTGAATATAAGAAAATAAGCAAGTAAAAGGTATAGGCTACTGGTCTATACCTTTTTGTGCTAATAAAAAAGCTGTCAAGGTAAATGCAGTAAATCCCTTTATAGTTTATGGATTAAAATATCGCTAATGTATAAGACCATAAGTCCCGAAGGTACAAAATATATCAGCGATGGACTTTAGTCCATTGTCATGTAAACGATTTTTTGAGCCCTGAAAGGGTGGTATAATCCATAATTCACGTTAGTTAACCATATCCATACCCAGTCAGGTAATATTATGCAATTGATAGTCTGGAAACTTTTCTCATTCATATGTCCTTGAAATTCCGCTAGTACTTTCTTGATTTCTCCATTAGTCACATGATGTAGAATCGAGTATTCTCATTGGAGGAATGGCAGAATACTGTCGTAGGTTAAAGAGTTTGTTTTAACTCATTCTTAAAGCTTATCCATAGCTCTTCAAGATGTATGTGTAGAAGGGAAAAAATAATGACCGGCTACCCTCCCTATACATTGTCCGTAAGCGTTTATGTTGTAAAATTGAGGTTAATGTTAAGCCAAGAAATAAAGTCCAACGGTTAGTGTGTAGCCTGTTATTTTAACTTTATATCAAGTTCATCTTCTACATTTCTTTACGATTTTTTTTCACTCCTTTTTTGTGGCATTAAACCAAAACCATACTCGTACTGATGAGAAATTTTTACCACTTAACCAGAATTTTTCTGGTATGCATTCTGGCTTTAGCCAGTTCGCAACTATTTGCTCAGGAGCCAGAACCTGCCATTAATTGGCAGTGGACACGCAAGACTGATCTCCATCTACCAAAAGGAATACAAGTGTATGAAACCAGCAGTACACTGCCTGATGGTTCACCTAACCATGCTGTCTATACAGTATTGGATAGGACTGCTAATCCTAACCTGGGTTTGAAAACTGTTTATGGCGGTGGACTTAAAACCCCGCTGGAGCGCTATCAGGAAAGTCAGTCTGGACTGGAAAAGGCCTTTGTTGCAGTCAATGGCGGCTTTTTTGGAGGCACGTCATCTGTCAGCCTTGTAGTAAATGACAGTGAGAGATTGTCTGTTGGACTTGGCGGTGTTACCAGACCAGATGCTGCTGGTAACAATGTGACAGCTTACCCTATCAGGGCAGCATTTGGCATTGAACAGGATGGTAGCCCAGCTGTTACTTGGACTTATGATGTAGCAGATGGCACAGGTGGCAAAGTCACTTACGCATTTCCGGAGCCCGGTGATAACAACGAGTACGAATATGTATTCGGACCCCAACCAACAATGGACAACTTACCTGCTGAAGCGGCAATTTGGACACCTGAGATGGCTATTGGAGCAGGTCCAATGCTGATCACCGACGGAGCGATCAACGTGACGGATGCGGAAGAATTTTTTGGAGAGGCTAGTGGTGTTGGAGTTGATGTTAGACACCCAAGAACAGCTATCGGTTATACAGCGGATGGCAAGGTGATCCTGCTGGTAGTAGATGGACGTCAAGCAGGATTTGCGACTGGTGTCACAATGCCTGAACTGGCAGCTGTTATGGAAAGCCTGGGAGCAATGGGTGCCATTAATTTGGACGGTGGCGGCTCTTCTTCTATGGTGGCTGATGGAAAAGCGATCACCAGCCCTTCAGATGCTGTTGGCATGAGAGCAGTTGCATCAGTAGTGATGATTTGTACAGAACCACAAATTTATGATACTGAAAACACGGCGGTATTCTCTACTTCTGCTGGCTGGTCTTCAACTGCTCAGGCAGGGTGGTATGGAACTTCCAACTCCCTGATTGCACCCACAGTAGATCCATCCCTTTCTCCAGATAAGACTGCTACTTATACCCTGCCAGCGGAATTTCAGGCAGCTGAATACGTGTTGGAAGGTGCTTGGGCTTCTTCAGGTTTTCCATGGAGGTCTAACGCTACACCTTACGCTGTAGTAAGAGCAGGTATGGAGGATGAGGTATATTATGCAGACCAATCCAAAAGCCCTGATCGTTTCAACCAACTGGGTACCGTACATTTAGGGCCTGGCGATAAGGTGATAATTGGTAACAATGCACCGGGTAACTATGTAACTGTCGATGCCATTAGGCTGACTAAGGTAGGAGAGAGTGTACCTGTAGTAGCAGTGGCAGAAGGCAATGGAGGCAGTTTCCTGAATGACAGTGAGGTTGCCTTGACGATCAACTTTACCTCTCCTAACACAGGTGTTACAGCTAGTCAGTTAAGGGTATTCAATAGTATTAATGGCAAAGCAGAAGAAGAGATCTTGGTAGATGACCTAAGTGGAAG
Organism: Limibacter armeniacum; assembly: GCF_036880985.1. NCBI lineage: Bacteria > Pseudomonadati > Bacteroidota > Cytophagia > Cytophagales > Flammeovirgaceae > Limibacter > Limibacter armeniacum. Next base: position 114,628 of record NZ_JBAJNO010000002.1, read on the forward strand.
AGAAGCTACATACAATTTTGCACATACACTAGTAACTCTTGGGGAGAACCGTTTCCGTTTTGAAGCGGAAGATAACTTGGGAAGAAAAGTATCAGCGACTTTCATAGCGGTATCGCGTTCTTTTGACATTGCTTTAGAGAATGGAGAAACAGGAAAACACCAGACACAGCATATGCTCTCAGTTCCGGTTCGGATGGATGCGTCTAACCTTTCAGGGATAAACCTGTCAAAGCTTGAGGTATTCGAAATCAAGGGGATTGATACCGTCAATGTACTGTCAGAAACCTTAACTCAAGCGGTGGAGGAATATACTTTCAACCAGCAAGTTAAAGCGCCGGCCAAATCCAAACTCAAGTATCTCTTCCGTGCTACAGCATCCAATGGTGACATGGCTGAGATTATGTATCAGGCTGAGGTAATTCCGGCAAGAGGAAGCACTCGTCTGGCGGTTATCTCTGATATGAATGGTAGTTATGGCGCTACAGATTATGAATGGCAAGTGGATAGTATCATGCAGCGGATTCCAAGAATATGGAACCCTGATATGGTAGTATGCGGTGGTGATATGGTGGCAGGACAGTCTGCTTCCCTGACACAGGAAGAAGTGAAGGCAATGTGGGCAGGTTTTGATCAGGATGTATTTTCACCGCTAAGAGATGCCACCATTCCTTTTGCCTTTACATTGGGTAACCACGACGGTACGGTAGGTTTTCAAATGGAACAGGATGAGGCAGCGGCTTACTGGAATACGCCGGGTAACCATCCGGGATGGGAGCCGATTAATGAGGAAAGGTACCCGTTCTTCTCCACTTTCAGAATTCCGGGCAACAGTGACCTGTTCTTCCTTTCATGGGATGCATCAAAGGCAAGTTTTACTGCAGAAGAGCTGGCTTGGGTAGAGACACAGCTACAGTCATCGGAAGCTCAGAATGCCAAAATGAGATTTGTAATAGGACACATTCCTCTTTATGCGGTGGCAGCTGAGAGAAATGGCACTGGTAACACATTGGTCAATCCTGAAGAAATCAGGGCTTTACTGGAACAATATGATGTCCATACCTATATTTCAGGTCACCACCATGCCTATTATCCTGCCAAGAGAGGTAACATCGACCTTTTGAATGCAGGAGCTATTGGATCAGGACCAAGACAGCTGCTCAACTCAACGCTAGCCCCTACCAATACCGTGACCTTGATGGATATTTTCCATGCGGCTGACTCTGAGAATGTTTACGGTGTTGATACTGTAATTTATACAACATTTGAGACACAATACCAGCTTGCAGAGGACATGCCTTTGCTGGAAGAGAAGACATTGCCGGAAGCCTTGATCAGTTACAACGGTTATGTGGTCAGAAGAGATATCCCGATGCATGGGGATGCCTCAGCTCAATTGTCAGCTCTGAATATTTCAAGAAACGTTATCTCTAAAGGAAATGGAGAAGTAGACATTCACTTACATAACGGCACATTGGAAATCAGTGGTTCTTTTAATAACCTTTTAGGCAAATTGTCAGAGGCTGATGACGCAGTGGCACTTTATTTTGGTCTGCATGGAGATGAGAGCGGTGAGGCGCTTACCAATTTCACAGTGACTACGGCAGATCAAAAGAATGGAACGTTTACTGCTGTCATCCAGGAAAATGTGGCAGACTTGGTAGAGCAAATGAACATGGGAATGTTGTATGTGATGCTGAAAACAGATCAGTACCCGAACGGTGAGATCAGGGGACAAATTTACCCATTACGTAATACAGCACCTGAAATGGCAACCATTACCTCCCATCAAACAGAGGAGGTTTATCCTGTAAGAGATGTAGAGGCTATTTTCAATGTGGAGTGGAGTGCTGCTACTGATGCTGAACACAACAACGTGACTTACTTCTACCAGCTAGCGAAGGATGCGGACTTTCAGGAAATTGTATGGGAAGGTAGTGCTGGAAAGAAAACAGCTTACTCTTTAAAGACAGAGAAAAACTTTTACACTTTGCTTACGGATATGGGAGCTACAGAAGGAGTTGCCGTAACTTTCTATCATAGAGTGATTGTGACCGATGGTAAGCATATTGAAAAAGGAGCAAGTCATGTACTGAAAGTAGCTTTGAGCAATGAGCCTATTGATGGTTTTGTCAATACGTTGGCACCTGATTATCAGTACAAGCAACAAACAGGTATCACTTCGGCTGCCAACGGTCATGGTGTGGCTGTTGATGGAAACGGACGTATCTGGTCTGTATCCTACTCTGCGGGTATCATGGTGCATAACCCTGACGGTACTATTCATAAGTTTGATGGAGCTACTTACAGTGATGACTATATTTCATCTGTGATGCTTCCAAATGGTAGTAGCCTTTCGGCAGTCTACAATAGGGGATTGGGTACTGATATTGACGGCAACATTTTAGTCTCTATGAATAATTCCAATCTGGTGAAGGTGGATGCCAATACCGGTACAGTGCTGAGGCATTATAACTTGGGTACTTCACTTACAAACCCGTCAATGGATGCCACCGGCCGTATATTTTTGGCTTCGGTTGTGGGCAATAGCCAATTCTTACTGAAAGAAAGTGGAGCTGATACCTATGAGGTGATCAAGCAATTTGAGGTAGCAGAAAGACCATCGGTGGTAAGAGCTGCCGCTATTACAAAAGATGGTTCAAGGATTATCCTACCGCCACATTCGGGACAGAAAGCCAACGTTTACAGAGCTATTGATACAGACAAATTGATCTTTGATCAGGCAGAGGAGATTGCTTTCGAAAACAGTGGTGCATCGTCTAACAGTGTAGCTTCCGTAATGGGTAGCCGTGTATTTGTACTGGTGAATAAGGCTAAAATTGGTGCCCAACTGATCTTTAGGGATTATCAGAAGCAACTTGGATGGACACTTGAACTTCCAGATGTGGCCACTTCAGATATTAGGGGGATTGCATTGGATCAGGCAGAAGGTAAGTTCTACTTGGTCAGCTCAGCAGATGGGTCTGTGTCGGAATGGGCAGTACCAGCGTCTATCAGCTTCGGAAAGCTCAACTTTAAGTACAACGGTAAACAAGCAATGCCTGAGGTTATGACTGAGCCAGCAAGTCTTTCTCCAGTTATTACTTTTAATGGCAATGAAGAACTCCCAGTTAATGCAGGACAATACACAGTTGTAGCACAAACTTTTGAGGCAGGTTATGAGATGAATGCTGAAGCAGTTATGACGATTGAGAAGGCATCCCTGACTGTACATGTCCCTGACCTGACCTTAAGTGAGGGTGAAGCAATGCCGCAGAACTTGATCGTAATATATGAGGGTTTTGTCAACGGAGAAGATGAAAGCAGCTTGCAAGGTGCACTGTTATTCTCTACTGTAGGAGATTCAATGGTAACTGCCTCTGGATTGGAATCGCGAAACTATGAGATCAACTATTTGCCAGGTGAGTTAACAATAGAGGCAGTGACGGGTATTGATGACCTTGTCAATGGACAACCTGTACTGATGTACCCTAATCCGGTAACGGATCAGGTAAAAGTGAAGGCAAATACAAAGGGTATTCTGAAGATTTCAGTATTTAGTGCAACCGGAAGATTGGAGTATCAGGTCATGGCAGAAAATGACAAGCCGTTTTCACTGGAACACCTGAGTCAGGGACTATATTATATGAAGATAAAGGTGGATGAAAGCACCATTGTCAGAAAGTTGATCAAGTTATAATTAAATAGACATTGGACTTCCCAAGTGTGGGAAGTCCTTTTTTTATAAACATATGATGAAACAAGTTTTTATTTGGATAGCTGTGCTGGGGCTTATGTTTACAGCATGCGAAAAATCAGATAACCAGGAGATCGATCCAGTTGTTACATATCAGCTAGTAGAAGCTTCTCCAGTTCAGTTAGAACAGCCTTTTGAGATGACTCTTACATTTGATAAGGTTTATACCAATGGGCAGATAAATGTAAATGGATGGAATGGAGATATATATCCGATGCCGACAGGGTTTCAGAATGGAAGTGGTGATTTTAACACTGAGAATAAGGAGTTGATGGGTGTATCATTTGAGAAGCTAGAAATCTCTGAGCAGCAGGTGAAACTACAATGGTCTGACAAAACGAATGCTCGATTGCTTGAAGGGCCAGTGATCTATACGTATATATTGAACAAGCAATAAAAAATCACAAGTGTCTTAATATCTCTACCCCCTGAAGGAACTTCTTTCAGGGGGCTTTTTATGTGTGAAAGCTAAATAAGAGTAAAAATAATAGCCTTGACTTAACAGCTTCATACAAGGTGTCAGACAAAGTATTGATTTACGCAGAAACAAATAATCTATTGAACCCCCCAATAGAGTATTATTTAGGTGTATCTGAAAGACCTGCACAGGTAGAGTATTATAGGGTAAGAGGTCAAGTAGGAGTAAAGCTACAGGTGAGATAATAGATAGAAAGCTGTAACAAATCATATAATTGAGTTACTCTGAATTTATTTAGGGCAACTCAATTTTTTTGGACTAAAAGATAATGATATTGGCTGTTTTTAAATTTTTTAAAAAAGAAAATGGTTGCTTCCTTCTTCATACAAATAATTAAAATCTCTGTTTGGCAATAAAACAGCCTCGACCTCCCAATGACTCCTATCACAATTACAATATATACCCTCTTTAGACATAAGAATTTCAATCATTTTTCCTTTTATGCGTATATGTGCATGTTTTTAACTAAGTGTTAATGCATAATGTGCACGTTTTAAGAGGTGTTGCCTTTACCCTTGTTAAGTAGGGTGAAATGCCCCGAAAACGAATGAAAATGTTGATTTAGGTGGGTAATTTAGACTTATATAATGATAATTTGTAAACGCTTATTAACATTTGATTCATCGTGTTTGTTTGGTATTTGTAATTGAATGCGTATGTTTACGCAAAGGAATAGCTATAATGTGCACAAACAAGCATTTCTCAAATCATTTTATCACTAATAATAGGTATATGTAAGCGGATTTATGACTGTTCGCTTATTGTTGAGTGTATGTGCTGATTTTTTAGAGGGGGAGAGCATCTCAAGCCATTTTTAAAATTTGAAAAAATAATTTTATGGAACATGCTAGACCACTAAAGCAAAGGCTACAGATTCCTTTTATCAATCGGAGATCCTTACTGTTAATAGGGAGTATATTGATATTGTTTTCAGGATCTGCTTGGGCACAAATTACTGTCAAAGGAACAGTAAAAGATGAAAATAGTGAACCAATCCCTGGTGCATCTATCACAGTTAAGGACAAACCCACAGGTACCATTACAGACTTTGATGGTTTGTACACCATCACAAATCTAAAGTCAGATGATGTACTGCTTTTCTCATTTGTAGGGTATCAGTCACAAGAAATTAAAGTAGGTACACAATCGGTTATCAATGTACAGTTGGAGCCAGATATGATGGAGCTTTCTGAAGTAGTCGTCGTAGGCTACGGTACTCAGGAGAAAGTAAATGTGACAGGCTCAGTCTCGCAGGTAGATAGTGAGGTGATGTCAGGTGTGCCAACACCAGACGCTGTAGGAGCATTACAAGGTCGTATTGCTGGTGTGCAGATTACTTCACAAAATTCGCAGCCAGGTTCAATGCCGTCGATCCGTGTTAGAGGGGTTACTACCTTAGGTAGTAACAATGCACCTTTGGTGGTAATTGATGGGGTTCCTTCCTCATATGAAAACTTTGGTATGCTTTCTAATGGAGATATTGAGTCAGTCTCAGTATTGAAGGATGCAGCGTCAGCTTCCATCTATGGTGCAAGAGCTGCTGCAGGTGTTATTCTCGTTACGACTAAAAAAGGTAGTGGAGGTAAAACCAGAGTGAGTTATGAGGGATATGTAGGGGTACAAACCATGACACGTCGTCCTGAATATATGGATTCATACACTTGGGCACTGAAAGTAAATGAGGCAGCGCCATTGGATGGACAACCAGTTTATTTTACTGATGATATGCTGCAACAGATTAAAGACGGCTCAACCCCATACCGTTTTGCGAATACTGATTGGATAAACGAAGTATATGAGGCTACGGCGGTTCAGCAGTCCCATTACCTGAATGTTTCAGGAGGTAACCATAAAACAAGATATTTTGCTTCAATAGGTTACTTGGATCAGGATGGATTTTTTACTGGAAATGACAACTACAAACGCTACAATGCTAAGCTGAATATGTCTTCAGACTTATCAAAATATTTCAAGGTGAATGCCCAAATGAACTATACCCGTCAGGAACGTAATAGGTCAGCTGACTGGTGGAGGGTAACACAAGCGATGAATATGCCCAATATTGTTCCTGCTTATTATGAAGATGGATCATATGGTGTTCATAAGCCTTGGGATGGAGGATTTGTTGAAAACCCACTGCTATACATGAATACAGGTGACTTGAAAGGACTTACCAATACTTTACAATCCTTCTTGAGTGTTGATTTTAAGCCTTTCAAGGGAATGACTATCACAGGTAGAACTTCGATGAACTACCGTAACTATGAGCAGAATGCTTTCTACGCTAACCAAGATTTTATCCGTTACGACGGGCAGGTTATGAGTAATTCACTTATTGCCAGAGCAGAAGAGCTTTGGAGCAATGACTTGAGAATGGTAAATGACCTAGTAGCCAACTACCAAATTGAACTGGGTAGTCATAACCTGGGTGCCATGGTTGGTATTGCTGAAGAGTTTTTCAGATATGATGAGATCAGTGCAAGACGTACCGGTTTTGCTAACAATGAATTGAACGAACTGGCACCGGGTAATCAGTCAGGACAGATTGGTACATCTACAGCATATGATTGGGCGCTACATTCCTACTTTGGACGCTTCAACTATAGCTATTCTTCCAAATATTTGATGGAGGTCAACTTGAGGGTTGATAATTCATCACGATTTGCACCTGAAAACCGTAGGGCCTTGTTCCCTTCAGCATCACTTGGTTGGAGAGTTACAGAAGAACCCTTCTTTGCTGATAATGTATCAACCAAAACTATCTCAGACTTAAAATTGAGGTTGTCTGTAGGTACACTTGGTAATCAGAATGTGACAGGGTACTATCCTTATATTCCATTGATTGGTTCTGCAGACTACCCTTTCAATAATGAAATGACGATTGGTAAGGCTCAGAACTCTATGACGGTAGAAGATATTACATGGGAGACGACGACTACTTATAACTTGGGTGCTGATATTGATTTCCTTGACGGAAAATTGGGTGCAAGTTTTGACCTTTTCAAGAAAGTTACGGACGATATTTTGCTTCAGTTGCCGGTTTCTTCCACAGCAGGATTGGATAACCCATTCATCAATGCGGGTCAGTTGGAGAACAATGGATGGGAAATAGACCTCAGGTACAGCGATGAAACGCAAGGAGGTTTCAAGTACAGTATTGGTGGAAACGTAGCCAGATTTGAGAACAAGATTACCAACCTTGCAGGGGCTTATTCAGACTACTCTCAAGCATTTAGAGAAGGTGATCCGATTGGGTCAATATATGGATACAGGTCATTGGGTATCTATAGAGACCAAGCACAGGTAGACCTTGATAACAGAGCATTGAATGGTGAACAAGATGCCATTGCTTCAGGGGGTGTAGGTCAAACCCGAGAAGTACAACTTGGAGATTTGCGTTTCGAAGATGTGAATGGCGATGGCATGATTGACTATCAGGATATCGTTAACATTGGCAACACGCTCCCTAAAATTACATATGGAGTTAACTTTGATGCCTCTTACAAGAACTGGGACTTTTCAATGTTCTGGCAGGGTGCGGCCGATATTGATGGCTATGTAGGTAAGTCAATTTATCCAACAAGTATCAATAGTAACTTCCGTGACTTTATGGAAGACAGCTACAACTATGAGAACAATCCTGATGGCGAATATCCTCGCATCTCTATTAATGAAAATACACAAAGTGGACAAATCTCAGATTTCTGGGTACAAAGTGCTTCTTACCTGAGGTTGAAAAACTTACAGATTGGCTATAACCTTCCTGAAGAAGCATTGTCAAAACTAGGAATGTCAAAGTGTAGAATATATGTATCTGGTCAAAACCTGCTGACTTTCACAGGGTTTGATGAAGGTTTTGACCCTGAGATGGTGGCGCCAATGAATGACGATGGTTCATTTGGAGGTAATTCTTCAGACTACCGTGCCCAATTCTATCCGACAGTAGCTGTTTATTCAGGAGGTGTTCAAATTACTTTTTAATCTTCAAAATTAATTAGATCATGAAAAAAGTATTTTATAGCATATTGAGTCTCGTGTTGGCAGTTACAATTATTGGCTGCTCAGAACTGGATTTAGACCCCAAAGATGAACTTTCCGATGAGTCATTTTGGAAGACCCAAAGTGATTTTGAAATGGCTTTGGTTGGATGTTATCAAGGCCTTGATGGTCGCTACAAAATGTTCTGGGTCAATTCTCAGGACATCTTCCAGGATTTAATGACTGATTTATGTCAGGGAGGTATTTATGGAGGTGACCAGATTGCGGCTGGTACGCATCAGCCAGATAACGATTTCCTGAACAATATTTGGGATGAAACCTATCAGGGCATTCGTAAATGCAACAACTTTTTTGAGCAGGGAGAGGCTGCGATTGAAGCTGGCGACGTAAGTGCTGATGACTTGAAAACGATGAACGGAGAAGTACGCCTGATACGTGCAAGTCAGTATTATAGGTTAGCTAAAATTTGGGGCAATGCACCTATGCCTACTACTACTTTGGATAGGGATGAGGCCAATAGTATTAGCGAAACTTCTTATGATGAAATTATCAGTACTGTAATCTCAGAGCTTAAAAAGGCTGCTGAAGAACTTGGTGATTTTGAAGGGGGTGATAACCGATTGACCAAGTATGGTGCTTATGCCTATCTGGTAAGAGTGTATATGGATCAGGAAGATTGGGAAAATGCGTCAAGCTATGCAAAAATGATCATCGACTCTGGAGAGTATGCCCTTTATACAGAAGGTGGACCAGACAAGGCTTATTTCAACTTGTTTACCCCAATGGGAAACAATACCAAGGAAGCTATTGTCGCACATAACTTTACCAGTAATACTTGGGATTACTCGCATGGTACTTTTGAACAGGCAAGCATGTGGGGTTTGCAGAGACCTACTGCCAGGTTCTTGGATATGGTATTGAGCAAGGATGGCAAGTTTGTAGAGTTTGTAGACGAAACAACAGGTGAATCGCTGACACCTATTTTGCCAGAAGATGAGCTGATCATTGAGGCAGTTGGCAAAGAGCAAAGAGTGATTCCAAGTATAGTAGACCCTGATCACTTCAGTTTGATAGAGGACGATAGGGACCCTCGCTGGAAACAGCTGCTGATGCCATTTTCAGGGTTTAAGGCAAGCTCATGGGAGTCAGGTGCCAGTACCAATGAAACGGTGTCATCACTTAGATTTATCAAGGGTTTTGATGATGGCGCTGCCGCAACCTATTACTACAATAGCCAAAAGCATGTAATCCGTCTGGCTGAGATTTACCTTTCATATGCGGAAGCTCAAAATGAAATAGGCAATACAGATGAGGCTATCAACTATGTAAACCTTGTACGTGCTCGTGTAGGTATGGTAGATGCGCCACTGGGACTTACGCAAGATCAGGCAAGAGAGATCATCCGTAGAGAGCGTTGTGTGGAGCTAATCGATGAAGGACAGCTTTACTTTGATTACAAACGCTGGAAATTTAATGACCAAAACTATCTGGAAATGACTACCAACCGAAATGGAGGTGTTCATCCAGCAGGTTTTGAGACAGTAGTTATTGATGAGGGTGCAGGAGTCAAAGGATTCAACTTATCCAACAGGATGAATACATACCTTGAAAGAAACTATGTTTCTCCAAGAAATGACAACTGGCCTTATCCAGTAAATGAAGTACAAATCAACCCTAACCTTGGACAGAAGCAAGGTTGGTAATATCTTATATGAATTAAAGAGGATCGAGTTTCATTTTGGAGTGCCAACTAGGGGGTCAGCATATCGCTCCTCTAGTTGGAGTACTCTAAAGTGTCCTTAAATATTTTTTATTGCTGTTTACTGTACCTCTTATAAATACTTAATCACACCTGAGATTAAGTATAAAGCAGTAAACAATTTTTGAAATGGGAAGAAAGTGCCAAGTGGGTGCCCCTGTCAGCTAGCATGAGGAATTTGAACGAGATGAAGACGAAAAATTTACTATTACTTTTTTGTATCCTTCCAGTGCTGTATTCATGCAGCAAATCATGGGAAGATGAATCTTTACCAAGTATTGAGAGAGCTCAACTGCTAATTTCGGAGATGACTTTGGAAGAAAAAGTCCGTCAGATGAATATGACGCGTGGAGAGTACTTGATGGTGGATGCAAAACCTGACGAAGATAAGATGAAGATGTATCTTGGTGAGTTAGGTATAGGTTCGATCCATGATTTATTTACAGATAACGCAGAGGATTATAACCGAATTCAGAAAGCAACCATTGAAAGTTCCCGACATGGAATTCCAGCATTGGTAATGGAGGAAATGCTACATGGATTTAGTTATAAAGGATCTACAGTGTTTCCAATGCCTATTGGGTTAGGGGCTATGTGGAATCCTGAGCTAATGGAAAAGGTAGGAAAAGTAATTGGTACTGAAGCTCGTATTCATGGTGCCCATGTATCATTGGGACCCACACTTGGTATTGGTAGGGAACCTCGATGGGGACGTGTGGCTGAAACTTATGGAGAAGACACCCATTTGAATGCCGAGATGGCTGTTTCCATGTTGAAAGGAATGGGAGGGCTAGACCCAACAAGTAAATTTTCTATGCTTGGCGGTCCCAAGCACTTTGCTGTTCATTCCGCTCCATTGACAGGTTCAAATGCTTCACCTGTGTTGTTAGGTGAGCGTACTTCCCGCACTGATTTTTTGCCTGTTTTTGAGAGGGCTATCAAAGAAGCCGGTGCTGTCAATGTCATGTCTTCTTACTCCGAGCTCGATGGTGTGCCATGTACAGGGAACGAATGGCTACTGACAGATGTGCTTCGCAATGAATGGGGATTCGATGGTTTTACGGTTTCTGACCTTGGGGCAATGCGTTTTCTGTGGAACGTACATCACTTTGCAGAATCACCAAAAGAGGCTATCCGAAAAGCAACCATTGCAGGGATGGACATGCAGTTTTATGACTTCACAGATTCAGTCTATCAAGCAACGCTTATTGAACTTGTAGAGGAAGGGAAACTGGATGTAAAATATATAGACAGGGCTGTAACAGGTATCCTGAATACCAAATTCAAGTTGGGACTGTTTGAAGATCCATATATTGAACAGAAAAATCTTGACGATTACTTCCATAATAAAGGGCATCAGGATATTGCTTATGAAGCAGGAGTAGAATCTATTGTACTATTGGAGAACAATGGTATTCTGCCTCTGGATAAAAAGAAATACAAGGAAATTGCCGTATTGGGAGCACTGGTGGAAACGCTGGAAATGGGAGGGTATTCTCCTAAAGAATCTGCTGGTAAAGGCATTTCAATATTAGATGGATTGAAAAAAGCAGCTCCTGAAATTGACTTTACTTTTACGCAAGGCGCTAATATAGTAGAGAGGGGTGGCGTAGTTCCGGCTAAGTATATTTTCCATGACAATGGCCAAAAAGGTTTCAAAGCAAAATTTTATAATAACACCGATTTGGAAGGTGAGCCAGCATTTACAGCCATACATAATGAGGTTGATTTTGAGTGGCCTTGGAATCCATACCCAGGTGTAGAGGACGACTATTTCTCGGCATCATGGGAAGGTTATATAGAAGTTGACCACGATATGGAAGGCTGGGTCGGTACTTCCTCCGATGATGGCTCTCGCTTGTTTATTGATGGTGAACTTGTACTAAACGCATGGAAAGGAAGCACTTATATTGCCAAAACACCTTTCACCTTTAAAAAAGGGCAGAAGTATAAAATCCGTTATGAATTTTTTGATTACGGATGGCATGCATCAGCATCACTTCGTTGGTCTGAGACAGAAAACGATATTCTGAATGCTGTTCGTTTAGCAAAGTCAGCAGACCTGTCCATTATTGTTGTAGGGGAAAATGAGCGCACGGTAAGTGAAAACAGGGATGTCTCGTCTCTTGACCTTTCAGGTAACCAGTTGGAATTGATAAAGCAAGTAGCAAGTTTGGGCAAGCCTTATGTGGTCGTACTGCAAAATGGACGTCCACTGTCCACCAATTGGGTTTCTGCCAATGCTGATGCCTTGCTAGAGGCATGGTTTGCAGGAGAGAAAGGCGGAAAAGCGATTGCCGATGTTTTGTTTGGCAACCAGAACCCTTCAGGCAAATTGCCTATATCTGTAGCAAAAAGTGTAGGGCAATTGCCTATTTACTATAACCAAAAACCTACCACTATCCACCGCTATGTAGATGTGGATGACAAACCACTTTACCCTTTCGGTTATGGCCTGTCATACTCAACATTTGCCTACAATAACCTCAAGATAGCTGTAGAGGAAGATCAGGACGATTTTGAAGTGAAAGTAGCTGTGGAAGTGACCAACACTTCAGAAGTGGATGGTAAAGAAGTTGTTCAGCTTTACACAAGTGATCTTTTTTCTTCAGTAACTGTTGCTAGGATAGCCTTGAAGAAATTTGAAAAGGTGCTGATCAAAGCAGGGGAGACCAAGACCATTGAATTTGTCTTGACGAAAGAAGATCTCAAGCTCTGGAATCTGGACAAGAAATGGGTTGTGGAAAGCGGTGAGTTTACAGCAATGGTTGGCACAAATTCTACTGACCTGATAAAAGAAAACTTTAAACTAAATAAAGATTACAGTATATGAAAAAGTGGATACTTACCGCTGTGGCAGCAGCGATATCGTTGACTTCCTATGCACAATGGAAAGATAAGGAGTTTGTATTGGATCAGGATCCTCTGGTACAGAAGAAACTGGAAGAATGGTCTGACCTGAAGCTAGGCTTTTTCGTACACTGGGGCCCATACGCAACTGAGTCACTTTGTGAGTCTTGGCCAGTGGTTTCTGAAGATGTTGATTGGCTGACGCCACATAAGGATATCAAGTCATTCAGGGAACATTATTTCAATGACTTGCCCAAGAAATTTAACCCTACAGAATTTGACCCTGAAAAGTGGGCACAGCTGGCGGAGGATATGGGAGCGAAGTATTTTGTTTTTACAACAAAACACCACGATGGGTTTACCATGTGGGATACCAAGCAGACTGACTATAGGATCACTAATCCAGAGTACCCTTACGCTTCCAATAAGAATGCAGACATCACCAAGGTTTTGTTTGATGCCATGCGTGCAAAAGGGATGATGATTGGGGCTTACATTTCCAAACCGGATTGGCATCATCCAAATTATTGGACACCTTCATTTGATACGCCGGGCAGAAATGTAAACTACAAGATTGAACGCCATCCTGAATGGTGGAAGAAGTTTACAGACTTCTGGCTTGGACAAGTCACTGAATTGATGACTGGATACGGTGATATTGACATCCTTTGGCTTGATGGAGCATGGGCAACAAAAAGCAACCGTGGTCAGGATATGCGCATGGATGAAGTAGGAGAGATCAGCCGTAAGCATCAGCCGGGTATCATGATCGTAGACAGATGGATTGGAGGTAAATGGGAAAACTACCGTACCCCTGAGCAGCATGTACCTTCTGAATCTGAGGACAAAATCTATTGGGAAACCAATATGACTGTGGGAACTTCATTTTCATACCGAGCTGAAGAGACAATCTGGAAAGATGGTAGAGAGATTACGCATAAACTCATTGATGTCGTAGCCAAAGGGGGAAACTTCCTGCTGAATTTGGGTGCTTCACCTGAAGGATGGTTCAATCCGGAAGGAGTGCAGTATGTACGTGAAATGGGAAAATGGTTGGAAGCAAACGGAAAAGCCATCTATGCTACCAGAGCAATTGCACCATTTGCAGAAGCCAATGTACGTTATACCAGGTCTAAGGATGGTAATACGGTATATGCTATTGTACTTCAGGAAGAAGGAGAAAATATATCGCAGATTACTTTACCGGGTTGCCTTGCAGCAAAAAATGCAGTGATCAAAGATGTTGCAACTGGTAAGCGTATTAAGTATTCACGTCAAGGAAATTCAACATTGGTGAGTTTACCGCAAAAATCAGGAGTGGGTAATTTTGCTATTGCACTTGAAATCTCTTCAGTAGAGAAAATGGCAGGCAAAAATTATGGTAAGTCACAGGCACAGAAAGAGGCGGAAAAAAGGAACCTATAATGAAGAAATTATTAGTTGTATTCATGTTACTGGGGGCTGTCGTACAGGCGATAGCCGCTGGTGACCCAAAACCATATAATGAACGGATGCAGTGGTTCAAGGATGCAAAACTGGGCATCTTTATCCATTGGGGACTTTATTCCGTGGGAGATGTCAGTGAGTCTTGGTCAATGTATCATAAACGTATCTCTTGGGAGGATTATATGAAAGGGCAGGCCAAGGAGTTTACTGCTTCTGAATATGATCCGAAAGCTTGGGCTAAACTTTTTAAGGAAGTAGGGGCAGATTATGTTGTAATGACCTCTAAGCATCACGATGGTTTTGCTCTTTGGGATACAAAATATTCTAGTGTCAATGCGAAGCAGTTTGCTGCGGTTGGTCAGGATGTCTATACACCGTACGTGGAAGCTGTAAGGGCAGAAGGTATGAAAGTAGGTGTTTATTATTCGCTTTGTGACTGGTCACATCCGGATTATACCCCCATCACTTTTGATAGGCCAGAGAAGGAATTGCGTAAGCTCTACCCACAACAGCGTCATGAGAAATACCTGACGCAGTGGCAACGATTTACCAAATTCAATTTCGCTCAGCTTAAGGAGCTTTTTGACCGTTACCAACCTGACTTGATGTGGTTCGATGGTGATTGGGAACATAAGGCAGATGAATGGCCCTCAAGGGTCGTAAAGGATTCGCTTCTATCATGGAACCCCGATGTGATCGTCAATTCCCGTTTGAACTGGTATGGGGATTATAATACACCGGAGCAGGATCCTCCAGTAATTGCACCTGACAGGCCTTGGGAACTATGCATTACGATGAATGAATCATGGGGATACCGCAAGGATGACCATAACTATAAGTCATCCAAGTATCTGATCGAGACATTTGTTCGCTCAGTAGCCAAAGGTGGTAACATGTTGTTGGACATTGGACCAAAAGCAGATGGATCAATTCCTGAAGAACAGTTGAAGATACTTGAAGATGTAGGGGAGTGGTATGGAAAACACGAATCGGCAATCAAAAATACGGTTCAGGGTATCCCATACGGTCATTTTGATGGGGAGACGACAGTATCTGGCGATGGCAAAACGATTAACCTTTTTTTGATGGGAGGGTTAAAGGACTTCACAACGCTTAGAGGCGTGAAAGGAAAAGTCAAGAGCATCAAACTAGTGGGAAGTGGTAAGTCGCTTCGCTATCAGGTAGTTGACTCAGCTCCTTGGAATGATATTCCTGGTATCATCCAGATTTTCTTTGACAATGCAGAAGAGGATTCATTCGTCACTGTAGTGTCAGTTGAATTGGAAGAGCCTTTTGAATTGTACCGTGGTATTGGCCATTCGGTAGAGATGAATGACTAATACAAAAGATATAAAGACCAGATGTGTCTATGAGAAAATTGTCAGGATACCCTGATAAACAGTACACTTCTTTTTGAGTGAGTAGCAGAAGGAGTGAATAAAGATCACCAAATAAAATAAACCGCCATAGGCTTTGCCGATGGGGGTTTTGTGGTTATACGCTTATTATAAATTGATAATTGAAAGCTATGAATTATAATCGTTTTTACTTGCCTATATACATCTTACTTACAACACTGTTGGCTTGTGCTTGTCAGGTACAGTCAGGTCAAGTTGTTGTATCCAAAGCAGAAGTAATTCCACAACCAGCATTCATTGAGTATGGTCAGGGGTATTTTAATCTAAATTCAGCGACACCGATTCTTTATCCCGAGAATGATGTAGCACTTGAGAAAACGGCAAGATTACTACAGGGATTTATTAAGGCCTCTCTTGGGTTTGAGCCCGAAGTGAGAATTGGAGATAAACAAGCGGAGGGTATTGTGCTGGTTTCAGAAAACAAGGGTGAAGCTGAAGCTTATGAGCTGGAAGTAAACGACAAGCAAATCCTGATTACTGGAGCATCAGCCAAAGGAGCTTTCTATGGTATTCAGACATTGAGGCAATTGATTCCAGCCCATTCGGATAAGGTCGTGCGTATTGCAGCAATGCATATTAAAGATGCCCCTCGTTTTTCCTATCGAGGTATGCATCTTGATGTCAGCAGGCATTTTTTTGATACATCTTTTGTGAAGCAATATATTGACCTGATTGCGATGCATAAGTTAAATACATTTCATTGGCACCTGACGGATGATCAGGGGTGGCGTATCGAAATAAAGCAATATCCTAAGCTTACCTCTATCGGGAGTAAACGAAAGGAAACCTTGGTAGGTCATGCGGATAGGAGTAAAGAGTATGATGGTCAGCCTTATGGAGGATACTATACGCAAGACGAGATAAAGGAGGTGATTAAATATGCTTCGGACAGGTATATCACCATTATACCTGAAATTGAAATGCCAGGACATGCTTTGGCTGCGCTGTCTGCCTATCCTGAACTTGGTTGTACAGGTGGTCCGTATGAAGCGGCAACGACCTTTGGTGTTTTTGATGATGTATTCTGTGCAGGCAATGACAGTACATTCCATTTCATTGAAAATGTATTGGATGAAGTAATGGCTCTATTCCCGAGTGAATACATCCATGTTGGAGGTGATGAATGTCCAAAGGCTTCTTGGGAAAAATGTGCGAAGTGTCAGGCACGAATCAAGGCAGAAGGGCTCAAAAATGAGCATGAGCTGCAGAGTTATTTTATCACAAGAATGGAAAAGTACCTGAACAGCAAAGGGAGACAAATCATAGGTTGGGATGAAATTCTGGAAGGAGGTTTGGCACCAAATGCGACCGTGATGTCTTGGAGAGGAATGGAAGGTGGCATCGATGCGGCAAAGAGCAAGCATAATGTGATAATGGCACCCAATAGCCATATGTACTTTGATGCCTATCAATCCTTGAATAAGGAAACAGAACCGTTGGCGATAGGAGGGTATTTGAATGTAGAGAAAGTCTATAGCTTTGAACCTGTTCCGGAAGCCCTTGAAGAAAGTGAGCAAGGATACATCATTGGGGCACAGGCAAACTTATGGACAGAATATATTGCAACTCCAGAGCATGTCGAGTATATGGTGCTTCCTAGGATGGCAGCCTTATCTGAAGTGCTGTGGTCTGATAAAAAAGTAAGGGATATTGATTCATTCAAGCCTCGATTGCTGCACCTTATAAATTATTATGGGGAGATGAGATTGAACTATGCCAAACATATTTTTGATGTGGATATAGAAACGGTAGCAAATGCAGAAACAGGAAAAGTTGAAGTGAAACTTTCTTCATTCAGTAATGGGGAATTGTACTATACAATAGATGGTTCTGAGCCTGATGAGAAGAGTAATCAATACACAGGTAAGGTCTTGGAAATTGATGACAATTCGGTGTTCAAAGCTGTTAGCTTTTTCAATAATAAAAAGGGTGTTACCAAGACGGAGGCCATTCCACTAAGTAAGTCAAGTTTTAAACCATTGACCTTGCTGTCACAACCTTCTTCGAGGTACCAAAAATTTGTTTCTGCATTGAACGATGGATTAAGAGGCACTATGATTTTTGGCAATGGAGCTTGGGTCGGCATCAATCAAGGCAACCTTGAGGCGTTAATTGATTTAGAAAAGAAAGAGCCTGTTTCTAGGGTAAAGGTAGGAACCTTGGTTCAGGCAGGAAGTTGGATCATGGGAGCACGTTCACTCAAAGTTTATAGTTCGTATGATGGTCAGGGCTTTACGCTACTTGCTGCTAAAACATATCCAGAAACCAAGCAAGGTTCCAAGGATACGATTGTAGACCTTGAAGTCAATTTTGAAGCAGTTAATACCCAATACTTAAAAGTAGTAGTTGAAAGGCAGGGTAAACTTCCAACATGGCATACTGGAAAAGGAAAAAATGCTTACCTGTTTGTGGATGAGATTATAGTTGAATAATATAGTATAAACGCTAAGTTTTAATAGCAGTGACCCCTTTGGAATATGCTCAATTCTAAAGGGGTTTTATTTTTTACTGCAAATAATTTTCTTGAATAGAAAGTGATGAATCTTGCTGTTTTTGGTCAGGTTTATCGATCACAATAACTCTTCTAATACAGATGTAATGATCACATAAATAGAGGTATTGGCAGCTTTTTTATTCTAAAAGAAATGGAATAATTATATTAGATAGATCTAAAAATTATGAAATAAGCGCTAAGGAATTTTAAAACCTCTTGCTACAGACTTCTAGTATTATGAATATAAAAAAAGCAGTTGCTTTTATAGCAGGCCCTTTTGCATTTATAACAGTTAGCTTATTGGAGTTACCGGGTTTGTCTTCTGAAGGTCAGGCTGTATTGGCTTCAACCATTTGGGTAGGAATTTGGTGGATGACGGAAGCTGTTGAGCTAGAGGTGACTTCTTTACTTCCCATTTTGTTGTTGCCTTTGTCTGGCGCTATGAAGATTGGAGAGGTGACCACTTCCTATGGTCAAAGCTATATATTCTTGTTTATGGGCGGATTTATAATAGGTCTTGCCGTAGAGAAGTGTGGACTGCATAAACGGATCGCCTTTTCAATCATCCATTTTATCGGTACTGGTCCCAAAAAAGTAGTATTGGGATTTATGATCGCCACAGGGTTTTTGTCTATGTGGATATCGAATACCGCTACCGCCATTATGATGCTGCCCATTGCTTTATCCTTATCAGGAGAGGGGCATGACAAGTTTAGTACCCATTTGCTTTTAGGAATTGCATATGCAGCGTCAATTGGAGGCATGGCTACTTTGATTGGAACTCCTCCAAACATCATATTTGCTGCCGTTATGAAAAATTCAGTTGGAGTTGAAATACCTTTTGTAAACTGGATGCTTTTTGCATTTCCATTTTCATTTATCCTTATAATAGCCTGCTGGTGGTATCTTACTCGCTCATTTATTTCAAATCAGGACATCAGCTTAGTGATTCCTGAGAAACCAAGACAAATGGATATTGCTCAAAAAAGAGTCTCCCTGATATTTGGTTTGGTGGCATTGCTTTGGATCATCCGCTCTTTTCTGCTTAGCAAGCTTATTCCAGGAATTGATGATACCGTAATAGCCATGTTCGGTGGACTTATACTTTTTATTATACCGTCAGGTAAATCAAGAGAAACGCTGATGGACTGGAAAACAGCTAAAACTTTACCTTGGGGTATCCTTTTGATGTTTGGCGGAGGACTGGCAATAGCGAAAGGGTTTTCAACAACAGATTTAGCAACTTGGTTAGCAGGTTGGTTTAGGGAGTTAGATTTCTTGCCAGTTATATTAATAACATTAACGGTAGTAGCCTCTACCAATTTCCTAACGGAAATGACTTCCAATACAGCAACAGCTAGTATGTTGTTACCGCTTTTGATCACATTAAGTGCTTCATTAAACATGCCCCCTGTAATTTTAATGTCGGGTGCTGTGTTAGCCTCTTCATGTGCCTTTATGCTCCCAGTTGCCACTCCACCAAATGCAGTGGTTTTTAGCTCTGGAAAGATCAAGATACAGCAAATGATTCATACTGGTTTTTGGTTGAATATTGTATCAATTGTTTTGATCTTACTCTTTTCTACTTATGTCGGTCCGATGTTGTTAAGTATTGAGTAACAGCAATAAGATAGAGAAGTGATTGATTATAAAACTAATTCAATAGCAGGTCTTGTAAGGGAACTCTAAAAGTTTGTTCAATAGATAGTTACACTTCCAAAAAATAACGGCATAGGATTAATTAACCCTATGCCGTTATACAGTAAGAAAGCAATTTTATTACTTTCCTTCTCCTCCATCATCGTTGTTAGAGGCAATTTCTTTGATCTCTTCTTCGCTCAGACCGTCAAGTACGCTTGAACTTGAAGTTTGCTCCTCTGCTAGCTCTTGCTCATTTTTTTCAACCTCTTCGTTTTGGGCTTTATTTGTCATTTTAGTAGAAAGTTTATTATGAAAAAATAATACGATTTCACCTATTGTGTAGGTTGTTTTTAAATGTCTATCATTTATTGTAATGAGGCAAGTATTCTATTGTTTTTTTTAGTATTAATTGAATTTATCAGTCGTAACTTACCTATTAATTTGATATTAATATGCTGATATATAGTTAAATATATGTTGCCAGCAGCTATTGAAAGATGTATATAAATAAGTATAGGTGATTGTTGTTGTTGAAATCAAAATGATAAGAATGAAAGAATAACTTACTCTTTACTTTTTTTCTACTCATAAATAGAAGCTTCTTGGGGTATTACTATAGTAAAGAGACAAACCTTAGTTTTCAGTCCGTAATACAAAACATCATAAGTTTGTGTTGAAAGGTAGTTTTAAATGTCTATAGTTATCTATTATCAATAACCTATACTTTTAAAGTAATAATCAGAATAGCAATGGTTTATATATATCATTTAGATGATATAATACTACTTAAAAATCCAGTTTCATTTGTTATGTTAAATAAAAGCTATCACTTAGAATAGATTTCTAGATGGTAGCTTTTATTCTTTGGGACTATTTCAGTTATAATTAAAAATCCAAATTAATACTTAATAACATCTCCGTTTTTAACATTTAAATCATATTTAACAAAGAAGGAAAAAAGAGAATACTATATAAAGAGCTTCTAATTTTCTAAAAAATATATTTGATTTTACAATAAGTGTTTAACACAATTGAAAGGATACTTTCTTATATCGTTAAACTACTCAATTATAAATATCAGTGATACCAAGCTTCATGATTTATTGTTTTATTTTACATGATATTTCGTTTTCTGTATTGTTAAATTCAATTTTCAAAAAATAAGTTTACTATTAAATTGGCTTTGTCACATTATTTATGCATAAGCTGACTTTACTAGGAATGAGTTTAATGAGACAATTCATTTTACATCTCTAATTGAATTGGCATAAATAAAAACGGAAGGCAACCTATCCTTGTGGTTACCTTCCGTTTCATGATACTTATATATATAAGAAATAGATTATAAGTTGGCTGCTAACCAATCTCCAACTTCCGAAGTCTTATATGCTTTATGATCTCCTGAGATATCTTCGGTTACGATACCTTGATCAAGTGATCTGTTTACTACATCACGAACTGACTTAGCTTCTTCCAACAAATCTAAAGATTCCAATAGCATTGCTGCAGAAAGTACTGTTGCAACTGGGTTGGCAATATCTTTTCCTGCAGCTTGAGGATAAGATCCGTGGATTGGTTCGAACACAGAAGTTTCTTTACCAACTGAAGCTGAAGGAAGTAGACCTAGAGATCCTGTAATAACGGATGCCTCATCAGAAAGAATGTCACCAAACATGTTTTCTGTCACCATCACATCAAATTTCTTTGGCCACTGGATCAGCTGCATTGCAGCATTATCTACAAACATATAGTCTGTTTCGATATCGCTGTAATCTTTTTCCATTCTTTGCGCAACCTCTCTCCACAGACGTGATGTTGCCAAAACATTAGCCTTGTCTACCACTGTCAGACGCTTGTTACGTTTTCCAGCATAATCGTAAGCCAACTTCAGGATTCTTTCGATCTCTTCTGTTGAGTATTCACAGTTATCAAATGCTGATTTCAAATCTTCTGACCTGCCTTTTCCTCCGAAGTAAATACCGCCTGTCAGCTCTCGTACTACTACAAAATCCGCACCTTCAACAATATCTTTTCTCAAAGGGCTCTTGTGAAGCAAAGAAGGGAAAGTTGTAACAGGACGAATGTTTGCATAAAGTCCCAGTTGCTTACGCATTTTCAGCAAACCTTGCTCTGGTCTTACTTTTGCCGACGGGTCATTATCGTATTTAGGGTCACCAATTGCGCCAAACAGGACTGCATCTGACTCCAAACAGATTTTATGTGTCGCTTCAGGGTAAGGCTCTCCCACTTCTTCAATGGCTGCAGCTCCTGTTACTGCAAAGGTAAAGTCAAACTCATGTCCAAATTTCTTTCCTACTGCTTTCAGTACTTTAACAGCCTGATCCACAATCTCTGGTCCGATACCGTCACCCGGCAAAGTAGCGATCTTATATTTCATTTTCTTATATATTGTTTTCAATGATATTTAACATTTTAATCGTTGCCTTAATGGCTGCAACTGTCTGGTCTGGGTCCAGACCTCTCGTTTTGAAGTTACGACCGTTGTTCCACGTAATGGTCGTGATTACCAAGGCATCAGTTTCTCCACCTGGAGGAATCTGAACCTCATAATCAACCAACCTCGGGAGTTTTTTTCCGAGTTCTTCATAAATCAGGTTGAGAGAATTCATAAAGGCATCGTACTGTCCGTCACCAGCTGCCGTTTTCTCATAACTCTTGCCATCTACTTCGATGCAAAGCGTCGCCATAGACTTCAAGCCTTGAGCTACAGACAGGGAATAGTTCTTGATTTGGATTGTAGGGTTTTCAATCTGAGTACCTAGTACATCCTTCATAATAAAAGGAAGGTCTTCTTTGGAAATGCTTTCCTTCCTGTCTCCCAACTCAATGATTTTGGCAGTCACCTTTTTGAGTTCTTCCGGACTCAACTCTATACCCAGTTCATCCAGGTTCTTCTTGATACTCGCTTTACCACTCATTTTACCGAGTGCATATGAGTAAGTCCTTCCGAATCGTCCAGGATTGATACTGTTCTGGTAAAGGTTATCCTTATTATCTCCATCTGCATGAATGCCACTGGTTTGGGTAAAAACAAATTCCCCAATAAGCGGTTTATTTGCAGGAATTCGAATACCTGAGAAAGACTCCACCAGTTTACAGGTCTTGTAAAGCTTTGTCTCATCGACATTCATCTCATAACCAAGATGATCCTGCACGATACCAATCACACTAGACAATGGCACATTTCCGGCACGCTCTCCCAACCCGTTCAAAGTGGTATGAACACCTGTAAAGCCACATTCCAGTGCAGAAAACACATTGGCTACAGATAAGTCGTAGTCGTTATGGGCATGAAAATCAAACTTTATATCAGGGAAAGTTTGTGTCATGATACTACAGTAGGCAGTAGTTTGCTTATGGTTGAGCATTCCCAAAGTATCGGGCAACATGATACGGTTGACTTTCATCTTTTCAAGTGCCTGTACCATTTCCAATACATATTCAGGAGAATCCTTCATCCCATTTGACCAATCCTCCAAATAGACATTTACCGTAATACCCATTTCATCGGCAATATTTACCGTTTTTTGGATATCCGACAAGTGCTCTTCCAAACTCTTTTTAAGCTGCTTTTCACAATGCTTTTCCGAGCCTTTGCAGAGCAGGTTAATTACATGTCCTCCGGCATCCTTGATCCACTTCAGTGAAATATCGCCATCCACAAACCCCAGTATTTCTACTGCTTGTCCGTATCCATGCTCATTGGCCCAGTCCAAAATCTTTTTGGCTGCACGGAACTCCCCATCAGATACCCTTGCTGAGGCTACTTCCACCCTGTCAACCTTTAGCTCACCCAATAGCATCTGTGCAATCCGCAGCTTTTCCACCTCGGTAAACGAGACGCCTGAGGTTTGTTCGCCATCACGCAGCGTGGTATCTAATATTTCAACTTTTCGTGACATAATTATGAAGTAAGGCACTGTAGCAAAGTGCCTTAGGGTTTTAAGTTATAAAGGCAATGTTTCCGAGAAAGATGCTATTTCATCTTTCATATTTTGTAAATAATCGATGTCATCAAATCCATTCAAAAGGTTTCCCTTCTTATAAGTGTTGATTTCAAATGATTCTGAGTCACCTGTAGCCAAAATCGTAATGGTCTGTGTAGGCAAATCCACCTTGATTTCTGTTTTAGGATTGGCTTCCATTGCCGTAAAGATTTTATCCAAAAACGTTTCACTTACCTGAACCGGCAGCACACCCACATTCAAGCAGTTGTTTTTGAAGATATCTGCAAAGAAACTGGAAACCACACATCTGAAACCGTAGTCATATACTGACCATGCAGCATGCTCTCTGGATGAACCCGAACCAAAGTTCTTTCCACCTACCAGTATCTTTCCGCCATACAATGGATTGTTCAGGATAAACTCTTCTTTAGGAGAACCATCCGCATTGTATCTCCAGTCTCTGAACAAGTTATCACCAAACCCTTTTCGTTCTGTCGCTTTCAGGAAGCGGGCAGGAATGATCTGATCCGTATCTACGTTTTCAATTGGCAGCGGCACAGCACTGCTCGTTAGAATATCAAATTTATCGTATGCCATTTTATATTTTCAGTCTATTCATTGTCATATTCAAGCCAATGGGTTGATCGACAGTCAGACAATGATTTCACAGTTAAACAATTATTGAATAAGAATCCCTTGTCAACAAGTATTTCTCAATACTTATCAATCATTTTTATAGAAATTCTCTTGGGTCTGTTACCACGCCTGTTACTGCTGAAGCAGCTGCCACCATTGGACTTGCCAACAATGTTCTTGAACCTGGTCCCTGACGTCCTTCAAAGTTTCTGTTTGACGTACTGACAGCCAGTTTACCAGCAGGAACCTTATCATCGTTCATCGCCAAACAAGCCGAACAACCTGGTTCTCTCAGTTTAAATCCTGCTTCTGTCAGTACATCCAGAATGCCTTCTTCCTTAATGGCAGCCTCCACTTTGTGAGACCCTGGTACTAGCCAAGCAGTTACATGGTCTGCTTTTTTCTTTCCTTTTACAATCGAAGCAAATGCTCTGAAATCTTCGATACGACCATTGGTACAGCTTCCCAAGAATACATAGTCGATCTTTTTACCGATCATGTCTTCTCCTTCTTCAAACTGCATGTAACCTAATGATTTCTTATAGGTTGAAACACCTCCGCCTACCTGCTCGGCAGTTGGGATTTGCTTGCTGATACCCATACCCATACCTGGATTGGTACCATAAGTAATCATCGGTTCAATGTCAGCCGCATCGAAAGTATATTCTTTATCGAACACAGCACCATCATCAGTCTTCAGCGTTTCCCAGTATGTCATGGCCTTGTCCCAAGCCTCACCAGCAGGTGTAAACTCACGTCCCTTGATATACTCAAATGTTTTTTCATCCGGAGCGATCATACCACCACGGGCCCCCATCTCAATACTCAGGTTACAAACCGTCATACGTCCTTCCATAGACATTTCCTCGAAAACCTCACCTGCATATTCAGCGAAGTAGCCTGTAGCTCCTGAAGTTGTCAGCTTACTGATGATGTACAATGCCACATCTTTTGGAGAAACACCTTTGCTCAATTTTCCATTGATCGTGATTCTCATTTTCTTTGGCTTGGGCTGCATGATACACTGCGATGACAGTACCATTTCAACCTCTGACGTACCAATACCAAAAGCAATTGCCCCAAATGCACCATGTGTAGAAGTATGGGAATCACCACATACCATCGTTACGCCTGGTACTGTAATACCATACTCTGGACCTACTACGTGCACGATACCATTTTTCTCATGCCCGAGTCCCCAGTGTGAGATGCCATGTTCTTTAGCATTTTCTTCCAATGCCTTCAACTGGCTAGCCGATAACGGATCCTCAACTGGCAAGTGCTGATTTATCGTTGGAGTATTGTGATCTGCTGTTGCAAATGTACGTTCCGGGTACATTACCTTTAATCCACGTGTTTTCAGCCCTAAAAAAGCTACTGGACTGGTCACTTCGTGTACCATGTGGCGGTCAATAAAAAGTACATCCGGTCCGTCTTCTATTTTTCTAACTACATGTGTATCCCACACTTTGTCAAATAAAGTCTTTCCCATCTTTTTGTAGCGTTATATGATTTTATTACAAAATATAATTTCAACTCCTAGGGTAGGTATAAAACAATAATACCGTTGTATTTTCCAAATATGCGTCTTTTATATTTAACTTAAAAAGACTTATTTTGTCATAAATCAATACTTTTTAGGTATCATGGAATTAAGACATCTGCATTACTTCATTACAGTAGCTGAAACTCTGAACTTTACAAAAGCTGCTGAGAAGTTACACATCTCACAACCACCGCTAAGCAGGCAAATTAAAGAGCTGGAAACACACCTAAACGCCCGTTTATTTGACCGTAACAATAAGAAAGTAGCGCTCACGCATGCTGGAGAGTATTTTTATACAGAAATCAAGCGCTATTTGGAACAATTGGAAAGGATCAAAGTGCAGACCGAGAAAATAGCCAACAACGTAAGTGGTGAGTTCAGAATTTCCTATATCAGTTCTACTTTTTCTGCTGTTATTCCAGAGCTGATGGCACATTTACGTTCCAAGTTTCCCTTTGTTCACTTCAAGCTTTTTGAGGCGCCGACACTAAAGCAAGTGGCAGATTTGGAAAGTGGCAAACTGGATCTAGGCATTATCCGATCTCCTCTGTTTTCCTCCAAAATCAACTGGCAACATTGGTATAAAGATGATTATGCGGTGGTTTTTAATAAGAATATATTTTCTATCGACCATCGCGATCAGTTAAAGGAATTGGGGAAAGCCACCTTTATATATTTTAATAAGGATTACTCTCCTCAAAACTATGAGGCGTTGCTTAAGATTGGAGCATATTTTGGGTTTGTCCCTAATGTGGTTCATGAAGCCAACAATATGCATTCTATTATGCAACTGATAAAAAATGGCTTAGGGGTTTCTATTGTCCCTGCGGGTGTGCTACGAAATCATAAAAATGATCCAGACTTGGGCTTCTTCGAAATAAACGTACCAGGATTGTCTACTGATGTTTTATTGGCAACTCCGGAAGTAGAAAAAAATGAAATCACTCAGGAAGCTATTCATTTCTTAAAAGAGAGCCTATAGTCCCGTATTATAGGTTCTACTTTTATCCATTTATTTTTCCCTATGCAATTTCGGTGTTGCCACATCAACATATAACATTCTACTGAACAGGAAACGAGAGCAATTTTTAACTTAAATTCTTATTGATTTTCCTTCTTTAAACCCCACTACTTACTTTCTTTATCATATAGAATATTGAACGCCATCCATCTCAAATATTCAGTTAACTATTTGATTTTTGGTTCAATAGTTGCTAATCAATCACAATTATTACTTCACAAAAAAGCTTTGTCTTTTTATTCAAATTTCAGTTTTCGGTTAATTATAAAAAATTGTTCCGATAAAATGCTTTTGGAATCTAAAGTTGTAATTTCAAGCTGAAAACGACTGGAAGCTCTGATAAAAGGCATTCAGTATTTTAAGACAAAAACTAACCCCATTTTTTTAATAGATATACTTCACACCAACAATTAAATATCATGAAAACGCTAATTGACTTGTAAAACCAAGTACAAGACACTGATCAAATCAATGGTCAGTCTTAATACATCGTATTTCCTCAGATACATTTATTCAATCCAAAAACACACACAATCTTGAGTACAGAAAACACCGCAATAGAAAAGGATAAAACAGCTGTGCTTCAAAGCTTGAAGCAAGAAATACAAACGGTTGAACCTGACAATCATATCCATGAGTTTTTGAGCCTTTTGGATCAATACCGCTTAACAATTAAAGAACTTACATTGGAGTCAACAGTGGTAAAGCCAAAAGCGCCAACGCCCAATGATGCCCTTATACAGACACCTCAACAGCTTATCGCCAGATTTACAGAAATTTATGATTGTCTGGATACTCGATTTGACCTCTGTGTATGGCAAGCAGCAGTTAAGTCACTAAAAGAAAATACCAATACAGGGCTTCAGGTTTTTTGTATACACATTATCGAGTTTCTGCTGGATCACTGCTACCTAACGTCTGATACTTTTCAACTTTTAAACCATAGCTTCCCTTTTGATTCCCTATTTGAAACATCAGAATGGAATGAGTTGGAAAAGAATACAGAAAAAAGTTATGCTTTTGTAAAGAGCATTCTCAACAAAGGCAACTTTGAGCAGGATTTGTTAATTGAGACCATACCAGTCGAAAGGTATGTTTCAGAACAGTTTGATGCGTATTTGGCTACTATTTTACATTCGAGTGGATTGTTGAGAAATGGACAAAACCAACAAGCTTTACAAGTTCTGTCCAGCATACCTGCTGAAAATAGACCCTTGGTTGTATGGCAGCGAATCATACAGGTTTTCTACAAAGCGTCAATGTTAGAAGGCAATGAAAGAGCTAAAGAAATATTTCCACAATTTATGGACAATGCTTTAGCATATTTTCCAAATGACGACCATTTGTTGTATTTACAAGGAGCTTTCAGATTAGAAACCCGACCTACACAGGAGTCAAAGACAGTTTTAATCACATTACTCAAAAAACACCCTCAACAGGATAAGCTGCTTTTTTTACTAGGCAGGTGTTATTTGAACTTAAAACAATATGAAAATGCTTATGCTATTTTCAAACGACTTGTTGAGATTTACCCTATCAATTTAGAATATGTCAGCTTTTCAACCCTTGCATTGGACGGCGTTTTAAGTCAACCGATTTTAGTAGATCACCACCTAGATTTAAAGGGAAATTATATAAAGCGGATGTTGCTGCAATTGGAACTATATATTCATGACCTAATTGAAGTTCCAGAAGAATTGGAAAAAGACCCTGATATCGAAGCCCTAAAAATGTATGCCGATTTACAAGACGATCAGCAGGACAAAGGTCTGGATATTTCCCTAACAAATGCATTACATATTACGCAGGACAAAAACGTAAAGCTTTTCCTGTTTAATAAGCTAATGGATTGCTATCCTAATTTCGATGATATATTAGGTGTAAAAGACTTGATATTGAGTTTTTTAGAAGCTTATCCTAATGAATTCCCGACTGTTTATGCAGCAGCTGGACTCTACTATGCACAAGGGAATTACGAAGAAGCTTATGATTTTTATGACCGTGCTAGCCAACTGAATCCACAACATATATATACCTTCCAAGGAATGGCCAGAAGTGCTCTTCATATGGAAGAATATGACAAGGCTATTGCTGCCAGTAGGGTCTTTCAGTATGAAAGAAAATATGATCGTTCAGGCTATTACTGTATGGGCAAAAGCTATTACAATATGGGTGTTTATGACAAAGCCTATGAATGCTTTAAATGGATGGTACAACTCGTACGGCCACAGCCCTCACCACATGACCAATATGTATTTGTAGCCTCTCTTAGTAAATACTTATCTCAACTAGATGAAGAAGGTCGTAAAGCTTTTGAACATGAAATAGAAAATGCTATTTCACTCTTTGAGTCTTTGGGCAAAGATGAAGATTTTGACGAGTCCAACGAAGGTAGATGGGCTTACTTACACACAGCCATGCTTTGCGAATATGTTGCCATGCATGAAAATGGACTCGAGACTGTCAATCATACCATCAGCTTATGGCAGCAGGACAATATTTCTATTCCTATAGAAGCAGCAAGTTTAAAGGCTCGTCTGCTGGGGTCTCTTTTTCGTTTCGAAGAGGCAAAAGACTTTCTAAACACTCATTTGGAGTACCTACAGCAAGAGCCTGTTGACAAAGAACAGATAGAGGAAATCATTCAAATGCTGAACCATATAAATGAGCAGCAGGAAGAAGACAGTGAGTTAAGCCGAAAACTAAGGGTACTTATGCAAAAGTCTGATGCTGACCCTGCCGAATGGCGACACGTATATGTACAGCTGATGTATAAAGCAATGATGGGCAAAGAACATAAAGTGATGATCAAAGCTGGCCTGCACTATTTTTCACATTACTTGTCTTCTGACCCTGACGATATTTTTATGGCTTTTTGGACTGGCAACACCTATAAGGAACTAGGTGATTGGGAAACTGCAAAACCTTACTTTGAACGTTGCCTTGCTATGGGAGAGCTATTCCCAGGCGAGTCTCCCAATTTAGTTACAATGGCAGGAATGACACTTCGCAGCAACTCTTAAAACCTGAAAAAAATGATTCAATTCAAATACGAAAACCCAGATCAACTGAGTGAAAAACAACTATGGCTGTTGGCAACATCTGCCATGCTTTCACAACTCAACAACCAAAGACACGATACTTTAAACCCTAAGGGAGATTATACACACCCCGAACTGGTGGAAAATATACAACATGTTTTGAGTCGTGACTGGGAAATCAAAAACCTGGCAGATCTAAGTGATACGATCAAGTACCTACATGAAAAGGTGACCTTTGGACAAGATCAAAACGGTTGGTCGATGTTAAGTGATGTTGAGTTAAGAAAAGCAGCTCAATCGGAAGATATTGGTGAATACCGACATGTAATGGATATGGTACAAAACTACCGTTACGCCTTAAAAAGCAGCGATATAGCTTGGCATTACGGACGTTGTGCCTGGTTAATCCGAATGTCTGCCTTCTTAAAGTGCATCAGTGAAGAGGAAGCTTGGGTCTTACTAGAAGACAATGGGCAACGTATCAAGGAAAGCTTCGATTCTTGGGCAAGTTTTGGCTTGTCTTATATGGTAGGTGCCCAATATTGGAAGAGAGGCTCCTACGCTCTTGAAGCCATTCGCCGTTATATCAAGCATTACCAACTATTAATCACCCATAAAGATTCTCCTTGGAAAAATGTGCCTTGGGATATCGATTTTTAAACTAAAATACTGATCTCACAACCACCAACTTACCTATCCATTCCTATCTTGGAATGGATAACCTTAACAGCTATTACTTATACTGAAAAACATATTTACGCTATGTGGGAAAAAGAAAATATAGCACATGAATTTGAGCAGTTAGTCCAGAATTTCAATGACATGAAAACTGCTGTATTATCTCAAGAGGGATTGACTGAAATACAAGCCAAACATGCCCTCTATGAGATTGAACCATTCTTTTCGGAACATAACAATGATTATTTAGACCCAGAGCAGTCGCTCCTGATTTTTTCTGAAGAAGACTTTAACCCTCAAACGGATGACTTGTATACACATTGGGTAAATCTAGCACAACGAAATACCCAATTCCGTCGCTGGCACATGGGAGAGTCTACCTATTATGATACTGTGTTTGAGTACCATGACAATTACATTAAAAGCGCCACTGTTTTCTTTAGCCCGACGATGGTCAAACCATGCAAACTGGCATATTTGAATCTAGCCGAAAATGTACCCCAACATTATATTGAAATAACAGAATATGGTATTGTCAACAAAAAGTACCAATCTGAAGACCGTGTATTGCTCGGCTATACCATGACTTCAGCAGACCACGTCTGGGATGTAAAGTTTGAATATACACCAGATGGTGCTGCCCTTGACCGGATTGTACAAACTCACCAAGGTTCGAATTTTTCGGGGGAACGAAAGCAATTCTTTACTCAAACTGACAACAATACTGTTCAGCTTAATAAGAAGTATTTCGCTATTTTTAGCATTATTTTGACTGCTTCCATTTTGGTAATCACCTATGTACTAGGAAACCATTTATATACTGATTTTAATTTATGGGCAGTATACCAATACCAACATAGTTGGCTTAATTATATCAATATAGGTGTGGTTGTCTTTACCTTATATTTATATTCGTCCGGTATAGAAGGTCAAAATATAGGTCGCTTTTTCTTGCCTCTGCTAGGGCTTTGTATAGTGACATTAATATCTGTAAAACTTGCAGATGCTTTTTCAATTTCGCTTACATACTTCAATGCACCACTGAGTCCTGATTTTTTCTGGATTGGTTTTGCGGGTCATCTATTTATGCCTGTTCAGGCTTTGCTCTTCACTTTCCTGATAAGAGAAGGAAAAGAGAAACAAGACTGGCATGTGCCTTTGGTATATGGATGCCTGTATCAATTATGTCTTTTTGTACTGAATTGGCTCATGGTAACATTATTAGGAAAGGGACTTACATTCACGCAATTCTTTGGGAAAGGGCAATCACTAATATACTACATTCCCATGTTGGGAGGTTTTCTATATTACCTCCTGTTTTTTGTAAAAGCTAAAAACGAAACAGGTCGCAAAACATGGTTAGGCTGGTTGGTTTATGGTGTAACACTTCTGACTGTTATGCTGACTTTTTTACAAGCCTACAATTACAATCAGATGTTTGAGACTTGGTTTTCATAACTATTAGAAATCAATGCAAATAGAAAAATATTTACAGATAGCTACCGCTTGTTTTAATATCATGCTTAGCCCCTATGGGTTAATTTTATTTTTGTTGTGTTTCTCAAGTAACAAGGATTCATTCTTTGAACATACAGGCGTCAATACAGCCCAACTGAAGAAGAAGCCTTACTTGATTTACCTGTTTGTCTTTACATCAATGGTATTGGCTATATCCTATATGGCAGGCCATTTTTTAGCACCAGACTTTGATATATGGCAAATCTATTTACCCAAATATTATTGGCTTAGCTGTTTATCATGGGGTGTTACAATAGTTACAACAAGAACCTATTTCAAAGGGATGGAAGGCAATATTATGGGCTTTATCTTCTTCCCTATGCTTGCCATTACTTCGATGGCTCTTTTTGTAGTCAACATCTCTGATATATTTCATTTTTCATCCCAAATCAAGACACCTTTAGTCAATACAAAATACTTTTGGTGGGGCTTTTTAGGACATATGTTTTTGCCTTTTCAGTGTATGCTTTTTATGGTTGAAATAAAGAATGGAAAAGCTAAAGGAGACGGAGAATGGCTTACCCCTCTTATAGGTGGCTTGATCTTCCAATTATTATGCTTTGTGCTTCACTGGGTAGTGGTCAAGATTTTTGGTCAAGGACTTACTTTTGCCCAATTCTTTGGAGAGGGTCAGTCACTTTTATATTTCATTCCAATGCTAGGTGGTTTCCTGTATTACCTATTTTATATCCTAAAACCTCAAGGTGATACAAAGCTAAATTGGCTATCGTACGGCATTACCATTCTGACTTTGTTATTAGTTGTTTTACAAGTTTTTAATTACATAAACATGCTTAAAAGCTGGTTTTAGTATAAATAGATTTCATGATGAACAAGAACCGTTTTAAATTTTTAGCAATAGCTGCTTTGCTATTTGGATCAATTGCCTGCACGGATGCAGAGCGCGCCAAGATTGGAGGCCTTGGTGATGAGTTTAAAGTAGAATTGATTAACTGTGATGGTACAGTTGGTCGCACTTGGATTAGCAGTGGAAAAGTATTGAGTGAAGAAACCTCTGATGGTTATTTTTTCAAGGAAAAAGAAACAGGGAAACTGATAGAGGTGACAGGCAATTTAGTCATAACAAAACTCTAGCAAGCTCTGCTCCCTAAAAGGGAAATATTTACGGTAAATCACAGGTATACCATTATTAAATGAGGACATAAACTTGACAATAATTGGTATACCTGTTTAGCTGTCTTGATTGCACTTTAAATACCCCGAACGCTCCAGCTATTTCATTGGTGTAGTCATATTCAAATACAAGACCTCACATTGCCCTTTAAAATATTTCATTTCACAGTTCACTTCACAAAGCTAACCTTAATCATTTTTTACAGATAATCAGTGATTTATATTAGATAAATAACACTGAAATAAGGTTCATCCTGATCAAGATGGCTTATGTCCTTTTTACATAAAATACTTCCTCCAAAAGAGTGGCAACCTGTTGTAGCTGTACTGATGGGAGCCATTGTAGCATTGGGACTTTACATGGTCAAAGCTGCAAATGTGACTTCCTACCTCTCCGATGATCCAAAGGCATGTATCAATTGCCACGTAATGACCACGGAGTATATCACATGGCAACATAGCTCACATCGGGAGGTAGCTCACTGTAACGACTGCCATGTACCTCATGACAGTTTCCTGAAAAAGTATGCATTCAAGGCTAAAGATGGATTGTATCATGCAACCATTTACACATTGCGTGCAGAACCTCAAGCCATCATTATGCACGAAGCAGGACAGGAAGTAGTACAAAGTAATTGCATTCGGTGTCATAAAGCGCAAGTAACCGATGCTAAAAGTGCTTCATGGGTCAGCTCACATATGCACGACCGTCTGGACAGAACCTGCTGGGAATGTCACCGGGAAACTCCTCACGGTAGGGTTAAAAGCCTTTCCGCAGTTGGATACCATGTAGAGCCACTTCCCATCAAGGAACAGCAAGAACTTTTCGTACCTGAATGGCTGGAAAAAGCCACTGAATCCAAAAAGTCAACACCATGAGTAGTCGAATGAAAAACTGGTTGCTGTTTGCGGCAACAGTCGTAATCGTACTGCTGCTAAGTATTCTTGCCAACAGCATCATCAACAGAAAAGCTGAAAGCCAGTTCGCTTACCAGCCACAAGTAAGTATCAATGAGCATGAGCCTCGAAATGAAATTTGGGGTGAAAACTTCCCAAGACAATACCAGTCATTTATGCGGACAAGAGACACCTCTTTCGTTAGTTTTATGAATGGTTCCAAGATGCGGGACGCTCTCGAAGAGGACCCTAATCTCGTTGTTTTGTGGGCTGGATATGGTTTTTCCAAAGATTATAACCAACCAAGGGGACATGGCTATGCTGTTCAGGATATCTACAATACTTTGCGTACAGGTGGACCGACTGGTCCGGGTACAGGTCCTATGCCTAGTACTTGCTGGACTTGTAAAAGTCCTGATGTACCAAGACTGATGAATGAAATTGGCATCAAGGAATTCTATACTGGTAAATGGGCAGATATAGGGGCTGAAATTGTCAACCCGATCGGTTGTGCGGACTGTCATAACCCTAAAACCATGTCTCTACAGATTTCTCGCCCTGCCCTTATCGAAGCATTTCAGTCTATGGGTAAAGATATAAACAAAGCCACCCATCAGGAGATGCGTACACTGGTTTGTGCCCAATGCCACGTGGAGTACTATTTCAACAAGAATATGCCTGACAAAAAAGGCGCCCAATACCTGACATTCCCTTGGAAAGATGGCACTTCGGTTGAAGCAATGGAAGCATATTATGACAGTATGAACTTCTCTGACTGGACGCATTCCATCAGCAAAACACCAATGCTCAAAGCACAGCACCCTGGTTATGAACTTTTCATGACAGGCGTACATGCTGCAAGAGGTGTTTCCTGTGCAGACTGCCACATGCCATACAAGGCTGAAGGAGGACAGAAATTTACAGACCACCATATTCGCTCTCCATTGGACAATGTAGCCAACTCTTGTCAGGTGTGTCACAGACAAGAAAAAGAAGCATTGATTGAAGATGTCTACCAGAGACAGAAAAAGATCAAGAAAACCCAAATAGCATTGGAGAAATTACTGGTAAGGGCACATGTAGAAGCGGGAAAAGCTTGGGAACTGGGTGCTACAGAAGCCCAAATGAAACCCATCCTGCAAGACATCAGACATGCCCAATGGCGTTGGGATTACTCTGTTGCCTCTCATGGTGGCTCATTCCACTCCCCTGTCGAAGTGAGCCGTATTGTTTCAACAGCAACCGCCATTGCTCAGGAAGCCCGCATAAAACTAGCTAGGTTACTGTCAGAGTTGGGCTTTAAAGGTGAAGTTCCATTCCCTGATATCGAGACCAAGGAAAAGGCACAACGGTATGTTGGTTTGGACATGAAAAAGCTGGAAGCTGAAAAGGAAACTTTCAAAGAAAACATAATCCCAAAATGGCTAGAAGAAGCCAAGAAAAGAGAAGATCAAATGGGTGTTGACAAAGTTTCGATGAAGTAATGTAAACTGTTCCTCCACTGAAATAAGCAATCAGTGGAGGAATCATTTTTTTACCATTTTTAGACCTGTACTTTCAATGAGAAATGAGCCTAAGAACAAACTTTGGAACCTGATTGTATCCAACAAACTGACACTTGTTGCGCTACTGGCTTTTGCTTTGGCTATGGCTTACGCCACTTTTCTTGAAAATGATTTTGGAACTCCCTATGCCCGTAATAATATATATAACGCATGGTGGTTCGAACTGCTGATGGGTATTTTGGGGATCAACTTCGTTGCCAATATATTCAGGTACAAACTATACCGTAAAGCCAAACTCAGCATTCTGATGTTCCACTTGGCTTTTATCATCATGATTCTTGGCGCAGGCATTACCCGCTATTTTGGAGAGGAAGGTTTGATCCGCATCAGGGAAGGTCAAAACTCTAACATAATGATTGCTCAAGACAGGGTACTTGCTGTTAATATCCAATCCCCTACTTATTCGAAATCATTAGAGTATTTCCTTCACTTATTTCAGGACCAACCACTTGATGAAACCTTAAAATTTGGAGAAGATCAAGCACCATTGACAATTCATCTTGACCGATATGTACCTGATGCTGTTCAGGGAGTCGTAGAAGGAGATCAGCAAGACGAGGTAGTAGAAATTGTAGCAGTTACGGATGGAACCAGAAAAAGCTTTTTCCTTGAGAATGGAGGCAGTGTATTTATCAACGGGCATGCCTTTACTTTAAACCATTTCAAGGAGAATGCGATCAACCTGCGCAATAAAAATGGTACTTACCTCATCCACTCACCAGAAGCTTTTGAATACATGGTCATGGCTACACAACAGCAAGGCAGGTTATTCAAGGCTCAGGCTGACACCTTGCAATTAAGAGCATTGTACCGTTCTGCTGACCTCAGCTTTGTGGTAAAAGATGTATACATAGGGAAAAAATTAGGTTACCAGTCCACGGAAGATAAAGAACTAAAGAAAGATGCTGCAGACCTCCTATTCCTGACCATCAGTGACAATACGACAACCCGAAAGGTTATCTTACCAGCTGTAGATGGCGTTGTCAGCACTCCGCAGCAATTAAGAATAGGCAATACACTTGTACAAATATCCTACGGACCAAAACTCGAACTATTACCATTTTCTCTTCACCTCTCTGACTTCCAGCTAAAAAGGTATCCAGGTTCTGTAAGCCCCTCTTCCTACAGTAGTGAACTAATAGTAAAAGACCCTGTGGAAGGTGATTTTCCTGTTACCATTTCCATGAACAATGTACTGGATCATCAGGGTTACCGTTTCTTTCAGGCTTCTTATGACCTTGATGAGCTAGGTACAGTACTTTCCGTCAATCAGGATTATTGGGGTACCCGTGTCACTTATGTAGGTTATTTCCTGATGATGATCGGAATGCTACTAAGTTTCTTTGGGCGAGGTTCCCGCTTTGCAGAAGTGAGCCGTCAACTGAAACGGATGAAATATGCCACCATCATTATTATTCCTCTTTTATGTCCTTTGCTACTGAAAGGAGCTGATACTCCTGAAAAAAGGCTGTTGATTGACCGCAATCATGCAGAAGCATTCGGAAAACTATTGGTACAGGATATGGATGGCAGGATTAAACCAATCAACACATTGGCTTCTGAATTACTTAGAAAACTGACCCGAAAAACTTACTTCACACTTCCTTCTTCAGGTCAGGAGCTAAATGCAGATCAAGTATTTCTGTCCATCAACCAAAACCCTGCCTTATGGGAATCTATAGAAATAATTAAGGTCGATCAGGAAAAAGGCAATCCCGTATTCAAAGCCTTAAATATAGATCCAAAACCACGACTTGCCTTTACTGACTTAATAGACAAGCAAGGTAACTACCTGCTGATTTCACAAGTGGAACAGGCTCAACAGAAAAAACCAGCTGAGCGGTCAGAGCAGGACAACGAAGTCATCAAGGTAGATGAACGGTTCAACATTTTCTATCAGGCGCTTTCGGGTAATTACCTGAAGATTTTCCCTCAGCCAAATGATCCATCAGACACTTGGTTCAATTCAGGGTTCATCAATGCAGGATTCAAGCAAGAGGATGCTGTATTCGTACAAAATATTCTTCCTGCCTACTATCAGGATATTACTGAAGCCCAACAAACCGGTGACTGGAGTCTAGCTGATAACAAGCTTGCCTATCTCAAAACTTTTCAGGAAGTAATGGGAGAAAGACTGATCCCCGAACAGGACAGGATTAAGGCCGAGCTGCTCTACAACAAACTCAACATTTATAACAGCCTATTTCCACTCTACTGGCTTTTTGGCTTGTTGTTACTCGTATTAGCTATCCTCAAAAGGTTTTACCTAAGCAAGTGGTTGAAATGGACTTTCCGAACAGCATTATTCGTAGTATGGCTTGGCTTTATGGCACAAACCTTCAATATGGGGTTACGCTGGTATGCAGGTGGCTACCCCCCATGGAGCAACGGATACGAAATGCTAATACTCGTATCTTGGGCTTTGTTATTGTTCGGTTTTTTGTTTCAGAGAAGAAGTGATTTTATCACACCAGTAGTCTCCCTGTTTAGCGGCACTTTGCTTTTTGTCGCTTTCCTTGATTGGCTCAACCCAGAGATCACTTCACTGGTTCCTGTACTGAAGTCCTATTGGCTCAAGATCCATGTAGCCATCATCGTCAGCAGTTATGCACCACTGGCACTTTCTGCATTGTTAGGTTTCCTCTGCCTAATCTTTATGACCGTTAAAAATGATCAATTCAAGAAAAGTATCATTGAACTTACCTTGATCAATGAACTGTCTATGACCATTGGACTATATATGTTGGCAATAGGCACCTTTTTAGGAGGTATTTGGGCCAACGAGTCATGGGGCAGGTACTGGGGATGGGACCCTAAGGAAACATGGGCACTGATTTCCATTATGGTATACGCTGTTGTACTGCATATGAGACTGATTCCTTCACTAAGGAACTTATATGCCTTTAACCTTGCTAGCGTAGTCGCATTTTCCTCCATAGTTATGACTTCATTCGGAGTTAACTATTACTTGTCAGGACTTCACTCCTATGCAGCCGGTGATCCTCTGCCCATCCCTTCTTTTGTGTGGTGGTCCATCGGGATTGTTACAATTGTCGCCTTGGCTGCTTATTTCCGTCATACAAGGAAAAACCTACAGAAGGATTAATGCTTTGCCATAAGCCATTCTTCTGCCTTGACTTTATATTCAAAAGGTTTGAAAGATATAGCGGGGCGACTCTCATAATTGCCAAACTCCAGAAGTATGCTAATCACAAAGTCTCGAGCAACAATATGCCCACCTGTGATAAAAGCAATTTTTTTAAGTTTGGTAAACTTTAACATTGGTAGCCAAGCTTTCATTCTACCCATAATATCCACTGGAAATATCAATCCTTCTGCTGAAATATCTACAATCCAAGTACTGGGATCGTGTCTTAAGATAAATTCCTGTGTATTAAGATCTTCATCTAAAACCTCCTCTTTTTTTTGAGGAAATGCTATTACCTCCGAAATCATCAAGTGTTTTCGATTACAGTAATGATGGGTTAAAAAGTTAGTATTCGTTGATTGCATAGTAAGTTTGGTTAATTATAGTCTTTGACAATTGACCGCTAAGGAATGACGACTTTTACATTCCTGTCCTTGTTTTTTTTATCCATGCCATCCCTTCTTTAATATAAATTCGATTCTTGGGTTAAGAATAGGGTTATTTTGAAACAAAATATAAAATGCCACTTTAATTAATCAAAAACATAAACATATGTATTAATGATTTTTACGTAGACTCATAATAAATAACCCTTCTCACTCAATCCTAAATAATTATCCAAGAGAAAAGTATTTTATCACGAATCATATGAAGAATAGTGATATTTGTCCAAAAGTCAGCTAAAGGAAGTGGTAGCCATTGGCTAACCTTCTGATGATATCCTAAAAAAATGGAGCTGGTTTTAGTAGTAAAATCAGCTATTGATAATGTTCAATGAACGCCTGTACTGATAAAAAAATTAAGAAATGCTCTATATAGAATTCGACATACTTGACCAAAGTAAATTCACTGATTTCCAATATATTTATACAGTTATTGCAGATTTAAAACGTCATGAAACTCAGGAATCCATGTCTTTTTGGAACAAGTTGATACCTGATTACGCTAAAGCCTATTTTCCTTTAAATGACAAGA
Source organism: Limibacter armeniacum (assembly GCF_036880985.1). Classification (NCBI taxonomy): domain Bacteria; kingdom Pseudomonadati; phylum Bacteroidota; class Cytophagia; order Cytophagales; family Flammeovirgaceae; genus Limibacter; species Limibacter armeniacum. The sequence continues at coordinate 154,594 of NZ_JBAJNO010000002.1, forward strand.
CTGTTATATACAATCATATAACATTTGAACAGCTTGTTGAATACTTACAATGTAACCTTGATGCGGAATTTGATGCATTGGATACTATTGAAAAAAATAGAGGGAGATTAGATTTTACAGCATTTGGGTATCCTTATGGTGGTATGGATTGGCTAATTTTATTCTTAAAAGCATTCGACTGCCCTGCCTATCAAATCTATAATGGCTTTAATACCAATAAGGTAACTTGGACAGCTGATTTTGACTTTGAGTGTGAGGTGATAGACAAATAGAAAAATACTTTTCACACAACATACCCGCTTGAAAAAAGATGAACTTCTTCAAGCGGGCTTTCTATTCCCTATTAGAACTAAATGTTACGCATTTACGCTATGTAAAGTAGCTAACGGATTATCTATACGTCCAATAAACTGTAAACCATTTACAGGGTTAGACAAATCAACCATCTGCTTATGATTATTCAACTGTAGACGGTTAAGGCAAGAGCGTATAAATGAATCTGCAAACAAGTCACAGCTTTTGTATTTTTCTTCAAATTCAGGATGCAATTGCTGATAGGTGACAATACAGTCAGCTACAAGCTCCCAAAAGGTCCTCTCTGTCATTTCACAATGTGCTACGATAACCTGTCCCAAAAACCTAAAGAAACAATCAAATACATCTGTAGCTATCGACAGTACCTTGACCTCATCTTCTGCCTCAACTACCAGTCTTTGGACTTTATCAGGGTAATTTTCATTGGGCCTGAAGGTTACTACTTCCTCCGTAATATCTTTCATAAACATTCCAACAGGAAGATTATCTTCCAAAATCAGGATAATGTTTTCACCGTGTGGCATAAATACAAGATCATATGCATAAAAGCAGTGGAGTAATGGCGCCAGATAACTGGATAGGTAGCTTCTTATCCACGTAGCTTCGTCCTTACCCGATGTTTGGATTAAATGCGGCAGAAGCGCATTTCCATCAGGATCAACATGGAGCAAAGCAGCCATTGTCATCGGCTTCTGATTAGCTTTCAAATAACCCAAAGGGCTTTCTCTCCATAATACAGACAGCATCTTATTGTATATATTGGTTCTGCCCATTGGTTCAAAATTCCGGTTTATATACCCCATTGTGGCTATTTCACCTAGCATGCTAAACCCACAAGATCTCAAGTATTGATCTTCTTTGAGCAAGTCTGAAATCCACATGGTGATTTCTGGAGTACTTTGCATATAATATGGAGAAAGTCCCCTCATAAATCCCATATTCTGAATAGACAAAGCAGTTTTCACATAATACTTTTCAGGGTTTGACTTATTGAAAAGTGTTCTGATGGACTGTTGAGGCTGGTAGGTGTCTTCCCCCTCCCCTAAAAGTACCAATTGGTTCGTCGCAATATCAGTCGCAAACACATAAGAGAGCTTATTCTCCCATTGCCAAGGATTCATTGGAAAAAAGTAGTAATCAGAAGGGTTTAGCCCTCTTTCGAGCAACTGTCCTTCGAAAAGCTTAAGTTGCTTCTTTCCTAGCTCCTGCTCTACCAGCTGCTCATAAGAAAGGGTATTGATTGAGGTAAATATAGCATTGTCTTTATGCCCTGCCAACCATAGTATTTTAAACCCTTGGGAAGCTTCAGGAGAATATTGATGATAATCGCTAACGCTAAAACCTATACGCCCATTGTTTGCAATAAAACAAGGGTGTCCTTCAATCATTGCACCTTCAATTTGCTGAAAAGTCGCATTTGCCAATTCTGCTGAAGTCAGCCATTCTCCCCCATACTTATATGCCGCTCCATACAATGTACAGCTGATCTCTTCCAGATAAGTTGGAAGCATTGGCTCAGGTATCTGAAGCGACTCCTTAAACTCCATGATAAACGCAATCAATGATAAAGTACCTCCAGTCCCTTTACGGATAGAATCTGGATCGATATACCAATGGTCAAAGTGCAACTTCTGCGCATTGAACTGATAAGTGACTTCTTTGTCATCTGACTTAAGCTCATAAACGCCCCAACTATCTTTCCTCTCAACCAATACTGGTTTGATCAATAGCTCATGCGAAAACTCACTGATGGCTTTTTTGATATAAAGCCGATTCACCTTGTTCCAAGTTTTAGGGTCAAGATGGTTATTTGTATGTAAACTCATAAATGGTGTCTGTCTTTAAATTACTGATTTGTTGTGCCACTGTGCTGACAGGCGATCCTATAGTCCTGTCTTGTACAAAAGGCTAAGTAAGCCGTCTTTTCAGGAAAGGTAATTTTCTTATCGTATTGAAAACCTGCTCTTTTATTCAGTTTATGGATCTTGTCATTGTTGATGTCAGGCTCAACCACCAATCTATCCACTTCAGGATTTGCGAAAAGGAAATCCATAATTGTCCTGAAAACGTGCCACGTAAACTGAGGCTGTGGCTGATCTGGAGGACCTATCAAAATATGGAAGCCATAGTCTCCTTCCTTTGCGTCAAAATGTGCAGCCACTCTATCTTCTGAAGCATGGTAAAACTCTACCAAAAACTTGGTCAGTCCATTCAGCTCACCAACACAAACACATACATGAGGTGATGAATCTATTTCCCGATAGGTATTATACACTTCCGTTACAGAGGTCTGCTGCAACTGCCAATAAACTGCATATGGTAAATTGACCCATTCGTGTAGCCACGCAATATCTTGAGCCAGATCAAATGGTCGTAAGGTAAATTTCCCCAAATGGGGCACTTCATTCTGATAGCTTTCCAGTGAGGTTTTCCATTCAGCTTTGTCCAACGGGAGAGACTTGATGTTATTCATTGCATTAAAAAATTATTTGACCAATTCAATGTCTAATTTGCGTTCAAACTCATGTCTGAACGATACATAATAAATCAGTAGTGTCATCACAAATCCAGCAGCAGCTACCCAGAATGGCATCTGAAGGTCATACCAATCTACCAACCATCCGGCTACTATGGATGCGGACAATACGCCTATATTCTGAAAGAAGTGAATCTTGCTATAATCCATTGCATAATCAGCAGGACTACTTAGCTGGAAGGCGATAACATCAAACTTCACATAGACCTGAAATACTGCCCACCCGTATACGATACGTCCAACCAGTACAGCAGTATCATTAGGAATTCCTTGCAAGAGGATTCCTGAAATGCCCAAACCTAGAGCAGGTAAAATTCCTAAAAATGGGTTAGTCTGTTCCTTGTGTTTAGTGTTATACCACAATGCTGCCAGTCCTACAAAAGCAGGAATCGCATAGACCAATCCTGTTGTACTTTTGCTGTCATACTCAGAAACCTGTTCCCAGTACAATGAGAAAAATGGACGTATCATAAAAGTGCTAAAGTATAGCACCAAGGTAATGATACTCACTTTTAGGATTGGCGTTGGAATCTTGAACAACGAGGAACTTGGACGACTTTCCTGAGTTTGACCTGCCATCACTGTTAGTTCCTTGTCAAAGTCATAAATGCTTCTCAGGTACAAACACATACCCATCTGTATAAAATCTCCGACCGCCATGACAAAGAATACCAGTTTTGTATCAAACCAGTCCACCATCATTCCCCCAATAAATGCACCCAGAATGGCACCGAGATGAAGTACCACCGACAGAATACTTATGGCTGATGCATGGTTCTCCTGCTCCTCTATTTTCATGATAAACGGATAGACCAAAAGGTAACTTCCCTTAAACGCTATCATTGAAAGCGCCACCACCCAAAACAGTTCAATATCCTCTATCCAATAGCAACTGATACATAGCATCCCAGCTATAACTTGTGTATAAATCAGAATTTTGAACAGGTGCACTTTCTTGTTGACATATGCCCAAAAAGGGAAAGCTACCATCACTGTCAGGCAACAAGCTGCCAGATAGTATCCCGTATGTTCTGGTGTTTGAATATCAAATCTGTCTGAAAAAAAATGAGGATAAAAAGGGTGCAACATGGTATCACTGACCACAGCCGTAAGCGTCATCAGGATTAGATAAAATCGTATTTTCATGCTAGATCACAGTTTCGATAGGCGTTTCAATCTCATTGCTTGGGTAAGGGATTTCTTCTTCCTCCATTACATCAAACTGTTGGAAGGCAATACGTTTTTCAATAGGATAATATTCCCTTCCTGTCATTGCCTTTATGATGGATGAGTTACGGTAACAGCCCATTCCCAAATCAGGTGTAACGAAGCCATGTGTATGTAATTCTGCGTTTTGCACAAACACTTCACAACCTTCCTTATCTACTGCATAATTCCTTTGGACGTCAAACTGCTCCTCCTCATTCCAACAAATTCTATCATAGATTCCCTTCAAGAACTTCGGCATTCTGTAGGTATAGCCTGTTGCCATAATGACAGCCTCTGTCTGGTGACGATAATACTTGTCTTGCTCATGTTGGTGTATCTCAAGTATTACTTTTCCATCAGTTGTATAAGCATTTTTCAAGGTTGAGTTGGTTCTAAGCCCCACATTGACCTTATGCATTAGCCGTTTTGTATACAGCAAGTCAAAGATATTGGCAATCAAATCACCGTTGATTCCCTTGTAAAGCTGCTTTTGGTTCTTGACCAAAGCTTCTTTTTTATCCTTTGGAAGGTTATAAAAATAGTCCAAGTAATCGGGAGAGGTCATCTCCAAAGTCAGCTTGGTATATTCCAATGGGAAAAACCTAGGAGATCGTGTAATCCAATTCAGTGTATATCCATAGTGGTCAATCTCTGTCAGTAAGTCATAGAAAATCTCAGCCGCACTTTGTCCACTGCCTACAATGGTGATCGCTTTCTGGTGTTGCAATGCCCTCTTTTTCATCAGGTACGAGGATGAATGGATCACCTGTTCATCAATATTTGCTGCACAGTCAGGTATATAGGGACTTGTTCCCGTTCCTAATACCAGTTTCTTGCCTCTATATAGTTTTTGAACACCAGTCTTGGTACATAAACAAACAACAGCATAGCACTCATTGCTTGCTTCGTAGTATACCTCCACCACTTTGGTAGAGAAGTATATATTCGAAAGTTGCTCAACAGCCCACTGACAATACTGATTATACTCATTACGCAATAACAGGAAGTCTTCCTTGATGTAGAAGGAGTAAAGTCGACCTTGCTGCTTGATATAATTCAAAAAGCTGTAAGGACTTGTTGGGTCTGCCATTGTTACCAGATCGGCAAGGAAAGGCACCTGCAACGTAGTATCTTCCAAAAGCATTCCAGCATGCCAATCAAAAGACACCCGCTGATCTACAAATATCCCATCCAATTCTTCTATTGGATCCGTCAGACAAGCCAGACTCAGGTTAAAAGGCCCCACACCAATGCCTACAAAATCATATATTTTATCCATTGTATATTCTTTGTTATGCTTGTTCAAAAAGTATCATTTTCCCTTTCGCTTCAATTAGCGCCAGTATCTTCTCAAAATCGGCTTCTGTTGCCATCGGGTTAAGCACGGTAAATTTCAAGTAGGTATCTCCATTGTTTTTAGTCCCTGCTATAACCGCACTTCCACACCGGAGTAATGCTTTTCTGATCTGGAGGTTGATATGCCCCCAGTCTTCATTATCAAATCCATCAATTTTGAACCTAAAAACTAAGCTGTGCAGTACAGGTGGATTCAACAGCTCAAAACTTGGATGCGCCTCTATCAACGCTGCCGCCGCTTTTGTCAATTCCAAGGTCTTGTCATAGTAATGGCCTAGTTGCATCCGTCCCATCATTCTTAGAGTTGTCCAAACTTTCAGGGCATCAAAACGTCTGGTCGTCTGCAATGATTTATCTACTTGGTTGGGAATTCCTGTGTCTCTTTGCTCCTTCGGGTTGAGATAGTCAGCGTGATAGCTGATCAAGTGTAATGTCTCAGGTCTCTTGACCACAAATGCACTACAACTGACTGTCTGGAAGTAAGTTTTATGGTAGTCTACAGTTACAGAATCAGCCAGTTCAATTCCATCTATCAGGTACCTGTACCTATCTGACAACAGTAGTCCACCTCCTACTGCAGCATCAACATGCAACCATATATCATACTTGCAAGCTATTTGCGCCATCTCCGGTATAGGGTCAATACTGCCATAATCTGTTGTACCCGCTGTCGCCACAATCCCAATAGGATGGTTCCCTTGCTCCACTTCCCGCTTGATCAACTCCTCTAAGACTCCGATATCCATTCTAAAATATTGATCCGTAGGTACTCCAATCACAGCATCTTCTCCAAGTCCTAACAAGGAAGCGCTCTTCTTCAAGCTAAAATGACTGTGCTCTGAACAAAATATCTTAGGTGATGAAAGCCCATTGGGCAATCCCTTAAAAGTCACATTATGCTTCAGTTTGGTATGCATAAAATGGTCTCTCATTAACAGTGTCGCCATCAAGTTGGATTGAGAGCCTCCACTTGTAAAAACGCCGTCTCCACTCAGGAAGCCAATGCGTTCGGCGGTCCATTCAATGATCTTTTGCTCTATCAAAGTACCTCCTGCACTTTGGTCCCATGTATCCAAGGAGGAGTTGATAGCACTCAATATCTGTTCTGCAATCAAGGATGGAATTACTACAGGGCAGTTTAAGTGTGCGGCATATTTGGGCAAATGAAAAGCTACTGCATGATCCAAGTAAACCGCTTGCAATTCTTCCAGTGTTTCATCCAAGCTCAAAGGAGTTTCCTCCAAACTAATACCATCAAATAGTGGCTTCAACTCTTCGGGCGTGATGCCACTAAATGGAGCCTGTCGCTCTGATAGAAATTGGACTACTTTTTCAGTAGCCTTCTCAATTCCATTTCTGTATTGCTCAACATTCTCATTATGATGATGAAATAATAATTTAAGATCTAACTGTTTGCTGTCAGCATATTGAACAGCATTACTCAAAACAGCATTAACCATGGCTGTAAGATTTAGATAGTTTGACGTATTGTTAAGTTATGTAGATTGATTGCGAATAGCAGAAGCGAATATGGAGGGGAAATACAGTGGACTGCTTACGAATTATGGAAAAAGAATGATGTATTTGGAAAAGAGTAATAACAGTAGCAATCCAAACAATTTGAATTGACGAATCTGGAAAAATTAATTACGAATTCGGGAATTATTTGAAAAGTAATCGTCCTATGCATACTACTTGTAATGTGCATAAATGATTAAAAGCAAATACAATAGTATGATACAAGGAGTACTATTTAGTACTTTATAATGAAACACGGTCAACTTGTCTATTTTTATTTAATCTAAATAAGATATAGTTTAGCGTCATTATTAGATAAAAGCACAATAAGTCTAACCTAACAATACAAACTAACAAGAGTATAATGAACTCGCGTCTCTTCTTATCCAATAACAGCACTCCAATACTGTCCAGCAAAAAACTTGGAATCAAACGAAGAACTCGTCAATGGAAACCAAGTCTTGGAAAGGGTTTTTATAAAGATATCAACCTGATGCATGGAATGCTGACACACATAAAAATCAAAGCCAAGGAAAACATCTGTGTCCATTCAAGAATTCAGCCTCAAGAGGTTGGGTTATTACTCTGTATCTCTGCAAATGGCGTCGTACTCTACTCCCAAAGTGAGAATACACCTATGCAGAGTGCTGGCAATTATATTCTTCCCCATGCAGAACATCAATGGAATATCACAAAAGGTGGTGATTTTGAACTGATTACCATAGTTTTAAAACGTATCTATTTCAACCAATTATTTTTCCCTTCGAATGAGTTGAAAAATACATCTCTTGCGCAACTGTTTGATAGGCAATCTACTCCTAAAAGACTCAACTTAACTCATTCATTGAAAGCCTCATTTGTAGCATTGCTGGAAAGTGAACAAGCAGGTATTTGTCACAATATGTTATTACATGCCAAGATATTTGAAATCTTCTCTATCATCTTCAATCAAGAGATGACACAAGAAAGCCAGCATTTATTGTATAGAGATAGACTTGAAAAAGTAAAGGACATCATATCCTCACAACTCCATATACAATATTCCATTTGTAATTTATCTAAGATGGTGGGAATCAATGAGTGTTACCTCAAAAAGTATTTCAAAGAATTATTTGGTGAGACCATATTTGAATATGCCACCAAACTACGAATCCAGAAGGCCCAAGAACTACTAATACAATCTGATTTACCCGTTGCAATTATTTCTGAAAAGGTTGGCTATCAAAACCCTCCCCACTTCTCTTTTGCTTTTAAAAAGAATGTTGGCATATCTCCCTATAAGTACAGAACACAAATGATCATACCAACATAACACAGCATATGTTTAGTTTCATTTTACTTTAAAATCCTTTCTGTCACCACTTGCATACAGACTTTTTTATAAACCCAACTAAGTCAATTAATTATATTGATATTTGGTGAAAATTTTGTAATATAAGTACTTTACCGAACACACACACTAGCAAAACCCAATACCAATGAAGCAGTTACTTATACTATGTCTTTGGATGACATGTGCACCGACCTATGCACAAATAGGTAACAAGGGCGTTCCTAACATTAGGAATTTCTCTTATGAGCAATATCAGGCTGGAGCTCAAAACTGGGCAATACTTCAGGATGCTAAAGGAAAAATGCTCTTTGGCAATAATTATGGCTTACTGGAATACAACGGAAAGGAATGGAGCCTTGAATTACAAACCTCCAATAGAACTGTAGTTCGATCTATCCATCGGGGTAAAGACAATACGATTTACCTTGGAGCCCAAAACGAGTTTGGGTATGTTAAAACCAATGATGCAGGACAACAGCAATACATTTCACTCTTACCCAAAATACCTGAAAAACACAGGCAATTCAGTGATGTTTGGTCGATACTGGAAACTTCTTCTGGTATATTCTTTCACACCAATGAGCTGACTTTTCTTTATCAATCTGATTCAGTTAAAGTACTCGAAACACCTTCCATAGGCAGTTGCTCAAAAGTTGGTGATTCAATACTCGTTCAGGATCAAGCTTATAATATCCATGTTTTAAAACAAGATGGTTTACATAAACTGTTTGACCGTCAACAGGTCCGATACTATGTTCTAAAAATATATGATGACCATCAGGGAGGGCTATACTTTGTCACTCAAAAATATGGTATTCTGAAATACAGTCACGGACAGTTCCACCATGACAAACGTATCACCAATAGCTTCTTTGAAAACAACAAAGTCCAGAGTCTTCAAAAGCTTAGAAACGATTATTTGGCTATCGGAAGTGTAGGGGCAGGACTCCTCATTCTCAATAAAAACTTTACCCCTGTCCAATGGCTCAACAAAAGTAATGGCCTTCAAAGTAATACCATCCTTGCTATTGGAACGGATCAATTGGGAAACCTTTGGTTAGCCACGGAGACAGGTATTGATTATGTAGAAATCACTACGCCACTCTATAAAATAGCAGACCAATACAACCTTGAAGGAACCGTTTCATCGATTTTAAAAAGTGATGACATGCTCTATGTTGGAACAAATACAGGTGTATTCTATTCAAAGTGGAAACAAGACGAAAATCCATTACATCCCACACTCAACTTCCAACAAGTAAAAGGCTTATCCGGTCAGGCTTGGAACCTCTATAAAATCGAAAACAGTATCTATGTTTGTCACCACGAAGGTTTGTTTAAAATAGAAGGAGATTCCATAAGTCAGCAACTGAGTTATTCAAGCGGTGTTTGGAACCTTCGCAAGCTAAAAGGCAACATCTTTCTCCAAGGTGGTTACGACGGAATTCACCTGTACAAATTACTTGATGGAGAACTTCAATACTTATGGAAAATAAAGGACTTTGATGAAACCAGCCGAGTTATAGAGTTGGACAACAAGGGCAATATCTGGATGGCACATGGTTATAAGGGAATTTACAAACTTCAAATATCCGAAGACTTACAATCGTTTAGTGATATTCAGTTATATACAAAGAAAGAAGGTTTCCCATCTGGACTGTTTATCAACCTTTTTAAGGTAAATAACCAGATTTTATTCGGCACAGAATATGGCACATACCAATATGATGACAACACCGATTCGATGGTTATCTCACCGCTCTACTCCCGCATTCTTGGGAACCAACACCATATAAGGTTACTTAAAGAAAATAACGGCGATATCTGGTTTGTCAAGGGGCAAGACATGCACGACGACTTGGGCATCATCGAGTTTTATGACAATGAAAAATTTGAAGTACTGAGATCTCCACTACAACACCTTCGGGGAAAGTTTAACCCAGGATTTGAAAACATCACTATTCTAGATGAAAAAACTGCCCTTTTTGGCACTAAGAATGGTATCATTCACTTTGACAGAAGTGCGAATAGAAACTACGCTCTCCCTTTTAATGCTCATCTTACAGACATCAGATATATGGGAAGTGATTCGGTTCTTTATGGCCAGACAGTACATAGCTCTCTTTCACCTATCAAATCAGAAATCGGTCATATTGAGCTACCTTATACCAAGAATTCATTGACTTTCAGTTTTGCAAGCAGCTTTTATGAGGGCCCTAAAAACACATTTTATAGTTGTTACCTAGAAGGGTTTGACAAACAGTGGCATCATTGGGATACAGGACAGTCAAAAAGCTATACAAACTTACCTGCTGGAGACTATACTTTTCATGTAAAGGCAAAAAACATCTATGGGACAGAAAGTAAGGAAGATATTTATACTTTTTCAATTCTGTCTCCTTGGTACCTTACTACATCAGCATTAGTAGTTTATGGCTTGTTTTGCCTTATTGGAATAACACTACTACTCAAACTTTATAAAGCCAAAATAGAACAAGCCAAGCAAAGGGAATGGACCATTCAGATGGAAATGATGCGTCAGAACAAAAGACGATACAATGAAGAAAAACTCATTACTGAACAGGAACTTATCAGGCTCAGGAATGAAAAACTGGAAGCTGAAGTATCCATCTCCCACTCAAAGATGGAAGTGCTTAAAACTGAAATGGCTGCGTCCATTATGATGATTACCCAGAAAAATAATATGCTGATTAAAGTACGAGATGACTTAGGCAAGTTGGTCAAAAAAGTAAATGAGCAAAACAAGAATCCCATTGAAAAAGTCATTAGAACCATCAACCGAGACATTAACAGTGAGCAAGATTGGGAACAGTTCAAAATCCATTTTGATAAAGTACACGAAAATTTTCTTGAAAGGCTCAAAAAAGAATACCCTGACCTGACGCCTAAAGACCTTCAACTAGCGGCATATTTACGTTTGAACCTTTCATCAAAGGAAATAGCTTCCATGATGAACATTACAATCCGAAGTATTGAAGGATGCCGCTACCGATTGAGAAAACATTTGAACCTAAATAGCAACACCAATCTCAATGAGTTTATCTTAAAATTCTAAGATACTCAATAACAATTAATTATGATTTTTATACGTAGTTTTTACGTATTATTTTTTCACCTAACGAAGTTTTTATGTGGGTGTATTTTTTGGGTCTATTTCAAATAAATCTAGTATGCAACGTAGATTTTTGAACACATAAACCCAACAAAAATATGGCTCACACTTTACGCTTATACACACTGAAATATCACGCTTTTTTTCACACTCCTATACGGTAAATCAGCCGTTTCAGCACTTCTAAATTTTCGATTACCCCTCAGTAAGACCTCATGAAAAGTTGTGTGGTTTTTTACTGTTATGGGAGACCTTTATTTCAAATAAACAATCTGACACATGAGATTTATGAATTACAAAAACACACTACTATTGACGTTGTGCCTGCTATACTATGCAAGCAGTTATGCCCAGATTGGAAATGTCATTTGGGAAGACAATTTCAATACGCTCAATACTGATATCTGGAATGTTGATGTGGGAGATGGTTGTGACCAAGGACTTTGTGGATGGGGTAATGCCGAGTTGCAATGGTACAGTGAAAACAATGTCTATGTAGAAGAAATACCTGGCGAACCGGGCAACTATGCCTTGGTTTTGGAAGCCAAAAATGAGGCTGCTGGAGGAAAGTCTTTTACGTCAGGTAAGGTACAGTCCAATTCCAAACTTGCCATGCAATATGGGCTATATGAGATCAGGATGAGAGTACCCAACCTAAACAATGGACTTTGGCCTGCGGCATGGATGTTGGGCACCAGCACCATTGGTTGGCCCGGTAAAGGAGAGATTGATGTAATGGAAATGGGACACAGCTTGGCAGAACGGACCAGACAAGGACATGCCAGCGCATCAGTGAACAACTTTGTGGGCTCTAACTTGATTTTTGCTGCCGATGCAGCCTGTTCTGAGGCCAATCCATCTTGTGCAGCAAGCACCGCCTATGATGTAGATTATGACAAGCCATATGTTTCAACTACCCCGCTGAATGACCGCTTTGTCACTTACCGTCTTTACTGGACTTCTACAGAACTCAGGTTCACCATTCTTGATAATGGTGTAGAATATGACCTGTATGAGGCACCTTTCGTGATTGGTGAGGAAAGCACTGAGTTTCAGCAACCATTTTACTTGCTTATGAATCTGGCAGTGGGTGGGACTTTTACGGATGCTACAGCCAACGGACAGGTGACAGCACCACTACCTGCCAAGATGTATATTGACTATATCAAGATTTCGGAATACAACGGAGAGGGAGAAGTTTTCTTCGGTAATATCAATCCACCTGAGACGGGTACTTTTGGAATATTTACAGACAATACACCGACTTCGAACAAGTTACAGGCAGGAGTATCTTCAGATATTTATGCTTGGGGCAATCTTGTGGAAGGAACTACGGCTCCATATGAAGGCAGTGAGGTAATCGCTTGGGAGTTTAATGCTCCTAATAACTGGTTTGGTGGAGGAATCGTTACCCGTCAGGCAAGGGATATGAGTAACTTCGAAGGTGGTAACCTTAAGTTCAGAATCAAGATTCCGGCTGATGTCTCTTTCAGAATTGGGGTAACGGACAATTATACCAACCAGCAATATGTAGAGTTTCCTGCCAACCAGACCAAATACGGATTGGTGAGAAATGGAGAATGGGGACAAGCCACGATCCCAATCAGTGATTTGCAGGGAGGATTGATCGCCTTGCAGTCAATGCAATATATGTTTGCCATAGTAAGTGTTGATGGTGCGTTCCCTACTTCCAACTTCCAACTCGCATTGGATGATATCTACTGGGAAGGTGGCGGTGCTGAACCTGACCCGGTACTGACTTCCATCAGTGTTACGCCTGCTACATCTTCTATTGACGTGAATACAACCCAACAATTCAACGCACAAGGGTATGACCAGAATGGTAACCCGATAAATGCGAGTATAACCTGGTCTGCAGATGGTGGCAATATCAACAGTGCAGGTCTGTATACTGGTACCGCTGTAGGTACTTATAATGTTGCAGCAACTTCAGGAAGTGTAATAGGGACAGTAGCCATTACAGTGAACAATGTAGGTGTTACAATCCCAGCCCGTCTAGAGGCAGAGAACTATACTGATATGTTTGGGGTACAACTTGAAGCCACAGCTGACACTGGCGGTGGCCAGAATGTAGGCTGGATAGAAGCAGGTGACTGGCTTGAATACCAGATCAGTGTACCTACAGCTGGAGACTACAATGTATCTTACCGTGTGGCAAGTGAGACCACAGGAGGTAGCATTACCTTATCTGCAAATGGCGTAAATAAAACGACTACTTCTTTTACAGCGACAGGAAGCTGGCAAACATGGGCAACTGTTTCTGACGTTGTCAACCTTTCAGCAGGTTCAAATACAATCAGGCTTACAGCAGATAACGCTGGCTGGAATCTCAACTGGCTGGAGTTCTCTGAAATATCCTCAGGTTTCTCTTCACAGATTGAGGCAGAGGACTATGCCGTGATGAGTGGCATGCAAACAGAAGCCTGCACAGAAGGAGGACTGAACATAAGCTACGTGGATGCTGGCGACTGGATTGTATGGGATATTAATCTGCCTTCATCAGGTACTTATAATGTGGAATACCGTGTAGCAAGTCCTAATGATGGTGGCATAATCCAGCTGGAGCAGGCTGGCGGTAGCCCTGTATTCGGGACCGTGAATGTGCCAAATACAGGAGGTTGGCAAAACTGGACCACTATCTCACATAATGTCAGTCTCAATGCCGGACAGCAGCAAATTGCGATCTCAGTACCTACTGGTGGCTGGAATCTCAATTGGCTAAGCATCAGCAGTACCAGTGGAGCAAGGCTAAGTGGTGTACCAATGCAGTCAAAAGACTTGGGTAAAGTACTGTTGTTCCCTAATCCTGCCGAAAGTCATTTGAGCATAAAAGGAATTGAGGAAACGATGAAGGCATCCATATTTGATCTCTCAGGTAAAGTGATCATCAAGGACATACTGGTTGAACCAGCAGGTAAAGTGGATGTCTCCAACCTGCAAGCAGGTTTCTACTTTATCCAGCTTCAAGGTAAAACCCAACAGACACTTCGCTTTATCAAAAAGTAAAATCGTAACAGTGTAACTACACTTTTTATTACCCTTAAAACCAAAACTGATGAAAACAGTAACTAACCTCAAAATACTGTTTGTGATGTGGGTGTGCCTTGCGATTGGGCATACCGCATCTTCCCAAAACTGGCAGCTTGTCTGGCAGGATGAATTCAATGGTAGCATAAGCTCAGACTGGGTGTTTGAGACTGGTACTGGCTCCGGCGGCTGGGGCAACAATGAGCTTCAATACTACCGTCAGCAGAATGCTACAGTAGAAAATGGCAATCTGGTTATCACTGCCAGACGTGAAAGCTTTGGAGGCATGAACTATACCTCTGCCCGCATGAAAACACAAGGTAGAAGATCATGGAAGTACGGGCGTATAGAAGCCCGAATCCAGATGCCTTCCTTTACTGGTTCATGGCCAGCATTCTGGATGCTCGGAGACAACATCTCATCTGTCGGTTGGCCATCATGTGGTGAGATCGATATTATGGAGCATGTAAACACCGAAGGTCAGACCCACGGAACTATTCACTGGCAGGATCATAACAACTCTTACGCCAGCTACAGTGGCAGTACAGGTGTGAATGTGACTGGTTACCATATCTACGCCATTGAATGGGATGCCAATGCCATCCGTTGGTATGTTGACAATACCCTGTTCCACGAGGCTAGTATTGCCGGAGGTGTGAACGGTACTCACGAGTTCCATAACAACTTCTTTGTCCTTCTGAATATGGCAGTCGGTGGAAACTGGCCCGGATTCACGGTTGACAACAACGCATTTCCGACAAGAATGCTGGTAGACTATGTACGTGTCTATCAGGCTTCTTCTTCCCCAAGCTTTTCAACACAGGTAGAAGCGGAGAATTATGCCGTAATGAATGGCATCCAGACCGAATCTTGTGTTGAAGGAGGTCTAAATGTTGGGTGGATAGATGCAGGCGACTGGATTGTCTGGGATGTCAACCTGCCTTATTCTGGTACTTACAATGTAGAATACCGTGTGGCAAGCCAGAATAATGGTGGTGTCATACAATTCGAGCAGGCTGGTGGTAACCCTATTTTCGGCTCTATTGGTGTACCGAATACAGGTGGCTGGCAAAACTGGACAAGTATTTCCCATAATGTCAACATGAATGCAGGTCAGCAGCAAGTGGCAATTTACGTTCCTGCGGGAGGGTACAACCTCAATTGGTTGAAGATCACAAACGCAAGCGGTGCCAGACTCAGTAGCAGTTTGGCCAATGAACTTTCTGTTGATGCTATTCTTCTGTTTCCTAACCCATCAGAGAGTCAGCTTAAAGTTGAGGGATTGAAAACGGAAAGTGCTTACTCCATTTTTGACCTGAGCGGAAAACAGGTTCTGAAAGGAATCCTGAAACCTAAAGGTGCTGTAGACATTCAGCAACTGAAAGCTGGTGCCTATATCATGGAGCTAGGAACCGGATCAAAGCTGAAGTTTATCAAGAAGTAACCTAATTTATTCAAAGCTGCCATTCATTTGGCAGCTTCTTTTTACCTCCTAAATACTTATCATGAAAACCAAACACGATCTACTTTCAATAACCTATAAATCTGTAATTTCTATCATCTTCGTACTGATAGGAAATATGGTAATAGCACAAACATTACCATATCAGCTTGCCAATAATTCTGACTATGCGGATGATCAAATCTATGTAGCAGTAGTGGGCATTACAGGCGGGCATGTATGGGTTGATCCCGTAACGGGTCAGGTTCACCAAATGAGTCAATCTGACAATACAGTGGCGGGTCCCGTTTATGGAGGCAATATGGGTCCCGGCAATAACGGGCTTTATGCCAACTGTTTCAGAAAACTAAGTGACATTCCAAACAGGACACTGAACCTTCCTCAAATTGCAGGATGTCGTATATTTATTGCTTTTCAAAGCCAATTGTACCTTTACTTTTTTGGCTACTCAGGTGCTCCGAGTGGTTATGCAGCCCCGAATCTGCAAAATGCGACAGACCCCAATCAAGGAATCAAGTTTGAGATCATAGAATTGACCTACAATAACTATGGTCTTTGGTGCAACACGACCCGTGTAGATTCCTACCAATATCCAATGGGATTGGAGATTTGGGGTGGTAACAGCTTCTACAAGAAAGTAGGTGAACTAAAAACCCATCAGCAAATTCTTTCAGAATGGCAGGCAACAGCTCCTTCAGAATTTCAGGGACTATTGGATGCTGGTACATCGACTATCCACTTTCCGACCAAGTCCACTACGTTTCCACAAAGCCTGATTCAGAATTATATTGATCAGATATGGTCTAAATACAGTTCCCAACAATTGGTATTCAATTCTGGAGATGCAGGTACATGGCGAGGAAGTGTTTCAGGCAGCAACTTTGTCTTTACCAGAGACAGTGACGGACAAGTGGCTACTATTCCTGGGAAACCAACCACTGTCATGGCAATGGAAGCCAGCGGTGTAATGGCGTCAGGCGGACAGTGGGATTTGGTGGTACAGGCTCAGATAGCCGCTGCAATTAACCGACATGCGATTAACCTGAATCTGGGTTCTGGAGTTCTACAGGATTTCAGCAATTCAGGCGCTTATTACCAGACTTGGCCTTATAACTGGTATGCAAAATTCTGGCACAGGTCAGACATTTCGAATGATGGACAGACCTATGCCTTCTCCTTTGATGATGTATTCGATCAGTCGGCGACCATTCATACCCCAAGTCCAACAAGTATCAAGATTACAATTGGTGGTTTTGCCGGACTGAATAACAACAACGGTGTGGCTACAATGTATCAGCATTGCAATTATGGTGGATATGCTATATCTCTGAATACAGGAAGCTATACACTGAGTCAATTACAGTCTATGGGAATTGCCGATAATGACATCTCATCACTGAGGGTTCAAAGCGGCTACAAGGTGACTATGTACGACAATGCGAATTTCACAGGCAATTCAATTGTTAAAATGGCTGACGATGATTGTCTGGTGAATGAAGGTTTCAATGATGTTCTCAGTTCAGTAGTAGTTTCACAAGTCTCAGCAGGCTTCTCAACACAAATTGAAGCTGAGGATTATGCAGTAATGAGTGGGATACAAACAGAGGCATGCTCCGAAGGTGGACTAAACGTTGGTTGGATCGAGACAGGTGACTGGATAGTTTGGGATGTAAACTTACCTGCTTCCGGTTCTTACAATGTGGAATACCGTGTAGCCAGTGCTAATAGCGGAGGAGTAATTCAATTGGAACAGGCTGGTGGTAGTCCAATATTTGGTACTGTGGGCGTACCGAATACGGGAGATTGGCAAAACTGGACTAGCATCTCTCATAATGTCAACATGAATGCTGGACAGCAACAGGTTGCCATATATGTTCCAGCAGGTGGATACAACCTGAATTGGTTGAAGATCACTTCTAATAGCGGAGCAAGAGTTGCTTTTGAGAAAGAACTTGACCTTGATGCTGCAAAGATCAATATTTATCCGAATCCGAGTAGCAACAAGTTAAATATTCAATTACCTTCAGAAGAATCTATTCAAGCCGTTCAACTGTATGATATGGCTGGAAAAGTGGTGAAAACATGGTTACACCCAACCTCAGAAAAACAGGCTTTGGATATTTCATCCATCAAGGCAGGAATTTACATCTTAAAACTCAAGACAAATGTGCAGGAAAGGGCTTTTAGGGTGATCAAGGAATAAAGAATACTAGTGTTAAATTAGATATAAGCCGTTTCCGTTTGGAGACGGCTTTTTTACATTGTCTCACCAATTCGACTATTTAGCTTGTCTGTGAAATTCATTCCCTTGAGGTTGTTTTGAATACAAATATCTCTGAATTCCTGTGTACAATAAAGGTGTCTATAGTGATCAAAATTTGATTTGAAAATTGACTTGGAACCAACTGATTCAGGATAAAAATCAAGATGCTTTACGCCAATTTCTCCAAACTCATCATACATTTTTTCAGATTTAGAAAAATCAGCTTCAGCTATTGCATGAACAACAAAAAGGTGGAACTGCTCACCGTTATGATCAAATGGAAGCAATTCTCCAAACGACTCTAGTATATTTTCAAGTAACTTTAATGCTCTTGGAGATAGTACCAAACTAGTATTGTTCCAGATGAAAATATCCGGAGTATCGCTCATCACCTGACTATCTGTTGTTGTCATATCATAAAATACTCCATGACACTTCGGCCAATATTTACCTATAGGATTTATGGATGTTCTCAGCTCATCAAAAATATCGTCATGATATGCATCAATAAGTTTGTAAGTATCTACTTCAAGGATTCCATAGACGCTATTGAGTGCTTGTAATCTGTAATAATACATTTTGAGTTTTTTTATATTCCTTCACTTTGTGGACAATACAATTACAGCGGATAAGAAAACCTCACCTTATTTTTGGCAACCCCTCCAATCCGTTTATAAAACTTGATAGCCCCCTCATTGAACTCAGGTGTTTGCCATTGGATATTGACACAATTATGTTCTTGGGCTATTTCAATTAGCTTTCCCATTATTTTTTCACCTATTCTAAATCCTCGGTAGGCAGGCTCAAGATATAAGGTATCCAAATACAAAAAGGTCTGTGCATCCCAAGTGGAGAAATCAAATGTAAAAGAAAAATAGCCAGCCAGCTCTGCATTGGACTCCACGACATAACAAAACACTTTTGGCTTCTCTGAAAAGATTGCTGTTTTCAGTTGTGCTACTTTGTTTATTTCGGAGTATTCGGCTTGTTCATAGGCAGCATGGTCCCTGCACATTTCTACTAACCTTGGTAGTTCCTCTTCCCTTATTGCTCTGATTAGGTGTTCCATTGTAAATTGATTTCAGTTTGCAAAAATTCAATGAAGTGATGAAAGTATTCAGGGTATATCTTGTCCTTAAGTACAGCTATATAGTGTTTCCTTTTTAAGCCACTTCTACCAATCTTGACAGCTTTCAGCGAACTGTCTCGTAGATAAGGTCGGGCAGCCCACTTTGCCATAGACATGATACCCATCTCTGCCCTAACCATTTCGACAGAGGCTTCTGTAAGGGGTAAAGGGGTTATTTTTTTAGGTGAAACTTTGGCTGGTCCCAACAACATTTGATGCACTGTCACCGTCTCAAGCGGCAGTGAGTGAATCAGTAAATGTTCATTTTCAAAGTCTTCTGCAAGTACATATTTTTTATCAGCCCAAGGGTGATTTTCAGCTACCAGCATAATGACTTCATCCTGAAAAAGCGCAATGTATTGGATATTATCATCCTTGACTACATCACTAATGATAGCCACATCCAAAGTATTTTCCAGTAATTTATTTAATGGATAATGTGTTGCTTCCACGACAATTTTCAATTCAACATTGGGGAATAGCTGATGGAATTGTTTTAAGACTGATGGGAGCCAATGATAGCTTGAATAACATTCTGTACTGATTCTGATTTCACCAACTTCTCCAAAAATCAGCGCCTTTATTTCCTCTTCCGTATCGGATAGCTTTGCCAGAATCTCATTGGCGGTACGGTACAGTTTTTCTCCTGCTTTTGTCAGGATCAGCTTTTTGTTCTGGCGCAAAAAAATCTTTGTTCCCAGTTTGTTTTCTGCCTCTTTCAGCTGATGACTCAGTGCGGATTGTGTCAGGTGCAATGTGTCGATTGCTTTAGTGATGCTGCCTTCTTCCACAATCGCTTTTATAAGCCTTAAATGTCGTATTTCCATGACGGCAAAGTAACAAAATACTTTATTGGGTTTTTCATGAAAAGTTTTGATGATTTTGATGAATTCTTTTCGTTTTTCTCGCATTGGATCCCTGCATAGTTTTGCCTCATTCTTAAACTTAAACACAAGCAAGATGACAGAACAAGTGAAATATTATCAGGACAAACTCTCTAATGAAATGGACCCTTCAGACTTGTTTGATGCCCTGAATAATGGGGAAAACATCATTCCGGTAGATGCCCGCAAACCTTTTGGATACGAAGCAGAGCATATTCCAAATGCCATTAATATTCCTCACAGGGAAATGACTGAGGAAACCACAAAACATCTGGATAGGGATGCACTTTATATTACCTATTGTGATGGTATTGGCTGTAATGCCTCTACCAAAGGAGCCTTGAATATGGCTAAACTTGGCTTTAGAGTAAAGGAGCTGATTGGAGGGATTGAGTGGTGGAAATTTGATGGATATGCCACTGAAGGAACAAAAGCAGAAAAACATGATGGCTTAAAGATAGAATGTGCTTGTTAAGCTTATTCAGCAGGGTAAATACAGTTTCTATTTGCCCTGCTGTAATAGCCTTTCTATTATAAATGCCCCAGTTCATTGTTGATAATCTTATGAACGTGCTTTCTATCTTTTTTCCTTTTCCGTGACTTATTTTCTCTTGAAACCTTATTCTGGTCTGAATCGAAATGCATCTCACATTCTACTAATAAGGTCCCTTGTTTGACCATCAGTCCATTATATGGACAATGACTTACACCACAATCGTGTTTGGCATATACCCCAAAGTTTCGATGTTTGATTTTCTTTTCTGAAAGAATTTTCTCTTGATTTCTTCGGATTTGTTCCCATAACTGTCGATCATCTGCCTCAGTCATTTCCAAGCCCAATGTTTCCAATTCCTTATAAGTAAAAGGATCTTTCAGTTGTAAAAAGTCATAAGTCTTCTGAAAGAATTGGTTGGCAAAATCCCTTATTTTGATTTGCTGATCCAAACTAAGCTGCTCATTCTCAACAATGGAACGGTAGAGACCCAACACATTAAAATCTGTGTATTTCTTATGGTTCTCAATAAATTGGAAGTACTCCACAAATTTTAATTGGTTAAACTGTTTTCCTATTTGCATAGTATGGCTGTTTTTAATGCTTTTGTCATTATATCTTAAAAGTTGAAGAAATATATCAATGCTGATTAAAAAAAAATCAGTCAGTAATAAAAAATACCTTTTATTCTGATAAGAAAATCTCTTCAAACTTTGCTTCTATATCCAAAACTTCAGAAGCTGTTAAAGCACTAAATTCTTTCTCTTTTGCCCGCTTCGAGAGCTTGCCACTATACTGTTCCAAGAACCTAACGAGCAATGCTACCATCGTATCAGGCATTTCATACTCATTATCAAGGTATCTTTTAAACTCATCATACTGACGTAAATAGGTAACCTCCTCAGGTATGATATGGTGAATAGTATCATAAACACAATCATACAGGAATTCTGCCTGTCTTGTCGCATCAAAATAACGGTAGTAATCCACTGTATCATTCAATACCTCCACATTATGGTCAGGTGTTTCCTTCCAGTCAATAAAGTCAAGTAGTGGTATTGAATAGCTTTCCAATACCTCACGGTAATCATTGATATGGTCAAGAATTGAAGCAGAAACAGGAAAAATAATTCCTTGCTGTGTCAAGCCTTTTTTCGCCAAAATATGATGAATCAGGTAACGATGGATACGCCCATTCCCATCTTCTAGTGGATGAATAAATACAAAGCCAAAAGCTATCAGTGTAGCAGCCAGAACAGCATCAATATTACGCTCCAAAAGTAGTTGATTGGTCGCGACCAATCCTTCCATAAGTGTTTCAAGGTCTTGCCAGCGTGCAGAGATATGTTCAGGAACAGGCTCTCCTGACAGGCGGTCATGTTCACCTACAAAGCCTCCTTTTTGTCTAAGCCCAATCGTCACAAATCGGGCATTTTCAATTACTATCTGTTGCAGACGGATTACCTCCTCAACATTTAAATCCTTGCTACCTGCCTGACCAATTGCCTGTCCCCATCGAGCAGCCCTTTTGCTTTTTGGGTTTTCACCTTCAATGCTAAATGAAGCCTTAGAGTCTTTCAGCAGTAAAAATGCTGATGCTCTTTGTAAAATATCCTTTCTGATATTCTCTAGGTAACTGTTGTTCTGAATCGACAGTTTGGAATCAATATACTGATCCAACTTCTCGGTTCTAAAAATCAATGGACAAAACAGACGTGTTCCCGGAAGGTTATTGATGACCAAATGGCGAGGCGATTTTACCCCTTCTACACCATACTGCAACTTCTCATCCAGCAAGGGTACATAGCTTTTTTTACTAAGATCATCTAGTCCCGACAGCACTTCTCCCCTCACCCATTCGATCAGAAACCACATTTTTCTACTATACTGGCCTGTCGGTTCAATGCTAACCAATTCACGCAATTCAGCCTCCCCGTAATACTTGCACAACAGACTAAAGAATAACAGGTTTACCCCTTCATATTTGAGGGCAAATGTAAGGTGTTTATACAGTGCTTCTACTTGTGATAGATCAGTTTGATCATCAGGTAAATATTGCTTGGGAAATACTTTCCAAAAGTCTGTCTGGTATTTCCTGTTCTTTTGGCAAATCACCGCCACCTGAGCCGGTTGAGGCATTGGCAACTCCAATTGGTGTATAATAGCTCCATACCCGACAATCAAACCTTCTTCAGGAAGCTTTCTGCCATAAAAAATAGGTGCTGAAAATGAAAAGTGAGCGCTAATTGACATATAATGTATATTTTGAGCGCAAAATACTGAGATTTTAGCTTTTGGAAAAATAGGAACTGATAAAGTATGATCAAGCTATTACCCTAATAATAGCTAAATCATCAGTTACTATATGATTCCACTCACTTTTGAGCAATCGAACCTTTCTATCAAGAAAATTATTATGTTCTGACAACTTGCTATCAATCAATAAGTAGTGAATAATCTCCGTTTCAGATTTCTGACCTGACTTATTATCAAGATTTTTGAATGTAAAGATACCATCTGTACAAATGGAAAGGTCTTTAAACTCTGAAACCGAGTATCTTTGCTGTTGGCTTTCAAACCATTCTTCAAAGTTATCATTTAAATGATATCCCAAATAGTCAGGCTTATCATCTTGCTCATATTCAATCAGTTTACCATCTACACAAATCAATCCATCTCCGACAGTAAAGAACTCTGCCTCTGCACTCTCAGTATTTACAATTCCAATAATAAGCGTTGAAAGTAGCTCGTTTGTTTCTAATCCAAGCTGATTTTTAATAATACCAGCTTCTACGAATAACTGCCTGATTACTTCCTTTAGTTTTAACGTTAGTGATATTGAGCTATTGGAAACAAACTCTTCATAGAACACCCTCTTTGCAATATTTCTTAACACCTTTCCAAAAAGAATAGAAGCAAATACCGACTCTGTCCCCATAGTACAACCATCCAAAACAGCTATTAATTTTTCATCAGTTGCTATTTGCTCTTCAACTAAAAAGTCCTCACAATAATTTGTATGGAATGCACCAATATACAATGTTTTATAAATTCTCATTTAGTTATTTTAAGTTCCTGATAGATAGTTAATGCTTACATTACATTGTGAATTTTTTCTCTTTTATAAGAAAAAACAAGCTTCCCTTAACACTAAAAACACACTCTGCTTATAGGAGTTTAAAAACTCCTAAAAACAAATTTCAACAAAAAAAAGGCTTAATCAAACCATAAAAATAAATCCCAATTCACCTCGACACTACTCTACTGAGAGTAAATATAAACCTCTCACAACTTAAACTCACTGAATAAAAAATCTCCTTTTTTTTAATTAATTCCCAAGTAAACCCCTCACTATTTTTTCAAAAAAAAACATTAGATATCAGTCTATTAATAATAGGTTAAGTAAGGTAATATTATAACCTAAATATTTATGATATTTTGCTATTTAACAACCTCCTTTTTCTCTTCAGCATCACTAGTATATTACACTAATTATATAAGTCAATAAAGTATACAAAATGGATCAGTTTTTGAGTGATTTATGTTGTTATTTTTTTTGAAAATCAATACTTACTACAATGAAAAAACTATTTATTTTTTTATTATTTATTACAGCAATTAGCTGCTCAGAAGATAATAAAGATCCTGAAAACAATTCAGGCAATACATTTTTCAATCAACTCACTGCTAATGGACAAATTAAAAGTGGTCTAAGTTCTGAAGAAGTATTAAACTTAACTAATATTGAAAACCCTGACAATAGAACTTGGGGCTTTACTTATGACTATAATAAATGTCCATTTACAGGAAACAACGCAACTCATTCTGTTGACTTCTACTTTGAAAATGACGCCTTATATAAAATGAGTGCTCATATTTCTTACGATCAAGATTTCACCCCAACACTTAATCAAGTAAGTGATTGGATAAAGGATGGATTTAAATCCTTTACTTTCATTGGCGAATATCAAAATACACCAACTATTACAGATCATAGATTTGAAGATGGCAAAGGAAACACCATTTACCTAAGCCATGATTCGGAAACAGATCTAGTAAGTTTAATTATGTATATCAATGATATTGATGCCCTGTAAAAATAAAAAGTCCACTCATATAAATGAGTGGACTTTTTTTATTATAAAACTCAAAAAATATGACACAAAATACAACGAAAATTAATAATCAATATACATTCATGTTATCATTAACACATATCATATTTTAAAAATTAACATATCTTTATTTTATTAATAAATAATCAAAAATCTACCGCAACAACATTATCAAAAATAGCTTCTTTCCCTTTAACTTTATAAAAATTAGAATCAAATCTAATTGAAATCACATTATCTCTATCATACATTTCTCCCTTATGATAAAAATCATTTATAGAGAAAGAGAATTTTTCTTTAGAAAACTCTTTAACAAACTCTTTATATGAAAAACAAGGCTGTAACCTAGTGTTTATGCTTTTAATTTTATCTTTAATTTCCACTCTATCATTAGCACTTGCAGGGTAAGTAAGAATAACCTGTCTTTTAATATTTTCTTTTTGATCAAAATGAATATAATTCATATAAGAATCATAATTTACTTGCTTTACTTTATCTAGTGACTTTAATTCATTTTTACTCAACTTATCAATAGAAGTATATGCTCTAATTAATATTCTTTTTTTCACTTGTAACTCAAAAGAACAAAATACTTTACATATATAAACATGACCAATAACCTCTCCTTTCTTATATCTATCTTTTTCTAGTTCAAATCCTTCAGCATATATCATACGGTTAAATATCACTTGACCTATTCCATCTTCTGTACCAACCCATTCTCCTATTTCAAATAATTCTTTCATAAACTATAATTTATCAAGATTACACATCATAGTTAATATCGATAACTGAGCAAAGTCGAAGTCCAAAAAATAGCCCTTCAACTTCGCTCAATGAACATCAAGAATATTGTTAATTACATTAACAACATTTCATCACAATTCTTTATGCAACTTAATATGATTCTCTTTATCCATAAATTCAATGTTCCTTGGATCAGACATTTGAGAAGGATCATCTTTGACAAATTTTTTATGATGCCCCTCTATATTTTTATTCTTTTCATATTTAACGCCTAAACCTTCAACACCACTTGCTTGATCTTTTTGAGCATCTCTTACACCATTACTTCTCATATTTCTTTTAAACTTCTTCTTTTCTGATGCAGGCAAAGCATTATATATCTTTTCTACATATTTATTTTCCAAATCTTGTAATTTCTCATATGCTTTTACTACTTTCTTTCCAAATTTTGTTGCACCATAAGCATCACCTGCCACAGGTATTAACTCGATTGCAGTTTCCCACCACTCACTTTCTAATATATCTAGCACTTCATCTAAATCTTTTAAGAATTGTTTGCCCATTTTTTTAGACATATATTTTGACAACCTTCTTTTAATTTGATTCTTAGCATATGATTTGATTCCTGCTTTTATACCTTGTTTTACAACCATTTTTGCAAGTACTGATATAGGGCTTCTTCCATCTGGATCAAATAAATTAATAGGGTTATTAGAAGAATAATTATAAGGGGTCCACTCTGCGAATTTCTCTGCTTTAGGATCCACACTTAACCAAATACTTGTCCTTGGGTCATAGTACCTCGCTCCATAATAGTAAAGTCCTGTCTCTGCATCTAGCTCCTTCCCATTAAATAGGTATGGGGTACGGTGTGTATTGCTATGCTCCTCCACAAAGGTTTCGCCAAAGGCGAAATACTCCAGGTGCTGGTAAACCTCACCTGTAATATCCGTTATATAGCTGGTATTCCCCAAATGATCCGGATGGTAGAAGTATTGGAACGTTTCGGTATTGCTTTCGCCTCCAATAATCTGCCCTGGAGGCACCTTACCACTTTTTCCGGCTGTCAGGATGGTGCCGTCCATGCCCAAGAATTTCAGGTTACGAACAATTGCCCCTTCCATATCCGTTTGCTTCTTGCCGTAGTTGACCTTGCCGTTACCTGCTGTTTTCAGTGGTCCCTTTCCGTTGTTGTCCCAGCCTCCACCAAGCTTACTGGTAATGCGCTGCGATTCGATATAGTAGTGTTTGGTATAACCCCCGCTCTTGAGTACCACATAAGGGTTCAGGTAGATGGTCATATTCCCAATACCACTGGTACCGCTTTTCTTCTTACCATTGACAAATACCTTCTGTCCGCTGCTGCGTCCTTTGATCACCCTGTTGCCTGCTGCATCATAAATATACAGCTGTGCGGCTCCGTTGTCAAAGATTGCACGGATACGGTTTTCCTCATCCCAAAGCAGATTGCGACGCTGTCCACTTAGCTCATCATCCCAACCGGTCTGGTTACCGTTGGCATCATACTCATAGGTATAATTACCGATCTTGATTGGGGCATGGGCGATGCTGCCACCATAAGTATACGATTGATCGTAAGTAGTCTTACGCTGCTTGACCCAACTTCCACCTTGACCACCAGTTCGCTCATGCAGCTGATTCTTGCGCTCAATACCTCCCACCTTGTTGTAGGCCATTGCCAAAGTGTAGCGGTGTTTCTCATTGCTTCCTTCGTAACTTCCTGTAGCCTCCGTCAGGCGATATAGGTCATCGTACTTGTATTCGTAAATGTTTGAACCTCCCATCAGCTCCGAACCTGGCACCTGTACCTTATTCTCTAGCATGGTGATATTGTCCATCCTATCATAGGTATAGCTGTTGTTCATAAACTGCCTTCCTGCTTTGGTCTGTGCCGTCAGGTTGTCCAACCTGCGTCTGTCTGCCTCATAGGAATAAGTGGTCTTGGTTCCGTTTCCATATGACAGGAACACTCTCTGCTCAAAACGGTCATACCCTAGCTGGGTAACATAGTTGTAAGTTGCATTTTGCTTCTTACCCTGCATACTTTGTAACAAGCCACCTGTATTGTAGGTGTAGGTAACCTCTTCCCCATCAGGGTAGACCATGGAAGTCATACGGTTCCAGGTATCGTACGTCCACTCCGTTTGGTAAGTCTGCTCCCCGTGAATCGGCACCACCACTGTACGGATGTTTTTCACCACCTCTCCAAGAGGACCATAGAAGAATTCCTGTGCACCAGACCCGTCTTCCTGCAATACAATTCGACCAGCTCTGTTATGATTCGCTCCTGCTTCCCCGTAAGTATAATGTACGTTATTCTCCGGATGCTCAGGATAGGTGATATCTGTCAGGCGCTCACGGTCATAGGTATACTTGACAGGCTCTGAACCAGCTTCCCTCAGGTTGGCCGTTATCAGCGCAGTCATATTACCCACCTCGTCGTAAGTATATTCTGTTAGTCCATTGTCAGGATGCTGTCTGCTTGTACGTCTGCCCAACCAGTCGTAAGTAGAGACCGTGATAAAGTCAAGGGCATCCGTTGCCGTCACCTGCTCGTTGATAGCATTATAGGTAAAACTTGTCCAGACAGGTCCTTGCTCAGTCATTCGCTTGACTGCTGTATTCCTTCCCCTGATATCAGCAAACTGTTCGGTTACCTTACCTTCCGCATCCGTGCTCTTGGTCATAAACTGCAGGACGCCTTCTCGGTCTGTACCGAAGCCGTATGCCATTCTAGAAATAGCATTGTCTGGCAAGGTAATTTTCAGGGTACGATCCATGACATCATACTCCGTAACGGTTGGAGCCGCAGAGTCATCCACATTTGGATTGAATACGATATCACCAGACCCATTGGCTGTTTTATCTTCCACTGTTGGGTACCAAACCTTAGTCACTCTTCCGAAGGCATCAAATTCCTGCTTGCCGGATACAATCATGACTTCCTTATCCTCTCTGCCTTCTCCCTCAAAAGTGGCACCGTCTTTCTTGGTTTGGATTACCCTTCCCAGTCCGTCCATAAAGGTCGTGGTCACTAGGTCATTCTTCGGGTGTGCCGGATCAAAGTGGTTGGTCAATGCCCAAGGAATTTCCGCATCCGGATTGTAAGTAAAGGATAGAGTAGCATTTCCTCCCTTCTGCTCGTAAGGTCCCGTGATATGGGTGATACGTCCCTTGTCATCGAGCTTATAGGTGATCTTCTGCTTATTTAGGTCTGTGGTGCTCAGTACAGCCCCAAAACGGTAATCATAAGCTGCTTCTGACTGGTAGCCATAGCTGTTACTCACCTTCTCAACATAAGTATTCACTGTCTGGTCATAGACATATTCCAGTTTCAGTCGCTCTCCCTGCTCGTTTTCAGGTCTCTCGACCGTCTTCAGGTTTCCGTAACGGTCGTATGTATAGTCATATACCGATACCTGATCCTCGCTAGCATACATCCTGATCTGGTTCACATCCAATGTCACCGGATCGATATCAGACTCCCTGAAACGGACAATCTCGTCCTGATGCGTCACCTCAATCGACTTCGGTACGCCTATTCTATCCAAACCTGGCACTACCTGATAGGCAATTGTGGCTTTCAGGTCATCCGCATCGGTGGCATCCCCCTTGTCTGTAAAGACAGTGACGTTACCGACATTGTCATACTGATAGGTGGTCTCAGTGCTTTTACCTGCTTGCTGCTCTCCTTCATAGAAAAGCTGTTTGTTGGCTACGATTGCCGGGAATACATTCTGTACACCACTCACTTCTGAAACATCTGCCAGCTCGTTACCAGTAAAGATATCTTTGAGCTTATACTCATTGATTTTCTCAACATAAGGGTTGCCCGCTGCATCTTCCAACAGTTCCCTTTTCAGAAGTCCCCTTACATAATAGTTATCGTTATCAAATTCCTGAATCAGGCGCTTGTAGACCGGTGCCGCTTCTTTTGCCGTGTCATGGATACGGGTCTCCACTTTGTTGAAACCATAGAAGTCACGCTCTCTTCTGTCGTACTTGCCACCTTCATAGGCATATGAGGTGCGCATCCTGTCTATGCCATCTCCTTCATGTCCGTCATGCATTTCCACAGCACTCAATACCCACTGGCTATTCGGCATCTCAAAGGTGCTTCCCTCCTGTTCATATTCCAGTGAGATTTCAGCACCAAGCGGACGTTTCACTACCTTCAGCAAGTTGGTCCTACCGATTGTAGACTTGGATACAGATATATTTTTGGCACTTTTAGACTTCAGAAAATCAGGATACCCATCTCCGTCAATGTCTGAAAAACGTGATTGCTCCCTATGAAGTCCTTCTGATCCATTCCAGTTTGGATTGATATAGATCGTGGTAAACCATAAGGTAATATTAAAAGTAAAGGCTACATTGGCAGATGCATTGATTGACTCGCTTTCATTAATTTTTGAAGTACCTTCAATCAAATGAATCTTGTCAAAACCCACTCCTGTATTAAAGTAAGTGGTAACTTCCCCATCATCGTACCTAACCTTGTCCACCAGACCATCACCGTTGAGGTCAGTATAAGCAAAGGTTGACTTGTTTTCAGATCTTGCTAAGGAGATACCGGCAGCAAAGGCAGCAGATTCACTTCCTGAAGCTTTACTAATACCAAAACCACCCCCATAGCTTTTACTTTCAGAAGCCGAAAGCTTATTCAGATTCCAATTTTCCGGTTCCGATAAACGGTAACCAAGGTTCAAGCGTACAGTACCATTGCTATTTACCTTATCAGGAAGTCCATCACCATTGATGTCCATCCATGTTGCATCTCCTTTATTGTCTCCTTCACTGTAGTTGCCATTGATAGAACCACTTACTTTACCATCAGAACTTGAAGAAGTCACAACCTTGACATTCGTAGATTTGGGTTCAGGTTTAACTTTTGGAAAACCACCAACTGCAGCTCCTTTTGAAGTAGATTCTGACTTATCGATTGTTCCTGAAATGGAAGAAGTAAAACCACTTTCCAATTGTCCTGTCGGCAATGTATACTGCACCCCTTTGTCTGTCACGATATCAGGGTAGCGGTCACCGTTCATATCCATAAAGTCAGCCCTTACTTTTGTCTCCCCATCGGAATAACTCACGTTTCCGCCTATTCCTACATAACTGCTGCCTCCGGTATAGGAATCTGTCTTGGTTTCACTGATCTTATTGATACCCCGAATAACCTGACTTTCACCTGACTCCACAATGGCAGTTTCAGGGTCAATATTGTCTATACCCATTCTGGAGCTACTCATGATCTTGCCATCCAGATAGGTCAGGTCATCATACCCTATCCATATATGACGTTCGCCATTGGCATAAAGCATAATAAAGTCTGCCTTGGATGGATCATAAGCATTTCCTTCCAGCTCTTCAGGCGTCTGATAGTCGCCTGGCGTATATGGGTTATTGTTTTGTCTCAGTTTTTCGTCAAACTTCAGCTTGCTTTGGTCAATAGGGGCCTCTCCTTTTTCCCTGTTTCCATTATAGACAAACTGTCCCCACTGTCTGTATAGCGGTCCGAAAATGATATCCCATTCCACCTCTCCGTAAACAGTATGCAAACCTACAGGCGCTGTAATGGTATCCTGTGCTATGACGAATGCCGTTCTTTGAAGGCGTTTGGCCAGCCGTTCGTTGTCTGTATGGTATTCGATATACAGGTCTGTTTCGCCATCAAGGTTGACCGTCACTTCATTTCCTTCTTCCACTACCCCATTTTCAACAGATAACTCCTGCTTTGCGATAAGGCTGTCTAGCTTTTTGATTGAAAAGTAAAGTGTTCCATTAAAGTCTTTCAGCGAAAGATTACCTGCTCCTTCCGTATCCACTTCAGCAAATGGCTTTATGATGGTTGTATTGCTTTCTGGGCGGTAAGGCGCCACCACCTTCAACGTGTTTGGATACATGGAGAATTCTGCAATTCCTTTTGTCTCCAAATCAAATAAACCATTCTGCAGGTTCTGGTTGAGGGTATCGTTGGTCAGGCTGAGGTAGTCAACAGACGGTTCACAGACAATGGCAGACCAATCAATAGATGTCTGTGACTTCACCTTAAACGCAATATTATCCCCTTCCAGCACTGGCAGGTTATCTAACTTAACCAGCTCATTCTGGAAACTGTCTTCAGCCGCAAAAGTCAGGGTCTGAAGTGTATCTAATATACCATTCCCTTTCTGTTGGATTACCAATACATCCACAGAGTCAGTCGTTACAGGCTTAGAGAATTGAACGGTTGCCGCTACATTTCCATCCAATGGCATCACCACAGACATTGGAGAAGAAAGCACAAAATCCTCTTCTGCATCAAAGACAAATACTCGCTTGCCATTGGCGTCTACCCTTTCCTCGTCTTCACCTCGGTACGAGATTTGGGGAGCCCATTCTACCTGATCTGCTTCCCCATTTTCAATGGATTGTACCCTAAAGTAGAGTTGCTCCCCTTTGGACACCTTGATATTGTTGACATTGGTTGGTTCCAATACTTCACTGCTTCCGGCTCCCAACTGTGCATCCCATAGGCGCTTGCCGTTGTGCTCAATTGATAGTCTTACCCCATCCGCTGCCGGAGCAGGCTCAGAAGGAGGAATCAAGTGGGCAGGTGCCGTCACTTTTATCCTACCGTCATATGGAGCTCTCCATACCCTTACAATATCATGCAAAGGGTTCTCATCAATTGCTTCTTCTTTTTCCTGTGGGTCAATCTCAAAGATATTTTGAGCAATTGCCCCTGCATTTGAAATTTCGTTGTAGGTACCTGCACTTTCTGTCATGAATGTGATCACTCCCGTCTCAAGGTCAATGGTATTGAAGTATGCGATACCATTATCAATGACATCTGGCAGACCATCACCGTTTACATCTGTAAAATATGTAGAGGTGGTAGACTTTGTCTTGGATTTGCCATAGCCTACAAAAGCTCCTGCACCGCCATAACCAAGGTGTGCCTCAAAACCTTTCCTGCTTGTCTTGCTTTTTTCCTTGTAGAACCTACGCAACCCATTGATTGGAATAGGCGCACCGAATTCTTCACTGCCTTCCAGCTTAGAGATATTCGGGTAATACTCCGCTTTTCCATCCTTCACTGTTACCTTATCTGGCAATCCATCACCATTGATATCAAGCATATACACAAGTCCTTTTGACTCTGCTCTTGACTGACCATAAGAACCCCCAACGGAATTACTTTTGTTTGATCCAGTACCAATTCCTACGGTTACAGTCATGCCTAATCCGCTTTCAGAAGAAACATTACCACTGAAGGCTGAAGACTGGTCGCCAAATCCCTTGTCTGGATCAGACAGTAACAAGCCTGCATGTATTTCCTTGTCCCCTGCTTTCCATTCTTCCTTCTCTGCAAACTTCAGTGTATAACTATCACCATCCTGAATCACATTGTTATAATACTCCAATGTATGGGCATAGAAAAGATTATTCTTGGCATCAAGCTCCTTAATTTCTTCCAAAAGACTTTTATGGAATGCTCCTTCCTTGTACTCCAGCTCATAGGCTCTTATCTGCTCACCAGCTAACGATACTTCTATACGTTTAAGTAGGTCTGCATCCGCTGAGACGAAACCATAGTTACCCCTAGTGGATACATCCTTCCTTGGCCATCCAGTAGACTGCAATTCCCTGTCCCTGACAAAGCGCACTTCGTATTTACCTTCTTCCTGATCAAATCCGGTATAGGTGATGTGGGACAGGTACAACTGCTCCGCATTTCTGCTCTCACCTGTATGTGATTTATAAGTAGATTCTGCAGCGTAGTGATATCTTACAAAGTTGCCATTCAGGTCCCTGATTTCTCTCAGATACCAGCTTGCGATACCTTCTCTAGAACCGTCGGTACCTACTGGGCCTTTCAGTACTGCATCCAGTTCGGATGAAGGCGATTTGCCATAGAAGTACTTTGTTCCTGACTTATCAATTACTTCCCACCAGTAAGTGTCTGGCGTATTGCCATGGCGTATAATCTTACTGAATGATCCTTCAATTCTTGGATAGAAAATCTTGTCGCCCGATCCGTTTCTGGCTACCTTTTTCCCCCTATGTGCCATTGGGGTCAGCTGCTCTCCGTTAAAAGTGTAGGTTTCTGTCTCGTTCTCCACATCATAACGTGGCACACCCCAGCGAACATCTACGGAAAACTGCGGAATCTGCAATCCCCAACCCATACCAAGCCAACCATTGCCTCCACCACTGTTGTAGGAAATTGCCAGCTGTGGCTGCATGCCCTGTCTGCCTGCCGGTAACTTTAATGGATACTGCATGGACGCATTACCCATCGAATTGGCTTGAGGTGCTTCTATCAGGTTAATGCCTGCAGCAGGATTGGCTGCCTTGATATCCTTAATAGAGGTAGAATTGTATGCGGCTGTTTCCGGCGACTCAGGTAGCTGGATTACCGCATTAATCATATCGGTAAAGTGCATCGTTTTTGAAAACACTTCTGTACTCATTGCCAGTACTGTATCTCGTTCCAATGGTACCCAATGGTGGGCACTTTCGTCAAAGAAATAAGTCCTGATTTCCTCGTCAGAGAAACCCTGCGGCAACCTTTCAGTATCATATGCCATCTTGATGGATACGGCAGAATCGAATAGCGTCCCATGTGGCAAAAAGCGGAATCCATCTGCACCTGCTGTTACGTTAACCATACCAGCATCCAACGGTGGCAAGTCTACCTGACGAAGCGTCGTCACAGATAGTGTTGTTTCCTTTTTCACGGCTCCCTTTGGCGCTGTCAATTCTACTCCTTTCAGTTTCAGTGTTCTCTCTGTATTGGGAGATACTACCTGCTCAGCTGTTACCCATTCCTCTACCTGTGTATGGGTAAAATGTGCTACCCCTTTATCTTCTACCACCACTTTTCGGGTAAGGGTCTGTCCATCAGGATACTTGATTTCAACTGGAACAGTATTGTTTGTCAGCGAGGCCTCAGAGGTCAGCAATTCAAATTCTCCATGGAAAGGTTTCACTTTCTTTCCACCTACTTTTACTTCCACATGATCCTGCATACTGCCAGGCACAAACCCTTTGATATAGGTTTGCTTATTTGCCCCAACTTGTTGTGTAGTGGCAGATACCACTACCTCATGCGCCTTCTGGACAGAACGATTTTCTATCTCAATGGCAACATTTCTGACCTTATAGCTGTATTGTGCTCCCTCAGGAATTGTAAACCTCACAATGTTATCTCCTGACTTTAGCCAGGAAATATCCACTCTTTCACGTTGTGTGGACCAACCCTCATACTCCTGTACCATATAACCTCCTATTGAAAGTTGGTCATTGATACTTCTGGCTACTGAACGGTGGTCCTTCACCCCATTCAAGTCATAACTCAACCATACTGCTTGCCCATCTTCAAGATTAGCAGGCAATGCTATATGGAAAATATTGTCATAAGGATTATCCATTGGCTGATCGGTAGAGATACCGATAACCCCTTCCCCTCCAGCTGAACTGTAGCGGATAGCCTTAACTTTAGATACTGTCTCTGCTTGATTCACTACTGTATCAGTACTTACTGTGTCAGTAGCAACCATCGTAGTTTGAGACTCCTGCTGCTGAGCTTCATGCTGCTCCAGTGAAGCTGGAACTGTGACAGGAGTTTTTTCTAAATGCAGTCGGTCCTGAATGGCATATCCCAAAAGTGAAACCAAGCCAACAGTGATTGTCAAA
Source organism: Limibacter armeniacum (assembly GCF_036880985.1). Classification (NCBI taxonomy): domain Bacteria; kingdom Pseudomonadati; phylum Bacteroidota; class Cytophagia; order Cytophagales; family Flammeovirgaceae; genus Limibacter; species Limibacter armeniacum. Next base: position 189,840 of record NZ_JBAJNO010000002.1, read on the forward strand.
AAAAGTAGTTTTTTCTTCATAAGAATATCAAAAAAGTATCCCTCAGGGGTAAACCTAAAATGGATAACTAAAAGCGTTAAAAGCGATTTCTTTATTGGGTTATCTTACAATGACTTTTCTGGAAGTCTTGCCTTCTGTGGTTTTCAGCGTTACCAAATACATGCCCCTTTGGCGAATCTGGGCCTTGAAAAGATATTCCGCATATCCACTGCCCTCAAAGTGTTCACGTTCCTTACCACTCATATCATAAATCCCTACTTCTACACCTGTGACTTCAGGAAGAGATACACTGATGCTGAATGCTTCTGCTGGCGTCACCAGATTTGGGAAAACCGTCACCCGCTCTGTATCGGAACCTGAGATCACCAGGTCATCCATACAAGTACATCCTCTTTCGTCAGTGACAGTTACTCGGTATACTCCAGGCTCACGGACTTCTATTTTACTGCCTGTAGAATAATTGCCATGACTGCTTTCCCATTCATAAGTAAGGTTTAGTGAATCTGAGATACCCGATGCGGCATCCAACCAAAACGTTTCACCTTCTTCCAGCACCAAATCTTCACCCAGTTCAATCGCTATTTCATCAGGCATCTTGAGTGTAAATGACCTGGAGAGTTCATACCCACTATTGTCACGTACCTTTATCTGGTAATCTCCAGATCGCAACCCATCAACAAAAAGGCTATCACTGCCTTTCAGCTCCTTACGAAATCCCAACCTTTGACTCTCAAGTGTATATTTAAAAGGCCCTGTTCCTCCCACTGTATTCAAAGAAATAATTCCGCTTTCTGGATTCAGGCACAGCGGCGATTGTTTTACCTTAACCTGCGTCAGCATATACTCCTGTTTCAGAAGGGTAAAACCATCTTTGCCTGAATTATCCTGATCCCAATACAGGTTACTGAACTGCAGTTCCTGCTGTGCTGCCTTATCTTGTTTACTATTCTCGTCAGGATAAATTAAGACCAGATCATCAATATTGAAGTTACCACTACCTGTAGGGTCCATCGCCAACCAATACTTCTCCGAAGGCTCTGAAAGTTGATCTTTCTTAAAATACAGATTTGTGGAAAGTGTACTTCCTTCACCAGCAACCTGCAACAACCACTTGCGGTCAAGCATCTCGGTATGCATACCATTTGTCTCAGAAATTGTAGTGTTTAGCTCCTTACCATTGTCTCCCCATACCAAAAAACTAAGGTCCTTGATCGTACTGTTATTGGCTAAATTGGATGCAACAACCTGCTTGACACCAACCGATAATACCGATTTGGTTTCCTTAGTGCTTACAGCTTGTTTCTGATACAGTCCAAAGTAGTCATCCCTACCTATGCCAGCCATATTTTGGCTAAATCCCGCATTTTCTGTCAATGACCACAATAACTGCTCCGCTGAACTGACATAATTACTTTCAGATAAAGTAATCCCATACTTCAAAGCCAAATACGTTTCGTACTGTGCTTTCTCCAAAGGTGTCAGTATGCGATCAAAGATCAGCAACTCTGCCAATGTTCCCTTATAGTTAGGAATCTGACGTGCGTCCGCTACACTGCCAAATGTCAGGTAAGTAGCTGCACTTCGGTCTGTATTCTCACTCCAATTCTGGATAACTGTATTGAGAACAGGCACACCTACTTCATAAGAAAAGACATCCGTCAGACTATCCGGTCCAAGGACACGTCCTGTAGTCAGCATCACATCTCTCTCAGCACCGGTTGGTGTACTCCAGATACCTCTTTCCAATGTATCAGCCGGAGCAAAAACAACCATGGTACTCAAGCCTGTAATCCCTTCCAATCCAAATGGAACCTTAAATCCTTCTGTAATACCATTAAAATGGCGGACAGGCTGATAATTGACCAACTTGACAGAATCTGTCAGGGAAGCATTCAAGATATTTGCATGACGATTATGTCCACTGATATCTTTCCATTCTTTAACTGACGGATTAACTTCCAAACTCCTGTACCATACAGCAGGTCCTTGAAGAGTGTCTTGTGTTTGAGCCTCTGCTGAAAAAATGCAGGACAAAACAAAAAATAAACTTAGTAACCATCTCATAATTCAGCGTAACTCAAAAAAACAGCAAACTTAAGCTCCTTGTTAGGTGCTTACAAAAATGCTTCAGCTTCTTTGAATCAAATAGTGTTTTTTGGTAAAAAATGAAAATAAAAAATACAGGTTTCTCAATATCAATATTCATATCAAGTCCTTATTTTCAACAACTATTTCAGTCTTAGTGAATGCATAACAAAATGCGTATTTGGGTTTAGACCTACTCTACTATATACAACAGACACGATTCATTTTTTCCTACCACCCTTTCACAATTTTTTCTTAAAAATTTATGATTTTATTAAATAGCAGGTCTTTACTACATACAAGTATCTATTATTATATTTCTTCTTGCATAGAGTATTTATTTGAGATACTTATAGAAACGATATCACACAAAATTAAAATAGCCATAAGAAGTTTGACACATTTAAATATTTACAACCATTAAATTAAAAGACAAAACACATTAAAATGGGTAGCATCATTGATGGAAATGTTTCGATAGGTAAAAGTCTCACAGGAAAAACAAAGGAGCTTAATGTAAAATTAGTTCCTTCTATATTTTATTATGAACCATATGGAGACACCATAACTTTCAGTCACTTGCGTGCATATTTTAAGACTAATGCATGGGGTATTACCAAGGAAGGGTTGATTCATTCTGACGAAACGTTTCGTGAAGGCATCAGTAAACTATTAGAAGAGCTAGACTTAAAGCACGCTCAACGAATCAGTTATTCTGAATTAATTATGCAAGGTCAAAATTATGTCGATTTCACAGTAGAGGAAGAACTTGCCAATGAATTAGTTACAAGAGGATTGGCAACAAGTGAAATGAGTTATATTCTTGAAGGCACTGCTTCTATTGAGGATTACTTTACGAAAGAAAGAAAAACAATCACAATAAAACTTGTTCCATCAATGGTATATTATGAGCCCTATGATGGTTGTGTAGATGCCCATATTCGGGCTTACTTTAATACTGATGAATGGGATGTAAAAAGTGAAGGACTGATCTATAACAATGAGGTTTTTTATAATGATGTATGTCATCTTTTAAAAACACTTGGACTGAAACACTATAATCAGGTCTTTTATTCTGAACAGGGTATGCAAGGTGACGACTTTGTCGATTTTGATATAGATGAGGACCTTTCAAGAGAATTGCTCACAAAAGGTTTGACCATAGAGGAAGATGGTTAATAAGAGTTTAAATCACAATCTAACTTAAGCAAGTATTGAATTGGAATAGAGATTTCCTACTCTAATCCTTTCACATATTATGATCTACTAAATGATGTTATCCTGTTCAACCCTTTCAGGGTTATGATATATTGATTGCTGTAAAATCCAGATTGCCATCTGGAGCTAATATGGTTTGTTTCCTTCGGAAACGGTGTTTGCTGTATGAAAAAATAATCCCGAAGGGATTGAACAATAGTAGCCTTAGGCCTAAGCCTGAGGTATAAGTAAATTACATTTATCCAACTCCAAAGGAGTTGAACCTATAAACCATCGATGAGTTTAAAACTTCCGATTTCAATGATACCTCTGCTTAATTTGACGATAATGTTCAAAAAATAAACCTCTCCTGTTTCGAAAACGATGCAGAAGAGGTTCATTTATGAGACTAGCTGTTAAGCTTATTGATTGACAGAGAATTTATAAACAGAAGACGTATGGTAAATCTGTTCGGGCTCCAGTACGGTTGAAGGGAAATCAGGCTGGTTTGGTGAATCAGGGTAGTGCTGTGTTTCAAGACAGAATGCAGTCCTAAATTCATCCTTAATCCCATTTTTGAAAGTGTTATTGCCTTTCATAAAGTTACCACTGTAAAACTGTAGTCCTGGCTCTTCGGTATAAATTTCCATTACGACACCACTTTTATCGCCTTCTACCGTGGCTACCCATTCCATCCCTTGATTGTCTTTTGGTTTATCCAATACGAAGTTATGGTCGTAGCCTGCTCCGTTCTTTAGCTGTTCGTTTTCCTGTTCTATTCTCGCTCCAATAGCCGTTATTTCTCTGAAATCAAATGGAGTACCTTCTACTGTTGCTATCTCCCCTGTTGGAATTAGGGTTTCGTCTACCGGTGTGTAGTGGCTTGCATTGACTTTTAGTCCATGGTTTAGGATTGTTCCACTTCCTTCTCCATTCAGATTAAAGAAAGCATGGTTGGTTAGGTTTACCACTGTTTTCTTATCAGTAGTGGCTTTGTAATCCAACTGTAAAGCATTTTCATCAGTAAGTATATACGTGACCGTTATATCCAAATTACCCGGAAACCCTTCCTCCATATCTTTTGAGAGGTAATGTAATTCCAATGTTTGGGCATCTAGCTGTTTAGCTTCCCATACCACATCCTGAAAACCTTTATTTCCACCATGTAGGGTATTTGGTCCATTGTTCGTAGGTAGTGTGTAAGTTTTACTATCTAAAGTGAAAGTACCTTTGGCAATCCTGTTACCATATCTGCCAATTGTTGCACCGAAATACCTTTCTGAGGAATTAGCAAACTCCTGCACACTGCTGAAACCTACTACCACATCTGTCAGCTTACCTTTTTTATCAGGCACTTTCAGACCTACAAGTCTCCCTCCATAGTTGGTGATGGCCGCTTGCATACCATTGCTGTTTGTCAAGGTATACAGGTGCGTTGCCTGTCCTTCAATGGTGTCTTCAAATGCGTTGGCAGCCACCCAGGGTTTTACAGCTGTTTCTGTTGCCGCTTCCGCTGTTTCAGTCTTTTGGGTATTGCTTGTACAAGCCGTAGCTACCAGCAGCATCAGCATGCCTAAGTAAGTTGTTCTTCTCATGGTCCTGTTATTTTAGTTTGATTGCTGTTGTTTTACCAGTTCTGCCAATCTCTGCTGCATCTCGGCTACTTTTTCAGGATAGCCTTCAGCCAGATTTTTTTGCTCTTTTGGGTCTTTACGAAGGTTATACAGTTGCGGTTCATTTCCTATTCCGTGCGCTACTTTTTTGTTTTTCAGCCAGTCAGGGGTGTCATTTTCCACAGGGGCAATATACTTCCAGTCTCCCTGCCTTAATGCCAATACAAAAGCTTCTTCGATCAGTTCGGTACGCCCTTCCTCTGACACGCCCAATAAAACTTGTAAGTGGTTTTCACTATCAGGCGCTTCACCGTCCTCCACTGTTTGTCCTGTCAACTCTGCCAAAGAAGCATAAAGGTCTGTCTGTGTAAACAATGCATTACTTTTGCCGCTTTTGATTGTTGAAGGCCAGTACACAATGGTTGGTACTCTGGTTCCTGCCTCATATATACTGTATTTACCTCCTTTGAAAGGTCCACCTGGCTTGTGTTTACCTATCAGTTCTTCGGCTTGATCCTCATAACCGTCATCGAGTACCGGACCATTGTCACTGGAAAAGATGATCATGGTTTCTTCTGCGATTCCCCTTACTTCTAGCGCCTTGACGATTTCACCTACTACCCAATCCACCTGGGCGATTGCATCTCCTCTCGGTCCCATCTTGCTGGCTCCCGTAAAACGGGCATGTGGCAATCTCGGCACATGGATATCATGAAAGGAATAGTACAGGAAGAATGGTTTTTCCTTGTCAGTATCCATAAATGCAATGGCTTTTTCTGTCAGCTTATCCGGAAATTCCTCATCGACCCAACGGGCTTGCTTTCCTCCAGCCATATAACCGATTCTGCTTACCCCGTTTACAATCGTATTGCTGTGCTGCGGATCCGCTTTTACCCTCAACATTTCAGGGTTCTCTATACCGGTCGGGTCATCTCCCACCTTTTTCTTGTAACTGACCGTTATCGGGTCATTTGGATCCAACCCTACTACACGGTGGTTTTCCACAAATACAGTGGGCACACGGTCACCCGTTGCCGGAATCAGAAAACTGTAATCAAACCCAATCTCCAAAGGTCCAGGGGTAATGTCCTCATTCCAGTCCACCGTACCATTCCCCAAACCAAGATGCCACTTGCCGACTACACCTGTCCGATAACCTGCCTTCTTCAGCATGCTGGGCAAGGTTGGGGTTTCCGGTCTGATCAGTAAAGGTGCATCACCGGGTAATATCTCCGCCTTGTTACGAAAGGCATACTTTCCGGTAAGCAAGGAAAATCGGGAAGGGGTACACATGGCAGCGGCACAATGCGCATCCGTCATCATTAACCCATTGTCTGCCATCTTGTCGATATTGGGTGTCTTTACTCCTTTGGCTCCATAACACCCAACATCTCCATATCCCAAATCATCTACATACAGGATGATAATATTGGGGTGTTTCTTTTCCTGCGCACCTGCCTCAAATCGAAAGAGTCCCAGAAGGCACAGGAGTAAAAAGTAGTATTTCATGTCTATTGGTTTTTCTTTTCTGCAATGTCAATTTCGAGTCTGAAGACACTTGCCGGAGGCATCTCAATTACGCTTTTTCCCAACAAGGTTTCTTGTCTGGAAATGCTTAAGATTGTCTCATTCCAGTTTTTTTCCTCTGCAAATGGCGTAGGCGCGGTCAGGGAAGTAATCGTTACCTTTTGGTTTTTGTATTGAGGTAACAATACCTGTTTGGCATGCTCCGGGTCTCGGTTTGTCAGGAAGAGCACCAAAGTCTTGTCATTTTGCAGGGCTGCTACATCCGCTAAGGGCACATCCACTTTTGTCATGATTCGTTGTCCTAGTGCGGCTAAGTTAAATGTTTCTCCTTCCATCCGACATGGTACTAGATAAAAGTCCTTCCCATCATCAAAAATTTCAGCAAACATTCTCAACACATAAGCTCCCGGATTGATGGGCCTGAAATCCTTCAGATAAGGGCGAAACCAAAGGGTATTGTCTGTCTGGTGGCTGAATTTCACGAACTCACTTTTCCGGAGAAAAGCGTTGTACATCCCTGCTACAAATACGGCATGCCACATGTTTTCCATTTCAACCTGATAACCTTCCCCTATCCGGAAACCTCCCATATTCCATTCCCCCACATTGACCATCATGGGGTGGGCCTGCCTTTGTATTTCCTCCGTCAACATGGACAGTACCGAATCATATTGAGATGGATACCCCATATAAGTTAGCAGTAACTCTTCTTTAGTATGCTGCTTCAACTCTTTCCGATTTACGGTTACCCTATTGGCATACCTGTGGATGTCTATCCCATCCATGATATCACCCGCTTTTTCCAGTAGTATACGGTTCCAAATCTCGGCATCATGGTCTGTATACATAGGGTCTGCACCTGCTGCTAGCACCTTGATCTCAGGATCTACATTCTTCATAGCAAGGATGTAATTTCTTACTCCTTCTGCATATTCAGGAGCAAAGACATACCCTGCCTGATACGGACCATAATGCTCATTCCCTACCTGCCAATATTTTACTTTCCATGGCTCAGGATACCCATGTTGCTTGCGCAATTTCCCCATAGCTGTTGTGGTATCGCCATTGACATACTCCACCCATTGAGCAATATATTCAGGGGTAGCGATTTCCGGATTGAATGGTACATTGATATAAGGTTCCACTCCTGACAAACGACAGAACGCCAGAAACTCATTGGTACCAAAGTAATTGGGCTCCAAACCGCCCCATTCATCATTGATGCTGACAGGCCTTTGTTCCCAGTTGCCAATACCATCTGTCCAGCGGTAACGGCTCGCATAGTTTCCTCCTGGCCAACGGATTGTCTTCACCCTGTATTCCTTCATGTTCTGAATTGTGGTCGGGTTAAAGATTCCTGTCACAGCATCTGATGATACAAGCTGCACATGGTCAATGTCTACAATGGCCTGCTCACTGAAAGAAAGTTGCAGGTCAAAAATACCAAAAGGGCTTTCCCTATAGCGGTTATTGGAAGCTTGCGGAAGGGTAAGTCGCAACGCATAAGACTGCCAGTCTGCTGATAGTTTTACTTGCTCAGCAGCTACTACCAAACTGTCAGCGCTTTGCAGGCTGACTTTCAGGTTTGCTGTCCGATTGGACCTTGCCCAAAAGCGAATGTCATAAGATAGGGTTCGCTGATCCGGAGTGGCTGTTCGCTGTGAAAGGGTTACCTGATTTCCTGCTGTCAGGTTGATCAGACGCTGAAAATCATGCCCATGTTTCCCATTGGTGATTATGGCTGGTCTGGATTTCCCTTCAGCGCTAACCTGCCAAGGATAGGCCACGTTATGCTGAATAGGAATATCCCTGAAAAGCAATTCATCCCGAATATGGTCATTGTTCCTTTCATTCCAGTGTTCAAAAGACCCATTGGCCAAATGCTGGGAGACAAAACCGGGGTAAGCATCTCTTCCGTTCAACTCAAAGAAGCGACCAAAAATCAAGGGTGACACTTTTGCCTTTGATACTTTACCAGTATCCAACAGCAATGTAACCTTATGTCTCTGAGCAGGGAGCCTGTTGGAATTGAACAGGATAAAAAGTCCTAAAAAATAGATAATAGCTTTTTTCATAGGAGGGTTTATATATTCTAGCTAACGGATAAAAATAACTGCCCACAATCGTGATTGTGGGCAGTGTATCTGTTGCAATTAATATCCTTGGTTTTGTTGACCTTCTAACGCTGGATTCGAATTCATCTCCTTTTCAGGAATCGGGAACCGTACGTGGAAGCCCTGTGCATTTACCCCTCTTGCCTGTGCCTTGGAAACAAACTTTCCATGACGAATCAGGTCTTCTCTTCTCTTGGCTTCTGAAACAAATTCCCAACCTCTTTCCTGCAAGATCAGATCTCTTAAAGCCTCTTTGCTTGATGCTTCAGTCATGGTCAGGTCTGCCAGCCCTGCACGGTTTCTTACCTGATTGATTAGGTCAAGGGCTTCCTGTGTCGGTCCATTGATTTCGTTCAGTGCTTCTGCCCTTGACAGCAGGATATCCGCATACCTGACGATCGGCGTATCGTTCCCATGAAAATTACCCAATGCATTGTTATCAAAGAATTTTAAGCTTCTGGAATTGTCCGGTGTATTTCTCAGGTTGACTTTCTTGCCTTGCAGGTTGATATAATCTTCAATGATCAATCCGAATCGGGCATCTGTCGGGTCAAATGAATCCACAAACTCATCCCTCAAACGATACTGTGTTGCCCAGTTACTCATACCTGTTGTCCAAACCAATTCAGGTAACTTTTCTGAATACTGGAAGCCTGGAGGCACAGCTCCATTTGGGAACATATTTCCTAACTGCAAATCTGCAATCTGTGGCCATGCCACTATCATTTCCCTGTTCTGCTCATTCTCTACCCTGAAAAGTTTTGTGAAGTCAGGGTACAGCTCATAGTAACCCAAATCCATCAGCTGTTGAGAGACTTCTACCACTTTTTGCCACTGCTTGGTATTGAGATAAAACTTGGTCAGAATTCCTAAAGCATGACCTTTGCTTGCCCTTCCATACTGTGCTTCTTGTCCCGGTGCAGGCAAGTCAGCTACAATCTCCGAAAGTTCCATCGCGATAAAGTCCTTTATTTCCTCTTCGGAAGCACGCCCTTTTGGTTCTGCATCAGTCGAGCTAACCACCAAAGGTACTGACCCAAACCAACCATACAGGAATGCATATTCCGTAGCACGGATATATCTGGCTTCTGCCTTCAATTGCGCCTTCATGGCCTCATCCGCATCCGAATTGTCTACATTGTCAATCAACAGGTTGGCATCACGGATAGCAAAGTAAGCCTGATTCCACATATCCACTTCCAGCCATGCTACTGAAGGATCCCAAGTAAAGTTGATAAATAGTGATAAGGTTCTATTTTCTCCACCGCCGGAGTTGAATGCCATATCGGTGGTTACTTCTTCCATATTGATTACATCCTTATAGATGTTCTGGATATTGTAATTGGTGTATGCCGAATACAGCAGGGAAGTAAGTCCTGCCTCATTGGTCAATACATTATTGGAGGCAAATTCTCCCGGAGGTGTTACTTCCAGATAGTCCTCACAAGCCGTCAGCGGAGCAGCCAGCAGGGAAGCAAAAAGAAACGGTTTGATATATTGTTTGATACGCATCTTAGTTCATGTTTTGAATAGCTCTGAAATCGTCAATAAAGGCATAGTTAAACTGCTCTTGCCCAGTAGAAGGGTTCAATACCACTGACCGGTTTACGTACAAGGCGTTCAACACCCAAGGATCCGTATTGGCTGTAAAGTCCTGACCATAAGGGTAGCTCTGTCTGATGCCATATGTAGCAATGTAGAATTTGTTATAGCCCGTCATCAAATCATAAGCATTAGAGAGGTAGAACTTCCGGTTCTCAAACCAGTAGCTGTTTTGCAAGAAAGCCACCCATTCAGGACGTGAAACTGGATTCTTTAGGGCATAATCTATGTACTGGTAGTTCTTCCAGTTAGTATTCCTGCCGTACTCCTGAGCAAAGTTGGAAGGAATATTTTCCTGAAGTTTCAGTTTCCAATGCTTCATCAGTGAGAACTCCGTTACCAATATTTTCTGATCATCCCTGATTCTCGTATTCACATAATCCATGGAGCCTGTAATATCCTCAATCGCTGAATGGTGAATATGCAGGTCAATACCTGAAATCCAGTTCTTTTCCTTTACAAAAGCCAGCAGGTCTACGACAGCCTGTGTCCTGAGAGAATTCTGGTAAAGGTTATTGATTGCCCCCAGGAAAATTGGTGTATCATTCTTGGTCTGGTTAGTACGGTAGTTTTTAACCTTCTTGGCAATCTCTTTATAAAAATCCACCAGACGCTGGTCTCGCTCCCCGATCGGTGTTTCGATAAAAGGTTCGTTCCCCACAACGATAATGTCCGTCTTGTTCCATACCTTGTTCAGCACTTGTGTCAGGAAGTTTTTATAGTCTGTCATCTCCTGACTACCTACTGCAGGCATGGATAAGCCTTTTCCTTTGAAATCCCACTTGATATTCAGGATTGTCTTGTAACCATTGTCTTTCAGCGTCAGGTAATTCTGAATCCGTACGTCAGTATCCAATTTTGAAGGATCATTATAGAACTGGAAAAAGTCTACAAATCCCCTTACCCATGTTGTCTGTGTACGTTGCAGGTTGTCGTAATCCACAAAGTCAAGCTGCCCATTGTAATTGATCCCAAACGCCTGTACTTCAGTTAAGCTAACTTTATAGTTTGAGGTGTCTGATACCTCTTCAATTTTATTGTTGTCTGTCAGCGGTTCCTTCACTGTTTCCATCTCCTTCTCGCACGCACCCAGTCCCATCAGTAGCAGAAAACAAACAACGTTTAACCAAATATTGAACTGTTTCATCTTGGGTTTAAATTTTGGAGTAAATAATGCAAAAGATTAGAATCCAATGTTCAGGCCTACCATAAAGGTTCTCGCCAATGGGTAAGCGTTGTAATCGATCTTCAGGATGTTGCTACCGTTAGCGTTACTTGCAGGGTCTACCCCACTATAACCAGTAAAAGTCATCAGGTTCTGACCGGTTACATACACATTCAACTTGTTGATATATTTCAGTTTTTCGACTGGTAGGTTATAGCCTAACCTTACAGACTGAAGACGAATATAAGAGGCATCCTCCACCGTTTTGGTATTCACCATACGCTGTCCCTGAGCAGTTGGGTTGACAAATGAAGGATACTCATCCGATGGGTTTGACTCTGTCCAACGGTTCAGGTATGGCTCAGCCAGTTTGTTACGTCTGAAGTTGATCGGGAAATAGGTATCCACCAAGTTGTTGTTCAGCAAGCTGTTTCCGTGTACCCCTTCAATAAAGGCTGACAATGAGAAGTTACCATAAGAGAAGGTGTTGGTCAGACCCCAGCTAAAGTCAGGGAATGGACTGCCGATAATTGTACGGTCATCATCGTTGATGGTACCGTCTCCATTCAGGTCACGGAACTTCATATCACCCGGTGCTACATTGTCCTGCGTTACTGAAAAATCATCATTTGCCTGCCATACACCATCCACGATATAACCATAATAGGAGTTTAGAGGCTCACCAACACGGATTACAGAAGCCCCAGACACAAAGCCAAGGTTACCGGCAATGATCTCATCTGTATCGCCCAAGTCCAGTACCTTGTTACGGATCACCGAGAAGTTAATATTGGTATCCCACTTGAACTTGCCTACCAAGTTCTTGGAGTCAATCATAAACTCAATACCTGCATTCTGCATGCTGCCTACGTTTTCAAGTCTTGAGCCAAAGCCAAGGCTGGTAGGTTTTGGTACATTCAACAAAAGGTCTGTTGTTTTCCTGTTGAAATATTCGATGGTACCGTAGATACGATCTTCCATAAAACCAAAGTCCAATCCTATATCCAACTGATTGGTTGCCTCCCATTTCAGGTCTGGGTTTGGCGTTCTTGATGGATTGATTGTTGTGTATTTGTTATCGCCAAATACGACATCCTTACCTACCGAAAGCGTGGACAGGTACATGTAGTTGGCAATGGACTGATTACCAATCGCTCCGTAACTAGCTCTCAATTTCAGTTGTGAAAGCACCTCCACATCTTTTAAAAATTCCTCGTTTTTCATCTTCCATGCCACTGCTGCAGAAGGGAAATAACCGAAGCGATTGCTTGGTCCGAAACGGGAAGAACCATCAGCCCTGAACGAAGCCGTAATCAGGTATCTGTCTTTAATAGAGTAGTTTACTCTGCCTAGGAATGAGAGCAGTCTAGCACTCTGCGCACCGCTTCCCAATTGGTTCAGCAATGGGTCTCCCGAACCGATGGCGTTGTATTCAAGATCAGGCAATGTAAAGCCCCTGCCTGTTCCTGTAAATGACTCACTGAAGAATTCTTCTGTCGTTACACCGGCTACAGCATTGATATAGTTTTCACCAAAAGTCTTGTTATAATTCAGCGTACCTTCTAACAGGTAAGAGGTTCTCAGTCCTGTCAGCAATGAGGCAATCCCCCCTTGTTGACTGCCGTCCAAGGTCTCAGGACTAACCCATACTTTACGTTTAGAAGAGTTAAAGTCTCCCCCTATCCTAACCTTAGCAGACAAGGATGGTAATAGAAAATATTCACCGAATATGGAACCGAATGTACGGTAAGTATCTGCTATCGCTTGCTCACCTTCCAGCAAGGCTACTGGGTTATCAATGGTAATAAACTGAGAGCGATTAAAGTTTCCATTTCCGTCATAGATGGAGATCGTCGGGTCGTAGTTGATCGCTGCATAGATAGCACCACCATTCTCATTTACCCCAACACCATTTGACACAAAGTCATCCTTGATTAAGGAGGTTGTCAGGTTGATTCCAAACTTGTATTTCTTGTCAATGCCATTCTCCAGATTAAGGCGGGCAGTATAACGTTTGATACCAGACTCTTTCACCACACCTTGCTGGTCAAAATAACCCAATGACACATAATAGCTTGTATTGCCACCACTACCTGAGAAGTTCAAGTTGTGGCTCTGTACTGGTGCTGACCTTACCAGTTCTTTTTGCCAATCTGTTCCTCCTTCCTGAATTTCGCCAACTTCCTCATCAGCATTGCCACCACCGTCGGCAATAATATCATTCAGTACTTGCTTATACTCCGTAGCTGACAATAAGTCTAACTGATTGGCAACAGTCTGCATACCATAATAAGTATCATAAGAAACTCTTAAGCTTCCGTCTTTACCTTTTTTGGTTGTAATCATAACTACTCCATTGGCACCCCTGGCACCATAGATCGCTGTTGCGGAAGCATCTTTCAGAATTTCAATAGACTCAATATCACTTGGATTCAAGGCATTCAGCGGATTTCGAGGGTTGTTGTTTGCAGCAAAGCCTGCCCCTGTTCCCGACACTGCCGCTGCATTGTTGATCGGCATGCCGTCAATCACATATAATGGCTCGTTACCTGCCGTTATGGAACTTGCTCCACGGATATTAATCGACATGGCTCCACCCGGCTCACTGCTTTTCTGTTGGATAGCCACACCTGGTGCTCTACCCTGCATCAGTTGCTCAAGAGAAGCATTACTTCCTGCATTCAGCGATTCCGCTTTCATTGAAACGACTGAACCCGTCAAGTCACTTTTCTTTACAGAACCATAACCTACTACCACTAACTCATCCAGCTGTGTCATATCCAACTCAAGAGATACTTTAAGATTGGTTTGGTTACCAACTGCTATTTCTTGCGTTTTATAACCAATATAGCTGACTACCAACGTAGAATTGGATTTGATTGACAACTTGAACTTGCCATCCAAATCTGTAATCGTACCATTGGTAGAACCTTTCTCTACTACGTTTACCCCAATCAGTGGCTCACCATCATCTGAGGAAAACACATGACCAGAGATTAGATTCGCTTGTGCACGTGTAACTTGTGGCAGCAACAGCTGACAAAGTAAAATCACACAAAACAGGAGCTTCAGCAATTGCCGAGTACTACCCCCAATAGAGCATGGTAAATGTTTTGCATTCATTTTCATATTGTTGTTTAATTGGGTTTGAAAACAGCCAGCCAAAGGCTGCCCGATTATCAAGTGTGTCTATCAGTTCAGTTTCAAATCAGGCAGAGGAGCTTGAAGTCCAGAAATCTCCCCTGCCTTGCATTATTGATTTATCAGTTGGCTGCCGTATCAGGCGACAGCGGTATCATTACTTCAGATGTATATAATCCAAGGTCAAAAGCTGCCTTTTCCTTCCCATTTTCCACTTCTACTGCCAGTACATTCTCACCTTCCTTCAAGTATTTGATAGCCTCATTGAATAGCTCATGGCTGTAGTGTCTTTTTCTGCCTCCTTTATCCTCAATGGTTTTAATCTCATGCCCGTTGACATAAATCTTTACCTTTGCCTTCGGTAGATAGTGCTTGATGTATAAGTGCTGTGGCAACTGGCTCAGGTAGAACTTCTTTCTTGCATAAAGCTTGTCTGAATCCCATCCTGTGCTTGCTTCCAGTGTATACATTTCCTCAGTACTGAATGGTCCTTCCTTTTTCATCCAGAAGAAGTCATCGTAATCAGTAGCCATCCAGTTTTTAGCAGGCTTGCTTTCTGTTACCATCCATTCCTGACGTTCTGTTTCCGAATCGGCTACCAACATTTGCTTGTTCCACCAAGGTTGGTACAGCTTGGCAGACAGCTTTTTGATCTCTGCCGGATTTACCTTGATCACTTCACGGTCATAGGTCATCAGTCCATTTACCTCACCTTCCACATCTGTCGTTTGCGTATATACCGCAGCTGAAAGTCCCCAACCTACCAACGGTTGCAACTCTTCCACAATGCGGCTAAACTCATCTGTGAATACTTCTTGACTATTGTAGGTCAGGTACCCCCAGTTCTTCTTATTCCACCACAGGTGATTTTCCACAGGCCAGCCCAATCCACCAAACTCACCCAAAACGGAAGCCCGGTTTTTCTCAGCAGGCTCCATACCAGGTCCTGGATACAGGTGAATGTCTACCAGATCTCCTACGCCACGGTCTGCCCATCCGCTTGGTGCATCACAGATACGGGTTGGGTCATAGTTTTTCACCCATTCAGCGATGCGCTCCGTATCGTACTGTCCCCAACCTTCATTGAATGGTACCCAAACCACAATGGAAGGAAAAGTCCCGAAGTCATCCATCATCTCTTTCAACTCTGACTCAAACTGTACAGCCGACTCTTTGGGACGTTTCACATCCTTTTCCCATGCTTCCACTCTCAGTTCTTTCAGGTAATTGCCGTTCGGCATGTCCTGCCAAACCAAAACACCCATCTTATCGCAGTGGTAGTAGTAACGGGCAGGCTCCACCTTTACATGTTTTCTGATCATGTTAAAACCCATATCACGGGTTACCTTTACGTCATAGAGCATTGCCTCTTCGGTAGGTGCTGTATACAGACCGTCAGGCCACCAACCCTGATCCAACAACCCCCAATGGAAGACAGGCTCGTTGTTCAGCATAATGCGTGTATAACCGTTGGCATCCTTACCCAGTGAGATCTTACGCATACCAAAGTAGCTGCCTACCTTGTCTATGGTATTGCCTTTCTCATCCTGCAAGGCAATTTCCATATCATATAAGAATGGATTTTCAGGAGACCACAATTTCGGATCTGCAATGTTAAGGTCAATCTCTGCCTGACTGCTTCCCACCTTCAGCGCTGTTGTCTGCACGTTCACCGTTTTACCTTCCACTTTGGCTGTCACGACCAGGTTCAGGTCTTTTGAAAGAGGCGAGAATTCCATCTTCACTGCTGCCTGACGCTGATCGATATCAGGTCGGGTATTGATTCTCTTTACATAATCCATTGGCACAGTCTCTAACCAAACCGTCTGCCAGATGCCTGTAACTGGTGTATACCAAATGCCACGAGGAGTAGCCGATTGCTTACCTCTTGCCTGTGTATCTTGGTCTGTCGGGTCCCAAACCCTTACCAGCAGTTCCTGCTCTCCCTCTTTCAGGTATGCCGTAATATCAAACTCAAAAGGGTCAAAACCACCACGGTGTACGCCGATCTCCTTGCCATTCAGGAAAACCGTCGCTTCCCAGTCTACTGCATCGAAGTGCAATAATACACGCTCCTTGTTATTTTTCTTAGCCGTAAAAGTCCTTTTGTACCAAAGGTAATTTTCCTGCCCCACCATTTTCTTAACCTGACTCAACTCAGATTCCACTGCAAATGGCACCAGAATATTACCATCAAATTTGGAAGGTTTTCCTTTTCCTTTTGACTCTATGGCATATTCCCAATAACCGTTCAGGTTTTCCCAATTGTCACGGGTCATCTGCGGACGTGGGTATTCTGGTCTTACATTTTGTGGATCAACCTCCTTTGCCCACTTCGTCTGCATGGAATACTGCAAGACGTCCTGCTTTTTCTGTGCCTGCAAACCGGTTGCACTCAGGCAAGCCATGAGTACCAACAGGGCACTTTTTCTCAATTTCATAAGGATTTAGTTATAATAGTTTCTTGTCAAAATTGTCTTAACAAAAGGCTGTAGGGTATCGGGATACCTTTTGAGGGGTTTCCGAAAATAATGCTCAGTCTTCTTGTTGGAAATTCAGCAGCGGCTGGTCATTACCGCTGCTGAAAGGAATATTATTGCGGCATCGGGTAAACCTGATAAGCCTGTGCTTGCTGCTCCCAAAGGGCTGCCAACTCTTCTACCTTTTCAGGGTGTTTCGCTGCCAGATTATGCATTTCTGTTTGGTCTTCAGCCAGATTGTACAGTTCCCAATCTGATTTTTTGTCTAACATTACCAGCTTCCAGTCGCCCTGTCTGATGGCCTTGCTGCCAAAATGCTCCCAGAACAAGGTATTTCGCTGCACTTCGCCTGTACCTTTGATCGCAGGTACAAGGCTTGTCCCTACTGTTGGCGTAATGTTATGCCCATTTAATTGCGTTGGGTATGCTGTCCCTGCCAGCTCCACAAATGTTGCCATCAAGTCTGCTACATGGCCAGTCTGTTTTTCAAATCCGCCCTGCTTTGTGATTCCCTTTGGCCAGTGCATAATCATAGGGGTACGAATCCCACCTTCGAAAACTTTGGATTTGTAATAACGGAAAGGCGTATTCGCAACATTTGCCCAAACCGGACCAATACCCGCATGAACCGTCTGTGGTCCCGGCATGGCATCTGTGCTTTTGTCTACTGGGAACTTCACTTCTTCACCCTGACGGGTACTACCTGCACGGTCAAAGCCAGGTCCGTATTTGGAAGGACGCTCGTAACTGGCGCCATTGTCGGAAAGGAAGAGGATGATGGTATTATCCATCTCCCCTGTTTCCTCCAATTTATCCATCAACTTTCCAATTGTTTGATCCATTCTATCGATCATTGCTGCATGAACCGCCATCGCATGAGCATCCCATTCTTTGTTGGGGTTAGTTTCCCAATCCAGTTTTGGGAACATACGTGGCGAGAATTCTGCATTCTCTTTGCTGATCAGTCCCAGCTGTTGCATACGCTCATAGCGTTTTACCCTGATTGAGTCCCAACCAATTTTATATACGCTTTCATATTTCTTGATATCCTCCGGCAAAGCTTGCAATGGCCAGTGCGGGGCACAATGCGCCACATACAGGAAGAAGGGCTTATCGTCCTTGGCAAACTCGTCTACATAAGCGACTGCCGAATCTCCGATTGCATTCGTATGGTAATAGCCTTCCGGTACGCTTTCCACTTTCTCATCCCCATTCATCAAACTGAACGGATCAAAGTAATCCACCACTCCCCAGATATTACCATAATACTTTTCAAAACCACGAGCTGTCGGATAGGTAGACTTGTCTGAGAAATCCCCCAAATCTTTTTGGTGTGCTAGCCAAGCCAGTTGCTCATCTTTCTCTCTGCGCTCTGTAGGAGATACATGCCATTTACCCACCATACCTGTATGGTAACCAGCTCCCTTAAGTACCTCAGCCACCGTAACAGTATTTTCGGTCAGGTAGCCTCTGTAGCCCGGCTGTCCTGCATCCATCGTCATGCGACCGATACCAGCCTGATGCGGATAAAGTCCTGTCAGGAATGACGCCCTTGTCGGGCAGCAACGGGAGGTGTTATAAAACTGCGTGAAGCGGACACCTTCTCCCGCCAACTTGTCCAACGATGGAGTCTCAACTTCACCGCCAAAACAACCCAAGTCGGAGTAGCCCAAATCATCTGCCATAATCACGACAATATTCGGTCGCTTATCCCCTTCCGAATCCTGCGTGCTTGCCGTTCTGTTTCCCTGTGTTGCGCATCCTGCCATAAAAGGCAACAGCAGAAAAAAATAAAAGTAAGCTTTATAGTTCATAGAATGCTTTATTTAAAAATGTCTCAGTCAAATTGAGGTGGCGATATGCGCTACCATCCTTCACAAAAGTAAGCGCACCCATCCAATTCGACTTGCACTATTGTTTAAATGTCCTGCCTACACGTTATAATCAAACGTCATGTACACACTTTTAAACAAAAGTACCGGTTGTGAACATATATACATGGAAAAACCCACCAACTGAGCACTTAATCGCACTATTCTGACAGAAAGTTGAACGATAACGAAGGATTTTTTGGGTAGTAGAAATGAAAAAATGCTGGGATTGAACAGAATTGAGGGGGATGAATTTATGACAGCTGATAGTCTATCAGCATTGTATGTACATCACACACATATATTCAAAACCCCAAACTGAATTTGGTTTTAGCAGATATTAATGGTAGGATTGCCCCTCAAAAACAAAACACTCAGGAAAGTTATCAAAGATGTCTATGCACTATATCGTATGGAGGTTTTATTCATTTATCTCACAAAATGAATTGAAAGTAAAAGAAGAAGATATCGGATATGGAAGGTGGTTAGGGGGAGCTGTGTTTTCTATTTTCCCTTTTTTAAATTTAGTTGTTTTAAAAGTTTATCTAAAAAATGAGTTTGGGTTCACAACTATTCTAGATTCTATTAATAGTAGATGGGCAGGACTTATTATGTTGATGTCAGTTAATTTTTTTGTTCACTTTTTAATTGTGAAAAGGGATGATTTTATGACTAGGTATAAAAAGAAAGACCCTTTAAAAGGGTGGCTTATATTTTTGTATATAATCATTTCTATATTAACATTGGCTTTCTAACAACACTTAGCATTAATTAATGCCTAATTGATATTTAAAAGTATGATCCATAATATATTTACAATACTCCGTAAAGTTTTTTGAGTCTTGGCAATAAAAAAGCGAAAGCTTAATTTTGTGGTTCCTACACCCAAATAAAACTTTCGCTCATGAGCATCGAGATACTCACGGAACAAATATTGGATAAAATGCAGGGCTTACGCTGGGCCTCAGAAGAAATTTTTGATTCACCCCTTCACTACCACACTGATAATCAGTGGAATATATAATCTAACCAACATTGCCCGTTACAGTCAGTTGACTGAAACAACATTGAGAAATTGGTTCGGCAAAGGATTCAATTTCTTTACCTTTAATACCTTATTACTCTCTCACTGTCAAAAGCAAGAATGGGTAGTGGCATTTGATCCGAGTTTCCTTTCCAAATCAGGCACGGCTATTTCTAGTCTAGCTGTGCAGGAAGGGAAATGCATGGACTTGAGATTGCAGGTTTTGCAGCCATAGGCTTGGAAGATGAGACCGCTCTTCACTTGGAAGCAGAACAGACCGTGGGACATGGGGGTTATAGTACGCTATTAGTTATTATGCTTTTATGGTCAAACGCAAAGAAGAAGACCTCAAGCGTATTTCTAATATTTTGGTGGCAGATGCCTACTTTTCTCGCAAACCATTCGTGGATAAAGTGATTGAAAGCGGCTTGACATTGGTAAGCAAACTAGCCTCCAATGCGGTGCTGCGCTACCGATATACTGGAGAATAGGCCGCAAAAGGAAGACCTAAAGTCTACAGTAAAAAGGTGGATAAATTGCACCCTGACCTGCTACACTTCAAGTTAATTTCTGGTGAAATGGATGCAGTAAAAATCTATGAAGGGGTTGTCAAGCCTGGCCGGTCGCCTTCAAGCGCGCTACAGCTCTTTGCCAAATGCGTGACCCTGTATAAAACAAACAGGAAGGGCAAGATTAAAACAGAAGTATACTTCAGTACTGACACGAAAATGGATGGCATGAAGCTGCTTAGAATCTACAGACTCCGATTTTCTACAAAGATGGCAAACAGCATCTAGGACTCAATCAGTCACAAGTCAGGAGCAAAGAGAAGGTTCATTTTCATACTAATGCCAGCCTGACGGCGGTGAACTTGGCGAAGGTTTGTCATCACTTGAGTGTACCGATGGAAGAGAGAGGAACTTTCTCTTTGTCGGATATTAAGGCATTGGCTTTCAATGAGCATTTCCTTCAAAAAGTTTTTTTCAAGATTCGGAATAGATGCCCGAACCAATAAAAAATCAGCTGCCTATCGGGAGTTGATTGAATATGGCAAGATTGCCGCCTAAAAGTTTACGGAGTATTGCAATATACAACCAATTGAATAATGACAATTACAGAATTATATAACAAAATATATACTGACGAAACAACCAAAGAGTCCGGCAGGTTTATTGATATTTTCGAGACAAATAGACAAGTAATTGATCACGAGATTATAGATGGAGATAGTGAAATGCACTATAAAGTTATGCGATTAACCGCTGACTACGCACACCATCTGACTATGACCAAAGATTACAAAAAAGCCCTCCCAGTAATAAATAAGGCTATATATTTATTTCAAATACATTCAGGGTTTAAGGAAGTAGAATTGCTTAATATTGAATTCTATGAAACACTCCTGTTTGATTGCGTCATTGCTAATTTTTATCATAAAAAATTCAAAGAAGCAAACCGCTATTTGAGAAAACTAATTATCCAGTTCCCCGAAAAAGTCATCTATCACAATTGGTCTTCCACAATACGTATACACTCGACTCAAAAGCTAATAAATGTCCTTTGGTATGTAATAACAGTTGCAGCTGTAACTACTACATTGTTTGACGGCCAGTATCTAGGAGTTTTCCATGATATCATACTGTATATTGGTGTAACAGCTTTTGCAATAGCAATGTCAGCAGAAGTAATAAAGTTAATTATAAAGCAAAGAATTAAAGATGTACATTTCTGATAATGGTTTTTACAGTAATAAGGCAATGAATGCTACTTATTTGAATTAATTGAGAAAGCAAGGTCATAACATATTAGTTATTTATCTTTTACCTTTTCAAACCACAATGAGTCATTCTTGAAAAACCTACATTTTCCAGAATCGACTGTAATATAAGTCTTACAATACTAATTCAGGATGGCAATCTCTTCAGCCTCATAAGAAGATTATTCTATAAACCCATTCTGAAAGAAAGAAGGTATTGGAGGGGGTACAGTAAATAATGGAATTCCCAAGCTATCAGCTTTTAATTGTAGTCATGGCATCTAGTCCAAGAAAACAAAAGGTTTATCTCTTTCGCTTTTTCATCTTATCAAGTATTTCTTTATTTAGGCTTTTTGATCTGATCTAAAGGATGAATAGATATGAGTCTTTACAAATACTTTGAGTCACATTACAAGAGAATTGGTTACCTGCCTGTAACCACTGATACCATTTCAGAAATAAACGATGAAGCTTACAGACCTTATATCAAGGTACTTTTTCTTCCTGCCGGATATAAGGTTTCTGTAGACTTCAAGAAGTATGAGTCCAAACAACCATGTCTATTTTTCATCAACAGTAACCAGTACATTGAGCTTGAAGAAGCTGGAAAAGCCTCTGGACACTTTATATACTACAACCGTGATTTTTACTGCATTCAAATACATGATGCAGAAGTAGCTTGCGATGGACTTCTCTTCAACAATATCTATCAAATGCCGCAAACAACCTTAGATAAAGAAGCACGGCAAACCATTGAGTTTATCTTTAACCAAATTCAGCAAGAACTTGATTTAAATGATAGCTCACAGGAAGAAATGATACGTACCTATCTCAAACAACTTATTATAAGGGCTACACGGATATGGAAAAAGCAACAATTGAATACCCTCAATGAAGAACCAAGTGCTGAGCTTGAATTTTTTAGGGACTTTAGTAGACTCGTAGAAATCCATTATAAAACAAAACATACAGTGGCTGACTATGCGGACCTTCTTGGAGTTGCATCAAAAACACTTTCCAATAAATTTAAAAGATTAGGGTTACCTCAACCTAATGACATCATAAAAGATAGAATCATACTGGAAGCCAAAAGACTTCTGAGTTACACATCCATGAGTGTGAAAGAAATTGCCTATGAATTGGGTTATGAGGACCCTGCTTATTTCAACCGACTTTTTAGCAATAAGGTAGGTGAGACTCCTACATTTTTTAAGAAAAACTACCAGTGAGGGAAAAACATACAATCATAATGGACTTTTGTGCATTTATTTACCCTTAGCTATCCCATACCTTTGTTTCATCAATAAATTAAAAATGTAAACGCAAAGGTTATGAAACGTAAAGCACAAGCCGTTTGGAACGGTACAATCAAAGAAGGAAAAGGTCACCTAACTACTGCAAGCAAAGTATTGAACCAAACGCAATATTCGTTTAACAGCCGCTTTGCTGATGGCTTTGGAACCAACCCTGAAGAACTGTTGGCTGCTGCCCATGCAGGCTGTTTTACCATGAAACTGAGCTTGGACCTTTCCACTGCTGGTTACACCCCTGATACACTTACAACAGAATCCATCGTAACGCTACTAGATGGTAAAATCACCCAGTCCAAGTTGGTGCTAAATGCTCAGGTTCCTGGTATTTCAGATGAGGAATTTCAGCAGATAGCCAAAAATGCTGAAGCGACCTGTCCTGTAAGTCAAGCTTTCAGTTTTGAAATTCTACTCGAAGCCAACCTACAGCAGCAAAAGTAAAATCACCACCCCAACTATATTCTTATAACACTATGAAAACGATCAAATCAATCAGTCTAATAATAATTTCTGTAATACTCTCAATCTCAAATACGATGGCACAGAAACGATCATATAATGGAGAGAATGACCCACTGATCTTTACAGAAGTACAGTCATTCCTGAAAGCTCTTAACACAAGTGGAGGAAAGCCTTTACAAGAACTTTCTCCAAAGGACGCCCGTCAGGTATTGGTTGGCGCACAAAAATCTGTTGAAGTGGATTATTCTGGAATTGAAGAAACAGAGCGAAGTATCACACACAACGGACACACCGTTAATATTCACATAACAAAAGCCACGGGAGTAAAAGACAATGCACCTGTGTTTATCTTTATCCATGGTGGTGGATGGGTTTTGGGCGATTACCCAACGCACAGGAGGCTCGTAAGAGATTTGGTTATTTACAGTGGTGCTGTTGCAGTATTCCCAGACTATACTCCTTCACCTGAAGCCCAATACCCAACAGCTATCAATGAAATCTATGCCGTTTCGGAATGGGTTGCTGAAAACGGTGGTGAAATAGGTGTAAATGGTAAAAATATGGCAATAGTGGGTAACAGTGTGGGTGGTAATATGACAGCCGCCGTCACATTAATGGCCAAAGACAAAAAAGGTCCAGAGTTCAAACTTCAAGTCTTGCTATGGCCTGTTACGGATGCCAACTTTGAGACAGAATCATATAACCTTTTTGCTGAGGAAAGATTCCTGACAAAGGATATGATGAAATGGTTTTGGGACAATTATTTACCTAAAAAGAATAAACGTAAAGAGATATATGCCTCTCCCCTACAGGCAAGTACTCGTCAGTTACAGGGTTTACCCCCAGCATTGGTTCAAACAGCAGAAAATGACGTGCTAAGAGATGAAGGCGAGGCATATGCTAGAAAGTTGAATGTGGCGGGAGTCCCTGTAACACTTACCCGATACAATGGACTAATTCACGATTATGGATTACTGAATCCTTTAGCAAACATACCTGCAGTACAGGAAGCTTTGATTCAGGCAGGAACATTTATAAAAAATGGATTAAATGACAACAGTAGTTTATAAGTCACATAAGCCAAAGCCGTTGGAATCTTCTAATTTCCAACGGCTTATTTTTTTGTAGAATTCGCTATACTATTCATATCTTCTTCACTTCATGTTACCCGTTATAAGGCTCTATTCTCTTTCTTTTATATTCTGTAACTCATTATGAGAAGCCTTACCTGAACCTTATATTGGAAAGGAGAAACACAAATATATTTGAACCAAAGTATGACAATTGCTCAATGATAGACAAACTCAAACAGCATATTGATAAAGTAATTCCAATTAGCGAGGGTGAATTTTCATCTATTTCATCCTTTTTTTCAAATCAAAAGTTCAACAAAAATGATTTTATCATTAAGCAAGGGGAAAGGGTCAAATACTGTTACTTTATTGTTTCAGGGCTTCTAAAACTTGTTTATGATGATGAGAACGGAAAACAGCATATCGTTTCCTTTGCAACTGAAGACTGGTGGGAAAGCGATTTTTATGCTTTCTTCAAGCAGACCAGTGCAATCATGTCTTTGAGGTGTCTTGAGGATACATCAGTTCTTTGCCTCTCCTACGAAGATTATTGGAAATTGTGTGACAGCATGCCCAAGATGGAAAGGTTTATACTTCATAAATCTCATATGGGTTTTATCAGTGCTCAGTTACGTATCGTTTCCCTACTTACCACCAATGCAAAAGAACGATACGAGCAACTTATCACACAAAATCCTTCTATCGTTCAAAGAGTATCCAAGACCCAGCTCGCTGCTTACCTTGGCGTTTCCAGAGAAACTTTAAGTAGGCTACAACTATAACACACTCATCTATTTCCTAGTCTCAATATTGTGACATATGTCACAGGTATATCTTCTGTGCTTTCTCCAACTTTACACTATCAGTTAATGTATTATTTATAGTAGGTAGTTGAAAGATCTCCAAAACAGAAATTGAGATGGCAAGAAAAGAAATCAACCCGTGGAAATGGCAAGACGAACGCAGTTATGTGCAAGCAGTAGAAGTAACGAATGCAGTATCTACCTTATATGTTTCAGGCCAGACAGCTATCAATGATGAAGGCGTATCCAGCGATGCAGATATGAAAACTCAGCTTGTGGAAGCAATTTCCAACTTAGAAAAAGTGATAAAAGAAGCCGGTTACGAAAGCAAGAATATTGTACGCTTAAATATTTACACAACTTCTACAGACGAGTTAATGTCTTGTTTTCATGTATTTCAAAATTGGATACAAAGCCACAATATCAAGCAAGCTAGTACAGTGCTTGAGGTAAAAAGTCTGTTTGAAACTTTAAAGGTTGAACTAGAGGCTACAGTGGTTAAATAATAGTCTAAAAAGCGATGTACTTTAATCCCTGCCATCAGGCAAAATTTCCAGTTGGTGGGGATTAGTTATTACACTTCATTCAGTACAGTATTAATCTATAACATTACCAGTGAAAAGTACTATTCCATTTCCAACTTTGCTTTCAATGCGTATAGTTCTTCTTCAAACTCTCCCCTTAGTTGCTTGGTGATTCGATCCACATTGAGAATTACTTTTTTCTTTTTCCCTTTCAATGAAATTTGGAATCGATCGTAATCCATTTTTTCAATATTGGAAATGTCACCGTAATGAACCTCATTGTAGCGATCTTCATTAACCACCATTTTCTCATGGTCAAAAATCATATTGTAGTTTAATCGCCTGTTCATAACCAATCGTTCTATTATTTCCGTAACAGCAACTACAACACTTGTTAATGCGAAATAGAAAGAGGGGTCTTTATAACCCAAGAAGATCATACTTAGCAAAATCATCCACTGATCTACTCCTATAAAACTTGACCTATATGGATACAACCTACTTCCTTCCGATACTTCTATTTTTTCAATCCTCAAAATAACATAAGCAGATAAAGCCAAGTAACAATATCCAAAAACTACCAATACCATCAATTGATCATTCGTATCTACCTTATAATAATTTGGTAGCAGCAGGTCTATACAAATCAATAGCAGTATAATCCATCTGATTTTTCTAAGTATTGACAGGGTTTTCTTATCCATTGGTAATCACTAAGTGTTCTTTATCAATATATTTTGTCTTCAGGTATTTTGATACTATCGAATTCATTACCATTCAGCACGGTCTATTCTCCAAAAATACTTTTCCTCGTCTTTTGTGATTTGACCTTCTTTTAAACTAAAAAACTCCTCTTTTCTTGAAAAGTAGACCGTAACAGTCACACTTTTATCATATCCCCTTACTGAGAAACTTCTAGAAGTTTCTATTCCCTCATCTGGCATGGTCGGATCATGATAATATATTTCCTTTATACCACCTATATACTCTCTTATTTCCTTAGTTTCTTTTGAATCTTTGATATACCCTTTTCCTTTGTCAAATAAATATTTGTCAGTTCCTATAAAAAGATCAACTACCATAGAAAGAACCATAGGTATCAAGACGATAAGTATTATAATCACATCTCTTTTCTCTAATTCTTTACCAAGATACAGTCTTATCATTTTTTGCTATTACTTTTAAAAAATTAATTCATCCACTTTCACTCATCCCCCACAAACTCCCTTTCCTTATACTCCGATGGGGAGATATTAAACTTGTCCTTAAAGGAGCGGCTAAAGTAGCTTGGGTCTTTGAATCCTACCTGAAAGGCCACTTCCGAAACGTTCAAACCTTCTCTTAATAGCTTGGCTGCCTGCTGCATCCGAATCATCTTGATAAACTCAGTGGTGGAAAGGTTCAGCAGTTTTTTCAGTTTCATATGCAAAAGGGTACGGCTGACGCCCGCTTCCTTGGTCAGTACGGTGACGTTAAAGTCAGGATCATCCATATGCTTGTGTACCAGCTCGGTCAGCTTATTGACAAATGCCTGATCACGGTTATTGACAGGTTCTGTGTACCCTTCAAGGTTCCCAAATTGCTGGAAGTGTTTTTTCAGGTTGGCTCTAGCATTGAGCGTATTTTTCACCACCAATTCTAGTTCTTTCATATTGAATGGCTTCGGGATATAGGCATCTGCTCCCTCATCAAGTCCTTTCAGTTTGTTTTCTACATTAGCTTTTGCTGTAAGCAGGATAACCGGAATATGGCAGGTTGCTACCTCGGTCTTGACTTTACGGCAAAGCGTCATGCCATCCATCTTGGGCAGCATCACATCACTGATAACCAAGTCGGGCAATCCTTTTTCAATTTTCTCCAATGCCGTCTTCCCGTCTGCAGCATGTGATACTTTATAATGAGGTGAGAAGTGGCTGACCAGAAACTTCAGCAGTTCCTTGTTGTCTTCCACAATCAAGATTTCGTATTCAGCTTTGCCCTCCTCTTTTTCCACTTCAGCTGTTTCAGTTTCTTCATAAAGCAGGTCTTGTGTCAATATGGAGCGATTTCCTTGTCCAAGTACTACCTTCTCCGATAGCGCTACCTGGTCTACCAATGGCAAAGTAACTGTAATCGTCGTGCCCTGATCCAGTTGGCTGTCTACACTTATTTCTCCTTTCAGGTAATGCACCAAGCTTCTGACCAATGCCAACCCGATACCGGTTCCTTCCGCTTTCAGTGTTTCATTCTTGGACTGATAAAAAGGCAGGAATATTTTTTCAGCCTCCCCATCAGATAGTCCTGAACCTGTATCCGTAATCTGTATTTTCAGTGTTCTATTATTTTCCTGTGTTGCTAAAGTGAGACTCATCGAGATTTCACCAAATGCGTTGGTATGCTTTACGGCATTGGAAAGCAGGTTCGTTACAATCTTGTCAATCTTGTCAGGATCAAAGTAGATCACACACTCCTTTATTTCAGCATTAAACCTGTAATCCAGCTGCTTTTTGACAAACAGCGGCACAAAGGATTCGAAAGTGTCTTTCAGGAATACCACCATATCCCCTTTGCTCAGGTGCAGGGAAGTATGGTCTGATTCTGTCTTCCGAAATTCCATCAATTGATCAATCAGGTGATGCAGGCGTGTAGCATTCCGCTTGACCAGTTTCAATTCCTGCTCTCCTGCATGTGTATTACCTTTTTCGGACAACTTATCGATGGCTGCAATGATCAGTGTCAGCGGTGTCTTGAACTCGTGAGAGATATAAGTGAAGAAGTTTAGTTTGTGCTGGTTGACTTCCCGAATCTTTTCCTTTTCTACCCTTTCAAGCTGCAATACCATCTTCTCCTGACTGCGGGCATTCAGGTAAAGCTTATACAGGTAACCGATTAGAATCAGTAGGCAAAGATAAATACCATAAGCCCATTTGCTCATCCAAAATGGTGGCTCAATCACCACAGTCACTTGTTTCTCTTTCGACCATTTACCTCCATAATTGGCTGCTTTCAAATGGAAGAGGTAGGTACCTGGCGAGAGGTTGGTATAAGTAGCTGTTCGCTTGTTGCCTGCGTAGTTCCACTTGTCCTCAAAACCTTCCATATAATAGGCATAGGTATTGTTGCCTGGCGAGAAATAGTTGATGGCCACAAACTCAAAGGTGAAAACATTCTGAACATACGCCAATGTTATGTTGGATGTCTCATCTATCTGTTTTTCGAGTGGCGAGTCTTCCCCAATCTCCAAGCTTCTGTTAAACAGTTTGAAGTCTGTCAGGTGAACTGCTGGCGGATCCTGACTGAATGAAAGGCTGTCCGGATGAAAGTAGCACAAGCCGTTGACCGTACCAAAATACATATAGCCATCCTTCGCCCTAAAGGCAGACTTGAAATTGAACTGGTTGTCAATAACTCCCTGCGAGATAGTAAAGCTGTTCATGGTTTCGGCAGTCGGATCAAATCTAACCAATCCCTTGTTGGTACTGACCCAAAGGTTTTGATGATCGTCTTCCAAAATGCCATAAACATTGTTGTTCGGTAGTCCGTCCTGTGTGGTAAATGCCGTAAAAGTTTGGGACTCAGCTTTCCTCTTGATCAGTCCTCCTCCCAGTGAGCCAAACCACATCTGCTGCTTGCTGTCCTCAAAGGCACTGATAATTCGGTTAGTTGGTAATCCATTTCCTGTATTGAAATGAAACCACTTTTGGGATTTCCTATCGTGATAATACACACCAGCATTCATGGTACAAACCCAAATATTCCCCAAATGGTCTTCCTTTAGGTCATAAATAAACTTTCCGGTAAATTCCTCCGGTCTGTATGGCACTACGGTTCCCTTCTTACTGTCATAAAAATTCAACCCATTTTGTGTTCCGATAAACAGGCTGTCCTTTGAATCGCTGAGCAGGGCATAAACGTGGTTATTGGACAGTGAAAGCGAATCTCCTTCCTGCTTGCTAAAATGAGTAAAGGTTCTGGTCTGCTGATGATAGCGGTTCAGTCCGCCAAGAAACGTTCCGATCCACATATGGCCGTTGCCGTCATCATGAATTGCATGGACGTTGTTGGTACTGATGCTGTTCCGTCCGGCATGGTGCCTCAGGTAATTCATCTTGCCCGACTGTCTGTCAAATATCGTGATGCCCCCATCTTCTGTCCCGATCCAAAGTTTTCCACTTTGGTCATCTGTAATCTGACTCACCGCCTTTCCGCTCAGCCTGCTGACACCTCCATCCGCGACCAACTGCTGAAAGGTTTTCACATTGGGTTTTACAAAATTGACCCCACCAAAATAGGTTCCAATCCACATCATATTTTCCCTGCTACGGTAAAGACAGTATATTGCTTTATCACTTAGTGAACTTACGGTCTGGTCGTAGGAATGCGTAAAGTGTTCAAAGGTTTGTGTACCCCGCTGGTAGACAAAAAGACCTGATTCTGTTCCAATCCAGAGATTTCCCTGTTCATCCTCATCAAGGGTGCGAACCATATTGGCTTCAATCGGATTGCCCTTATGCCTTGGCAGAATCGGTTCAAACCCATCTTCCTTTGCCACATAACGGTAAACCCCACTACGGATCGTGCCAATCCAGATTTCGCCCTGCCTGTCCTTGAAAATTGTCGAGATATTGCCCTCACAGCTTAACAGCCTGTCATCCGTTGCTTTCAGGTACGGGTAGAACTTCACTGTCTCACCTTCCTGATTGATCAGTAATATCTGCTGCTGCGTTGCCAGCCAGAAAACATTTTTCTTGTACTCGGTAATGGAAATGACATTCAGGTCTGGTCTGACGGCTTTCAGCCGATCCCCTTCCAACTTGAACAATCCTTTGGGACTACAAACAAAAAGTGAGCTGTCAGATGCCTGATAAAGTTGGTTCACCAGACCAAAAGACTCTCCTTCCATCTTAATTGGAAGGAATCGGTCTGTCTTGTAGTCGTAACGGTCTACGCCTCTTGACGACCCGACATATAGGTAATCATCTGCATACAGCAATGCCGTGATATGGTTATCCCGAAGGCTTAGTGAATCCTCTCCCGCATAAAAAGTCCTCAGTCCATAACTGTCATACCGGTTTAGTCCTTCACGTGTACCAATCCAAACATAGCCTCGGTCATCCTGTGTAATTGCATAGACTGTGCTGTGCGACAGCCCTTGCCGAGTAGTGATTTTGTTAAATGAAAAATCAGATTGTCCTATTCCTAGAAATGGCAATAATATATAGATCGTCAGTAGAAGCAGTTGTTTCATGTTAGTCATCAGCTAAATAGGCTCAGGAATTTTCCTGAAGCAGAAAGTCATTTTCATATCAATCTGCTAAAGTTAGAGAAATTAGGGAAGTATCCTTTAGGATAGAGATATTAGATTGGTTACAAATTTTACTTCAGTTTTAGTAGGAATAATCTCCTCATCTCATTTAAAATAACCTCCTTACTTTCACCATTTTCGTGATAAATGTGATGACTCTTTCCCTGCTTAAGGCTAATCTTTTACCTTCTATCCTTATCGTCCATATTTTTAGTCAAGATCATTTTCACCCATTCTTAGCCGAACCCTTTTCTCAATAGATATACAGAAGAATTGCCAGTTTGTACAGAATACAAATGGTTGGTTGTAATCATTTCTTGCTGCCTATAATTTCAAAACCAAAATAACTAACAGTATTCACCCAAAAACAACACTGATGAAAAACTTAAGACTACTCCTTATATATATAGTATGCATGGCAGCCCTTTCTCATCTGGCTATAGCACAAGCTACTTGTGAGATCCAAAAGATCAATGACCTGACGGTAACGGAAGTAACCTGTGCAGGCGTAACAATTGCTTGGTCAGATGACCCTTGCGCCATTAAATACTTGGTCAGAAGAAAAATCAAAGGTCAAGCAACTTTTACCAACCTCACTTTTGTAGACGAAGATGTGAATACCTATACAGATGATACCGTTGAACCGGGCATCACTTATATCTATATGGTACGTCCAGATGACGGCAGCAGAAAAGAGAACTCCAACTTTCCTGAGGTAACAATCCCCGACTGTCCAGATTGTGAAGGCGTATCTGATTTACTGACTCTCGATTCCCAAGCGATAGATTGCCAAAGAGTGACCCTTTCATGGGATATTGATCTTTGCGCAGAAGGCTACAAAGTGTTCAGAAAGACGGAAACTGATCTTGACTTTTCACTGATTGGCACTATCAATTCTGGTGACATTACCAGCTATTCAGACAGAGGTTTGAAGTACAGCAGCTACCAGTATCAGGTCAAACCATACAACTCGCTGAGTGAAGCAACCTCTCCTGTAGTCACTGTCAACTTACCAGAGTGTCCTGAAGGTACTGGCCCTTGGCCGGGCACTATTCCAAGGTCTGAATTCTATCAGGTAACCATCACACAAGCAGACGGAACAGTTGAAGAAATATTTACCCATGTTTCAAAGCCAAACCTCACCATCGGACCTCCTGACTTTTCACATGGCGTAACGGGCATTTTGCACAACCGTTCCCTTTCTTTTGCTTCTTTCTCCATGGATCAGCCAGTAACTGTAGAAGTCACCAAACTTTACGGTGAGGCATCTGAACGGGTTGAACTTTCCCCTAAGGCATACGGTGTCAACCCGCATTACTTTGACGGGAACACGGTACGCTTTGAACTGGACAAACCAAAATATATTAGTGTCCACTTTGTAGGAGATGATAATCAGGATCCTGATGGTTCAGGTGGTTTCGATATCCTAAACGGAATGATGATTTTTGCAGACAAACCAGAGGACAGTGCACCCGATCCTACAGCTTCAAATGTAGTGGTGTTTGAGGATGGTGTAGACATAACCGATGCAGATATTGTCTACTTTCCAGCAGGTGATCATTGGCTAGAAAATACCTTCCCATTAGGAAGAATTTATGTATCAAGACCTAATCAAAAGTTCTATCTAGAGGAAGGTGCTTATGTAAGAGGATCGATTGATGGCGAAGGAAAAGATGGCTTATGGTTGTATGGAAGAGGTATCATAACTGGTAATGACTTCCCTTGGCACCACATCCGTGAGAATGGTAAAAAAGTAGCCTATATCCAATGGATGGGGGTAGACGATGCCCATATTGAAGGAGTAACTATCACTAATCCATTCCATCATACCATTCCTACTTCCAAACGTACTTTTATCAAACATCTAAAAATCATAGGATGGGCTTCCAATATGGACGGCATCCGTCCTGGAGGAGATTCTTTTGTAGATAGTATTTTTATCAAAACCAGTGATGACTACGATTATGCACGTGACCCACATACTGTACAGAACAGTGTATTTTGGCCTATGCGTAACGGCGCTACTGGTCAGCTAGGTTGGAACAATTTGGGACAGGGAAAAGCCGTTTACCGCAACTGTTTCTGGATCAATTCGGAATGGAATGGTTTCAACCGAAACAGGGGTGTGATTGGTTCTGTATTGAATCAAGGTGCCAATCTGATGTATGATACTTTGGAGAATATTGTTTGTGAAAACTACACGAGTATTCTAGCCAATATCACAATGGAGTTTGAAAGCAATGCACCTTGGGATCCTTCAAATCCGGGAGAGATCAGCCACTTTCTTTTCAAGAATGTGAAAATGGAACAACCATTTTTGGCTGCAAACGGAAAACGTATCATGCAACCTATCAGAGGGTTTGAGAAAGATGGCGTAAAAGCCACTGTCCATGATATCAGGTTTGTCAACCTGGTGGCGGGTAATACCCTAGTTACTGAAGAGAATTATACCGACTATTTTGATATCGACCCAAACACCACCTACAATATCACCTTCGAAACAGAAGGCGAGGTATTCGATATTATCTCCACTTCGAATACTGGCGGACTGATCACGCCTTCAGGAAGTGTGCCAGTTCCGGAAGGCACCAATCAAACGCTTTCCATTATAGCCGATGAAGGATACCGCATCAAGGATGTGATGGTGGATGGATTTTCAAAAGGAAGATTGCAGACGCTGGCATTTGAGAATGTAAATCAAAACCATCAGGTAGAGGTAATATTTGAGGAAGGGGAAGACTTCTTTAACATGATACTGCCTACGCTTGACCTGCGGGACGGACATAATACTTTCGGTTTCAAAAATGAGAAAAGTGGAAATGTGAAAGTATATCCTAACCCTGCCGTTGATCACGTCAATGTAGACTTCAGTGAGTTGGAAGAAGTTTCAGAAGTACAAGTTGTTGACTGGGACGGCAACATTGTGATGATCAAAAAAGCCCCACAAGGTAATGGTAATCTGATGCTGCCACTTCAGCAACTGGTATCTGGTACTTATTTGATCAGGGTGTTTGCCAAAGATGGCGTACATATATTTAGGTTATTACTTTAATAAAAAGTGTAAGCATCATTCAAATAAGGAAAGATGAAAAAAATACTGATGGTTTTGCTGGGACTTTTCATGCCTATGATTCTTTGGGCTCAGCAACCTCCCCAGACTTTCAGGAACCCCATCATTTCGGGGTTCCATCCTGATCCCAGCATCTGCCGAGTTGGTGAGGACTATTATCTGGCTAATTCTTCATTTGAGTGGTTTCCGGGTGTACCGATCTACCACAGCAAGGACCTTGTCAACTGGGAAGTGATCGGCTACGCCCTTCACCGCAAGGAACAATTGCCTGAACTCATTGACACAAAAACATCTAGGGGAATCTATGCCCCTACCCTACGCTATCACGGAGGGCTGTTCTATATGATTACCACCTGCGTCAGCTGCGGAGGTAACTTTTATGTGACGGCAGAAAATCCTGCCGGACCTTGGAGCGATCCTGTTTGGTTGGAAGATGCCAAAGGTATTGATCCTTCCCTGTTTTGGGATGAGGATGGAAGGTGCTGGTACACCGGTGCCGGAAGGGTCAAGCAACTGGCAGAACCTTGGAAAAACCAAAACGGTGTCTGGTTACAGGAGCTGGACCTGAAACAGGGAAAACTGGTCGGAGAAAAATACCAACTCACACATGGGCATGGCGCAACAGCACAATATACCGAAGGACCGCACCTCTACAAGATCAACGGACGCTATATGCTGATGGTGGCAGAAGGGGGCACTGGTTTCAACCATGCCATCACCGTTTTTGAAAGTGACCATATCACAGGACCTTATACGCCATCACAAGTCAATCCGGTACTGACGCACAGGCATTTGGGCAAGGACTATCCGATCAACACGATCGGGCATGGCGATCTCGTGCAGACACAGCATGGTGATTGGTGGGCTGTAATGTTGGGCAAGCGTCAAGTCAATGGCAGTTATCTATTGGCAAGGGAAACCTTCCTGACACCAGTTTCCTTTGAAAACAGATGGCCGGTATTCAATCCCGGAACAGGTAAAGTACTCGAATTAGACAAACGTCCTGACCTGCCTTGGTCTCCAATTGAAAGAGCTTCTGAAAAAGATGAGTTTGAGACAAGCCAACTCCGATTGGAGTACAACTTTCTGCGTACTCCTCAATCAGATTGGTACAGTATCAGAAACGGAAAACTCGCTATAAAGCTCCGATCTGAGCAGTGTACGGATGAACAGGCAAACCCATCCATGATTGTTCGCCGGATTGAGGATCACCATTTTACCGCTTCCACTGCCCTTGAATTTAAAACCAAAAATGAAAATGAAGTGGCTGGCTTGGTGGCTTTCCGGAATGCAGAATGCCATTACAGCCTGACACTCAACGGTAAGATACTCCAATTGACTAAAGTGGAAAAAGGGAAAGTAGAAACAGTCGCTAAAGTCCCTTATACACATAAGAAAGTGGTATTGCAGGTGTCTTGTGCTGCAGGAATGATGACCTTTTACTATGGTGAATCAGAAGAAAAAATGACCCCGATTGAAGCTGCTCAAACGGCAAGCACGCTAGCAGATGAAACCTCGGGCGGATTCAATGGACCTTATATCGGTATCTATGCAAGCAGTCAGGGTAAGCCATCCAATAATACGGCTTACTTCGATTGGTTTGAATACAGAAAATTTGAAAATGAAATTGAAAACTAAACCTTCACTACTGATATGAATCAGATACAGAAAACCATAACCTTGATACTACTGTCCCTGTCCATCTGCACGATCGGCTTCGGACAGGCAGTCGGATCAAAGAAGAAAAATGTCAATACCAAACCATACCCGTTGGGCAATCCGGTAGTCAAACACATGTACACCGCAGATGCTTCGCCACATGTAATGCCAGATGGCAAGGTGTGGATGGTCACTTCAGTGGATTCTGACAACGGAGGCGGTTATGAAACCATGCACTCCTACCATACCTTCTCTTCTTCAGATATGGTCAATTGGACCGACCATGGTGAAGTGTTCCATGTAGACGATATTATGCCTGAAGAAGTCGAAAATGAAAAATGGGCACTCTGGGCACCGGATATGGTGTACCGCAACGGTCAATATTATCTATATTATCCAGTTAGAATTCTTCATACTGATACCGTAAGAGCCAACGGAGGACGTGTCACTTCTTCGTATATAGGAGTCGCTGTAAGTGATTCTCCCGATGAAAAGTTCAAGGTATTGAACCCTAAAATTGAAGGTACCAAAGGCATTGATCCTGCTATTTTTATAGATGATGATGGCACGCCTTATCTCTATTGGGGCAGACATATGGGTGCTGTACTAAAAGAAAATATGCAGGAATTTGCCACCAAACCTGTGAGTATCGAGTTAGGTACCGACCGCTTTATGGAAGCGCCTTGGATGAACAAGAGAAATGGCGAATATCATTTCTCCTACCATACCAAATACGACTGGAAGGTGAAGCTGACCAAAGACAACCACAATGACCCTAACAGAAAAAAATCAGAACTGGCATATTCGGTCAGCCAATCCCCACTGGGACCATTTGAATATAAAGGAACCCTCAACCATGAGCTGGGCGTCAATGTCAACAACGGTCCAAGACACCCTGATGGTGATTTTGTATCATGGAAATTGACACAGTCCAACCATGGTGGCATTGTGGAATACCACGGACAGGAATACCTTTTCTACCATACTTCTGCTCTTTCTTCATGGCGTCAGGATGAGTTCAAAGGTGAAGGAACTTGGACACAACGTTCTGTCTGTGTAGACTCTCTCAACTATGACACAAACGGGAATGTCATTCCGGTACAACAGACCATCGAATGTGTTGACCCTGTGAAAGTGAACCAACCTTTTGCCATTGCCCTGAATACCAAAGAGGCTGTATTGGAAAAAGGTGTTAAAAGAGTAGGACAGAAAATTATGGTGAAGGGAGAAAAAGGAATGATTCGTTTCAAGAATGTCAACCTAGGTAGTGGTTATTACTATTTCGGTCTGCAAGTGAAGGGAACTGAAAATGCCAAGGCTGAAATCAGATTGGACAAACCGGATGGTAAACTAGTTGGCACTGTAGTAATCAACCAGCATGCTTTGGAAGAAAATGATAAGGTCGAAAACACCTTGAGAGCAGCAGCAGGCAAACATGATATCTACCTTATTTTTACAAATGAGGAAAAAGGAAACATGACCATTTCTGATATGCAATTCTTTGCAGGAGCTCCTGCGCAGCTGAACAGCAGCAGCATACGTTAGTTATCCTTTTAATCTTCTTTTTAAATAGGTCTTATCACAACAGATGATAAGACTTTATTTTTTAACCAATTACTAACAAATCACCTGATCATTTACTTTTCACAAATTGAAATAAGCAAAGTACATAAAGTCAAATCAACTGTACAATATGGCACAGGCAAATGCCCCTATCCTACTAGGTTGTCATGACGATTTTTCTGTATGAACCAAACAACTCTCAGACATGAAGAAAATAATAGGATGGGTGACCGTACTCCTATTGCTGACTGGTAATCTGTTGGCACAGGATAGCTTTTTCACCTATACTAACCCTATAAAGAATGGCATTGAAGGTGGCATCCGTGATGCACAGGTATTCCGTGACAATGACAAGTGGTATCTTGTTGGAACTTCTTATCCATTTTGGACCAGAGAAGGAAAAAACCCAGGTGTCAAGATTTACTCCTCCGACAACCTGCTGGACTGGAAATTCGAGAAGCTGCTGATCGACCGCAGCAGGCTGGACCCGACCGTCTGGTACCTTGACCGTTTCTGGGCGCCAGAAATCCATAAGCTGAAGGGTAAGTATTATCTCCTTTTCAATTGTCAAAATGAATCTACCGAAGGACAGAAACTGGAAGGTCAGCACGGAGGAGTGGCTGTATCTGACGAACTGCTGGGCGACTACACTGTCGTATCTGAAAAAGCGCCATTTATCAAGGGCAATGACCTGACTTTCTTTGAAGACAAAGACGGAACAGTCTATGCCTTCAACAACAGGCAGAAAGGCATCTATGTCACCAAAGTGGATCTTGAGAAGGTACAGACTACCGGAGAATCAACGCTTTGCTTTCCGGTAGGTGATGTGGACAAGAAGGAATGGGACGGCATTGGCATTGAAGGTGCCTATTGTATCAAGGAAGGAGACACCTACTATTTGTTCTATTCTTCTTGGAGTAGAGGGTACGAGATTGGGTATGCCACCGCCAAAAGCCCAATGGGACCTTGGACCAAATATGAGGGCAACCCCATCTACGGAGCGCAAAACCCAAATTCCTGTAAGAAATACGGCTATCCATACGAAGGAGACGACAGTTGTCCATGGAGGGCAGTTGGTCACAACGAGGTTTTCCAAGGACCGGATGGCAGGCCATGGATCTCGTGTCATGGCATCCTGAAAAGCGACCCAACCCCTTACCTGATGCTGGAACCAATTATTTTTGAGAACGGCGTCATCAAAATCAACGGTCCAACCAATACGCCGCAACGCTTTCCACTCCTTGAAAAACAGTACGGGCTACAACCAAAAGTGAAAGGAGAGCTGAAACAGTGGCACAAGACCACGCTTACCTTTACCGGACCTGTGGCGGATGAGTCGGATAACTTTAATCCCTTTACCCACTACCGGTTGGATGTAACCTTCACCAATGGCGAAAAGTCCCTGAGAGTCCCTGGTTACTTTGCCGCTGATGGCAATGCAGCCAATACCTCATCTACCAAAGGCGATCAGTGGCGTGTCCATTTCTCGGCACCGGAAACAGGCGAATGGCAGTATAGCATTTCCTTCAGGAAAGGTGAAAATGTAGCGGTAAGCGACGATCCTAAAGCAGGTATCTCCGCAGGCTATATGGATGGATTCAAAGGCACCTTGTCAATTGCTGACTCAGACAAACCGGCTGATGACCTGAGAAGCAAGGGACGACTCCAGTATACAGGCAGTCGTTACCTGCAACACGCAGGCAACGGGCAGTATTTTGTAAAAGCGGGTACTGATGCCCCTGAAAACCTGCTAGCATATGCCGATTTCGACGGTACCTTCCACCATGACGGACACAAGGACCACTTTGTCAAGACCTGGGAAAGTCACCTGAAAGACTGGAAGGAAGGAGATCCAAGCTGGCAAAACGGCAAAGGCAAGGCACTGATCGGTGCGGTCAATTACCTATCAGCACAGGGCATGAATGCCTTCTCCTTTCTGACGATGAATATTCTGGGAGATGACCAGAACGTATTTCCTTATACCGATTATGACGAAAGGCTCCGCTTCGATGTCTCCAAACTGGACCAATGGGAAATCATCTTTGAACACGGTGAAAAACAGGGCATGTTTCTGCACTTCAAGACGACAGAAACAGAAAATCAGGGTCTGCTGGACAATGGTGATACAGGCTTAGAACGTAAATTGTATTACCGTGAACTGATTGCCCGCTATGCGCACCATCTGGCGCTCAACTGGAATCTCGGGGAAGAGAACGGCAAATGGCAAAAGAAACACAAGACGCCTCCACAGACCACTGCCCAACGGCAGGAGATGGCGCGCTATTTTGCAGAGCATGACCCTTACCATAACCATATCGTGATCCACAACGGACAATCATTTGACGACCTATTGGGCGAAGAAACCCTGATTACAGGTGTTTCTCTGCAAACCAACAAGCAAGATTTCAGCATGGTACATGGCGAAACGTTGCGATGGCTCAATGAGTCAAAAAAAGCAGGCAAGCAATGGGTAGTCGCCTGTGACGAACCGGGGGATGCCAAACATTCCCTGACACCGGATGCGGATGATCCCGAACATAACAATGCCCGCAGCAATGCGCTTTGGGGTAACCTGATGGCTGGTGGCACTGGCGTGGAATGGTACTTTGGCTATAGTCATGACCATTCTGACCTGACCTGTCAGGACTGGCGCAGCCGCCATAACATGTGGCAGCAAAGCCGCTATGCACTGAACTTCTTCCGGAAGATTCCATTCTGGGAGATGGACGCCAATGACGAGCTGATTGGTGATGAAAATACTTATTGCTTAATGAAAGAAGGAGAAGTATATGTATGCTATCAGAAAACTGGAAAGATGCTGAGCCTTCAGTTACCCAAAGGTAAATACTACGCTCGTTGGTACAATCCGAAAACAGGTACTTTTGTCGGAGAAACTGAAAAGGTGAAAGGAGGACGAAATATTACCATTTCTCCGCCAGATACAAATCAGGACTGGGCATTGCTACTAGAAAACAGCAAAGTGAAAAACAATCTTTCTGAACTTTAAAAATACAAGCCTCTCAAGGGATTTCTTGAGAGGCTTTTTTGTATGAAAATCAACTGATCAAATAATCCTGATATGATGCTCGACTAGGATAAACTATGATATATTTCCCATCATCCAACCCTTGCTTCAGTAGCCCTTTGAAAAACGTTCTTTCTTCAATTAAACCTTCAGGGCACTCCCAATCTTCAAGATTATCTATCAGAATCTTTATTCCTTTTGGATTTATTACGTACCACATCCATACTTTATCATCTTTTACTTCAAACTCCATTTTATCAAAGTATAGATCGATAGACTCAAATATGTCATTCCGTTCGTATGGTACTTCTACTAAAGAATTATAAAGCTCTTTATCAAGCCAACCACTTTCCATAAAGCTTATGGACAAGTATGGATATGGTGTATCATACCACCAATAATTATTATTGGAAATAAGGTATTTTGAACGTAAAACAGCCTGTATATACCTGAAAGGTAAATTATTATCACCCTTTTTTATATTCTGCTCTGCACTGTCAAGCACATTATTAAACTTACCCTTATC
This sequence comes from Limibacter armeniacum, assembly GCF_036880985.1. Lineage (NCBI taxonomy): Bacteria > Pseudomonadati > Bacteroidota > Cytophagia > Cytophagales > Flammeovirgaceae > Limibacter > Limibacter armeniacum. Next base: position 230,714 of record NZ_JBAJNO010000002.1, read on the forward strand.
TGTCAAAATAGACTTGTGAAGTGAACTAATATTATGATCTGAATCAAAAGGTTCTAAATAGTCAATATACCCTGTATTACCCTTATCGCTCAAGAATTTACTTTTTATGGCTTGATGCTCTTTTAAAAGATATTCAAAATCCTTTTCGCCTATTTTATTCAGATAAGTACGACAATCATTTTCAATCTTATACCTATCAACAATTATCAAATCAAAACCTTCATAAATCTTTTTCTTGTTTGGCATACATGAAATATTTATCAATAAGACAAAGCATACTAAAACTTTTTCTTTCCACATCAACTATTCTTTTTTTTTGTTCATTTCGTTTTTCTATCCCTCTGATACTATTCAAACTAAATACAAGATCATTAGAAACAAATAATATACAGCCTACGATTGTAAGTTGCTCCCATAACCAATAAATGCAACAACTTAAATCTGCATCTATGAAAAAGATATTTTCACTATATGCCTGTCTGCTGCTCGTTGCCATTGCTTTTGCCCAGCAACCTGAGTTTGCTGAAAAACGCAGTGTAAAAGAGCAACTGGCAAACAGACCGCCTATGGGATGGAACAGCTACAACTGCTATGGGGCTGCCATAACGGAGGAAGAAGTAAAAGCCAATGCGAAATACATGGCAGAAAAACTGAAGGACAAAGGCTGGGAATATATTGTGGTAGACTACTGCTGGTCGTACCCGCACCCTCCGGGTTCTATACAGAACAATCCACCGCAGTTCAGGCTTAAGGACAATGCCCCTGTGCCTTGGCTAGCGATGGACGAATTTGGCAGGTTGCTGCCTGACCCTCGAAAATTTCCTTCAGCGGCTAACGGAAATGGATTTAAGGAATTGGCAGACTATGTACATTCATTAGGGCTCAAGTTCGGTATCCACGTAATGAGGGGTATACCAAGACAAGCAGTCTGGGCTAAAAGCCCGATCAAGGGAGCGGAAGGTGTAGATGCATCCATGATTGCCGATACAAGTTCTATCTGCCCTTGGTTGAACCAAATGTATGGCGTCGATATGAATAAGAAAGGCGCACAAGCCTACTACAACTCCTTATTGGAACTGTATTCGGAGTGGGGTGTAGACTTTATCAAGATGGATGATATTGACCTGAAAGAAAACTACCCCTACAGAGGAGAGGAGGCTTATGCCTTCCGCAAGGCAATAGATCAGATAGAACGACCAATGGTACTGAGTCTTTCACTAAATATGAAACTGGAAAACAAGGATCATGTAAGAGCCTGCGGTGATATGTGGCGTATTTCCAAGGACTTTTGGGATGACTGGAAACTACTGAAGCAGCAGTTTGAGCTGGCAGAGCAATGGGCAACCGTAAGTGGACCGAACAGCTGGCCAGATGCTGATATGCTTCAACTGGGATGGATCTCCCGCAGAGGACCTCACGGACCAGAAAGGGAATCCAACTTTACCAAAGATGAGCAAAGAACCCATATGAGTTTCTGGGCAATCATGCGTTCTCCACTGATGATGGGAGGTGATATGCCGGATAACTCCCCTTTTGTAGAATCACTGATGACCAATGAGGAAGTGATTGCCCTGAACCAGCAAGGTATCATGAGTAAACAGCTTTACAGAAAGGATGATCTGGTGGTATGGGTAAGTCGCATGCCTGAAACAGGGAACTACAATGTGGGTTTCTTTAACCTGTCAGATAAAACGCAGGATATGACCATCAGCTGGAAAGAGCTCGGCATCAAAAGTAACTGTACTATCCGAAACCTATGGAGTCAAACGGATATAGGTTCATTCAGCCAATCATTCACCATTAAGGTCAATGCCCATGGCAGTGAGTTGTTTACTTTTAGTCCAAAAAGCAAGGCTGATCGCAAAATTCCGGACAAGAATATTTAAGAAAATCATTTGATTGATGCGGTTGACATGCGCGCAGATGAATGATGTACAGGTGAAGCAAAGGTCTTTTTCTTCTGAATTCTGTCCCACAACAGTAGCAGGAAGAAAAGGCTTTTTGCTGTTTTCGGACATTGTTTCTCTTAGATATGTGCAATTTTACCCAAAATTTATTTTATTAAAATACGATTTATCCTAATGGAATTTTTTTACCGAAATCAGTAAATCGATGAAAAAACTATCAGTCATATTTATACTGCAATTACTTTTCTGTACCAACCTGCTTGCACAACAACCTCATATCATTATAATTTATACAGATGATATGGGCATCGGAGATATGTCTTGTTCAGGTGGCGAGGTAGAGCCAACACCCAATATCGACAGACTTGCTCAAGGAGGAAAAAGGTTTACCCAATACTACACCACCGCTCCGGTATGTTCCCCTTCAAGGGTGAGCGTCACGACAGGTATGTACCACGTCAAGTGGAATATCAATACATTTCTCAGCTCTCGCAGGTTCAATGCCAAATGTGAGCAGTCGGACTTTCTGGTGGCAGAAGCCCCAACCATTGCCAAAACCCTTAAAACAGCAGGTTACAAGACCGCCCATTACGGCAAATGGCATATGGGTGGAGGACGTGACGTAAAGAATGCTCCTTCCATCGCCGAATATGGGTTCGATGATTTTGCCAGCACTTGGGAAAGCCCTAACCCAGACCCGCTGCTGACCTCCGGTAATTGGATATGGACTGCGGAAGACAGTATCAAACGTTGGGAGCGTACCGCCTACTTTGTAGATAAGACGCTAGCATTTCTGGATGCCAACAAAGAAACACCTTGTTTTATCAACCTCTGGCCTGATGATGTACACAGCCCTTGGGTTCCGGACGAATCTTCACAGGAAAACTGGAAAGGAACTGCCTTTAACCTAGATAAAATGCAACTGGTTATGGGTGAGTTTGACAAGCAAATCGGTAGGCTATTGGACGGGTTAGAACAAAAAGGACTGCTGGAAAATACGCTGATCATTTTTACCAGTGATAACGGTCCTGCCCCAAGTTTTGATCGAATCAGAACCAACGGATTGAGGGGTGTCAAAAACAGTCTCTACGAAGGCGGTATCCTGATGCCTTTTATCGTGCATTGGCCTAAAAAGGTGCAAGCCGGACAGGTAGATTCCGCATCTGTCATTGCCTCCATTGACCTGCTGCCGACACTTTGTAAGATTGCCAATGCTCAATTGCCAGAACACTTCCAGCCTGACGGAGAAGATATCAGTAAAAGCTGGCTTAGAAAAAAGTCCTATGAACGTGAGCAGGACCTTTTCTTTGAATATGGCAGAAATGAGGATTTCAAATATCCGAAAAACGGAACAGACAGAAGCCTTCACCTTGCGGTAAGGCATGGCGACTGGAAACTGTTTGCGACACCTGATGGTAAGACCGTTGAGCTATACAACCTGAAAAGCGACCCAACTGAAAGCCATAACCTTGTACAGGAAAAACAGGAGATCGTAAAAGAATTGTTGCCAAAGTTGCTCAGTTGGTTTGCCTCTTCGGATAAGGCATATGTATCAGGAAATAATTTGATGTCTAAATAAAGCAGATTAGACTTTACCCCGATCAATCTCTAAAACTCGAGTAACCTAATAGCCTTAATATATCTAGAGAGGATTGGAACTAGACATACAAGTATGGTTGAAATTGGGCAAACATTTTTAGCATTCTAAATTAGCACAAACAAGTAAAAGATAAATTAGGGATTTGCTAAATTAGAAATTATGCTAAAACCTTAACCCTATGGCAACATTGTATAAATATATTATAGCATTATGCCTACTGATTTTTAGCAACAGTCTAATAACTAAAGCACAGGTTGCTGACAGACCAGATAAGGACCGCCCTACTGAAGTGGAAGTCACATTGATCATTTTGGATATAGATGAGATCAGTGACGCCGACCAAAGTTTTGTCGCTAACTTTTTTTCAATTGCCACCTGGAAGGATCCCCGCTTGGCGCACGATAAAGGTGATTTAATAAAAATGCCTTTGGATAGTATATGGCACCCTACCTTCCAGCTTGTAAACCAGCAAAAGGTATGGCGAACCTTCTCCGAGGTGGCTACAGTAACGCAGGATGGAACCGTAATGTTAAGACAGCGTGTATGGGGTAACTTCTCACAACCTTTAGCGCTGCAAGATTTCCCCCTCGACATACAGACGTTTACCATTTCAATTGTGTCTGTAGGCAATCAAAAGGAAGATGTCAAAATCAAGGTAAATCCACAATCTAGTGTTACACGAAAACCATCTGTAGCCGGTTGGAAGATTCTTTCTGACACAGTTGACTTTACTCCTGTCAGACTCACTGAAGAAGTTCAGACAGCCTTGACACTCAACCAACGGTTCAAGGCAAAGCGAAGTATTGGATTCTATGTGTACAATGTCATCCTCCCGCTGGTGATGATTGTGATCATGTCTTGGATAGTATTCTGGATACCCCCTTCTGACCTAGGAACAAGAGTCGGGATTTCTATTACTTCCATGCTTACCGTGATAGCCTACCGATTTATGGTACATAGCTCCTTGCCTACCATTTCCTATCTTACCCGAATTGATTACCTCATTAATGAAGCCACCATCATTATCTTTTGTACACTGCTGATAAACCTGATTGCCAACCTGATGTGGAAAAAGAAACAGGAGAGTTACAAAAATGGCGTAGACCTAATTGCTAGAATATTGTTCCCTCTGATGCTGACAGGAATCCTAGTCAAGTTTTTCTCAGTATAAACTTACAACTTTAACTTTTGACCAATACTCAATGTTAATTGTACTCCAACACCTACAAAGTTTCGAAACCCTTTTTATTTATTCCTCTTTTCAATCCTAAAATCTTATTGCTTTTCCCACTAATACAAGCACTAGTAGGTTAAGTGCTGGAATGCGGTACTTGCCCGAAAAGCCACACAGAAGATATATACTCCCATAAAAAGTACTGCCCAATTGCATTCGTTAATGCTGCAGTATATAAGGTTCTTTTTGGCTAGGTCGCTGAAACGGGGCTATATAAAAAGGCAGTCTCCGAGATGGGAGCTGCCTTTTTATATTTCGCCTAACTATAAGATCTATCATCATTCCATTTCGGGAAGTGTGACTGGTAACTGATCAAAATCTCCTTCTACCAGCCAATCAGGCAGATAGCCGGAGCTTACCTCTGTCTTGAGCCCATTAAGCTGAGCCAAACGAACTGCTGCCAGATAGCCCCATGCTATAAACCAATGGTACTCAGCTGTTCGAGGAATATCATCCTCATCTTCGGGCTCCCGCTCGACAAAGTCTTTGAATAACTTCAGCCCCTCATACAGTTTTTCATTGTATAGCGTAGCATTTTTAGTGATAATCCCCAAGAAAACTTCCAGAAGAGGTGCATATAGGAACAAAACTAGTTCTTCCAGGTATTCATGACTAGGAGGATACTTTTGTATGTCCGTGTATTCATACGCTTCCTTAAAAGCTTGCTGTACGATATCTGATTTTTGAAACAGCTTTTTGTAGAAGTTGACAATTTTATAATGAAATGGCTCAACTCTAGAGGTATCCTTTTTGAAAACCTCATCAGAGACTTGTTCCAGTACTGTTATCCCTTCCCTATATTTTGTAATCATGCACCAATGCCAACAAAGCATCCAATCAGCTGCACTTGTGTATTCCCCTACTGGAACACCTCTGCCCTCTGCTACCTTGCCCGCTATTGGAACTGTAAATGGTTCACCTTTGGGGGTGATTCGTTCTTTGAAAATATATAGCTGCAAATCACGGGCATAGGTCAGGTAGCGATATATTTCTGTGGGAGATTTACCTAATTCATTTCCGTAGAGAAATTTTTGAAAGAAACTGTTTTGATAACTACCCAAAGAATATCTACCATTATTTAATACAACCCAATTTTGAAAAAATTCTATTATCTCCTCTTTATTTAGCGAATTATATCTCCGTAATAATGCCTTAACAATCCAATTCGGTAATGTGTGCTTATCTAAATCCCTCATTATGTACCACTTTCTATTATGTCAAACTTTTTCACAATTGTTTCCAATAGTTCACCATTTTCATCAATTGGTTGACGAACATATAAATACTCAAGTTCTTCTTGTCTTAAGCTTTCAATCAATGACTCTATTTTACTTGTATCCAATTCTTTTCTTTCTGCTTTTTCTAACATCTTCTGTAATGTAGCTTGCAAATATTTTCTAGACCCTTGCTCCGCTTTCTTTGATAGGTTATCTCAAGCCCTAGCACTACCCAAAGGGGATTTCCCTCCTTTAGCTAGCACCGCAATGTATCTTGTATTGAACTCTTCCTCTGTTGACACAAGTTTAAGTATGCTAAGGAACAAATCAAGTGCTGTCTTACACTCTTGTGACTAGACTAATTCAAAAATTTTCACATCTCTTCTTCTAAAATTATTAGACCCGACTCAAAAATCTTCATAATTTCATGCCTTCCTTCACAAAAAAGTACAAAACAAAAGGCTTGCCCAAATATGGACAAACCTTTTCGTTCAAACACTCTGTATGAAAATGAAAAATGCAATTCTTCAATCAGTTGGCTAAACTAAACTGCTGTACCTCTTCCTCTCCCGGAGATGCATAATGCTTGTCCAATACTTTTACCACTACCTCTCCATTTTCCATTTCAATATCCATTGGTACTAGTGTAAGTCCTTGCTTGTTGATGGTGGTCGCTATGTTGGCGTCTGTACCTTGTTGTGCTACCACTTCAGCAGGAATATATTCCCCATTCAGGAAGGCGGTACTCCACCACTGTCCATCCTTGTCCTTGAATGGGGTACCATGCCCGAGGAAGCGGCCTGCAAATTTTCTGGGTCCGTATGGACCCGTTACCTTGTCTGCGGTACAGTAGTAAAGATTATAAGTTCCGTGGCGCATCTCATCAGTACTCCAAGCAGTGCCCCAAAGTACATACTTGTCTTCTACCTTGGTGATGTAGCAACCTTCATGTCCCATCTTGCGGTCAGAAGGTCCCGCCTTGATCGGCTCGCCTACAAATCCTCTCAGGTCATCCGTCAGCTGAATCATTTCAGCGCATCTGTAGACCAGCCACGGCGTATTGCCATCCATAAAAATGGAAGGGTCATGTCTGTGTCCGAAGTCTACTCCGAACGGCTCTTCAAATGGACCTTCCAATTTGTCTCCTTTGGAGATAAAAAGGCTTGCCCGCTGCAGGTTGGAAGTCGTCACGATCACCCACTTGCCATTGATAAAGTGAATCTCCGGCGCCCAAATCATCGGTCCTACACCATGAACATCTGGCGCCAATAGTGTCTTCTTCTTTTTGAAAGTCTTGGCACGCTCATACAGCATATTCCCCCATTCTGTTTCCTTGGCTTTCCACTGTACGCCCAAGTCTTCCCAATCCATCAGGTCTTTGCTGCGGAAAAACTGCATAGCAGGCAGACTGTCCGGATAGTAGGCATTTTTTCGGGTACAGGACAGGTAGTAGTAACCGTTAGGTGCGAGTGTGATAAACGGGTCACGCATCCAAACATCATCCAATACGTGTACTGCCTGACTGTGTTTCTTGATCGGGTCTTGTACTTTTGCCTGCTTATTGTCAGACAGTTTGCAGGCACTGGTCAGTAAAACCAGTACCCACCACAACATATTTGCTTTCATTTTTGGGTTCTTTATTCAATTAAAAAATGATTATTCCACTTCTTCCATCTTGCCTGTCAATGGGGTATAATCAAACCAGTCAAATATTGCCTCGTGCTTGCTTTCCTGTCCCTGACTGCTGGCATACATTCCTACAAAGGCACCGATAAACCCGCCTGAGTGGTTGGAGCAAAGTGCATCCATAGATTGTACACTACCAATCGGTGTCTGCTTCTCCTTGGAAGGTCCGTAGGTAAATTGCACGTCCATCTTGTTGGTGTGCATACCCAATACGACCGATTCATCTCCATAAGGCACCTTTGCCACCAGCTTTTCTACTTGCTCTTTTCTGTTTTCGCTGAAGACTTTGTAAAGGGCAATGTATCGGTCTTTTTTGTTTTCCATGCCCAGTTCCAGTCTATACTGAAAATTTTGGTTCTGCATCGCGACAAGCCCTGCCACTTCATTGGATTTCTTTGGCTTGAATGTCAATTGCGTAAAGACTTCAAATTGGTGGTGTTCCAGTCTTCGGGCAATTAGGGAAGGATTGGCTACATCCTTGGTAGTTTCAGGTCTTAGCTGTAGGGTCAGTTTTCCTTTTTCCAAATGGTACCACTCGCTTTGTGGTGTCCGCAAGAAGCTCCAGTCTACACCCAGCTTGTCTGTTATAAAATCGTCCCTAACCGGCTTTTCCGGAAAAGGTGTCCATGGGAGATCAGGTCGCTTGTCTGCCATCAGTACCCTGCCGTACCCTGGATTGAATATGGGCGTGATACCTTCAAATTTGACCGGTGTCAGGAAGGTTTCCCTGCCGAGGTAATAGTTTTTGCCGTCCATAGGTCTTACGCCCAGCATGACTGACCACCAGTCTCCGTTCTGTGTCTGTACCAAGTCGGCATGCCCGATGGTGGTAATCCCCGAATCATGCCCCAGATGTCGATGTGTCAGTACCGGATTGACCGTCAATGCTGTATAAGGTCCTGTGATCTTGTCTGCCTCAAAAGCAGTGACGGCGTGGTTATTCCAAGTACCTCCTTCTGCTACCATCAGTAAATACTTGTCCTTGATCTTATAGATATGAGGTCCTTCTGTAAACTTGGCTTCCGCAGCATGACCTGAAGTCAGGTAGATTGGTTCCCCGAGCAGTTCACCTGTTTCCAGTTTCAACTCTTGCAGATAGATGCGGTGTTCCTGTTTCCATTTGGGCGCTCCTTCATAATCATGAGTAGAACCTACGTAATAAACCTTTCCGTCCTCATCCCAAAAAATGGTTGGGTCAATGCCCTTGCTGTCCTTGATCCAAACTGGTTCCGACCAAGGACCGGCAGGAGTATCAGCCGTTACATAGAAGTTATTGCCACAGTTACAGTCATTCTTGCTCTGCTTGCAGGTCACAACCACGTAAAACTTGCCGTTATGGTAACGGATTGTTGGTGCCCAAATGCCCGCCGAGAATTTTGTGGTCTCCATCATCAGCTGTGAAGGACGATCGAGTACATAGCCTATCTGCTCCCAGTTCACAAGGTCTTTGCTATGGAATATAGGAATGCCGGGAAACCATTCGAAGGAAGAGTTGACAAGAAAGTAATCATCTCCCACCCGACAAATAGAAGGATCGGGGTGAAAGCCAGAAAGTATCGGGTTTTTAAATGTCTCAGCCGGACGATCCTGGCTCCATCCCCATAACGAGAGGAACAGGAGTGTTGCGACCCATACTAATGTTTTGGTAAACTGCATAAGGGTTATGATTTTTTGGCTACACCGGTTAACTCACGAAAGATTTTAATCTCTTCCTCACTATAAGGAGTTCCGTCCATTCTGAACAAGTCATGAAACCATAGCTCCGGCTCAGGGAATGCCTCTCCCTTATTAACTACTTCCCCTTCTGCCCTCATCTTGTAAACATCCTTTTTCTTGCCGTCTGCTGTCTTGCGGCTGGTCCACGGCCATATTGTTCCTGACTTTCCGGAAACAAACCCCCAGTTAACCGCACCTACATTTAGTTCTTTCAGCACTGGTAAACAATCCTGTACCGTACTGCCGTTTGTTCTTGCCAACCATTCGGAAACAATCACCGGTCTGCCATCCTGCTTGTATTCATTGACCCTACCTCTAACTGCCTTAGACGGTCCGTAGGTATGGATAGAATGCAGATCGGCATTGGCTTTGTTAATCGCCATATTCTGCTCGCCTATACTTCCCGCTGTCGTAGAAGTGATCGGCTGTGATGGGTTGACTTCCCTTGCCCAAACAAAACTGTCATAACACAGCTTGGCAGACTTGTCCCCAATGCTTGCCTTTACTTTCTTGGCTGACATATCTCCATTCAGTCCATTGCCCCTTCCCGGCTCATTGTACAATTCCCACATCAGGATTCTTGTATCATCCTTAAACCTCTTTATCGTTTCCTGTACATACCCCTTCAGTTGCGCTACTTCTTCTTCACTGGCAGTACCCTCCGCATAGCGCAATGCCATATCACGTGCCGGACTGTTCATCCATCCTGAATTGTGATATCCCTTTACAGGTTTAGGCTGTTCACCTAATTTTGGATTGGGAAAATGGCAATCATCAAAGAAAACAAACCAAGGTCTGATGCCATGTTGCTCGCAGATGCCTAGAAACTGGTCCATTCGCTTGTAAAGCCCTTCTTCGTCGCTAGCCCACACCATATCATGCATGTAAACACGCAGGGTGTTCATCCCGATGCTTTCCGCCCAAGTCAGTTCCAAATCAATGCGCTCTGGGTCCCAAGTGGAAGCCTGCCACATATCAATCTGGTTGATGGCGGTTGCCGGATAGTAGTTACACCCCACCAACCAAGGCTGATGTGCATACCATTCATTGATCCTTTCCTTGGACCATCTGCCTGGTACAGTCAGAGAGTCTTCTTTTGTAATAACTCCTGCTTCCTGTACTGCTTGGACATCATTTTTACTTGCTTTATTATTGCATGACAGCAGGGTAACCGTCAGCAATAAGTAGCCAATGTATTTCATTTTCATCTTATGTTTTATTTCGATTTACCTGTTAATGCTTTGTCTTTGGGTGTAATGGTCTTGTCCATCAACTTTCTCAAGTCTTTCAACTTGTCTTCATACTTTTTGTCCATTGCAAGATTGGTATATTCCTTCGGGTCTTGCTGATGGTCATACAGTTCCTCTACCCCATCATGACGACGGATATAGCGCCAATGCTCCACCCGCAAGGAATGTCCTTCCTTTAAGGTAGTTACCGCCGGTACATTCCACTTCTTGTTTGGGTTTTTAAGTAAAGGCAAAAAGCTGGTTCCTTCGTTGGTAGTATTTTCTGGCAAACCACACAGCTCGGTCAAGGTTGGGTACAAGTCCAACAGGCTAACAATTTGCTCGCTTCTTGCACCAGACTTGGTAACACCAGGTGCGCTGACGATCAGCGGCATGCGGGCAGCCCTTTCCCAAAGCGTAAATTTCTTGTAGCGGAGTTTCTCTCCTAAATGCCAACCATGATCTCCCCACAATACTACAATGGTATTGTCACGGTAAGGGCTTTTGTCCAATGCATCGAGTATCACACCGATGCACTCATCTGCATAGTTGATACTAGCCAGATATGCCTGCACCGCCTCTTTTTCCAATCCATGTTTTTTTACCAACCTGTATTCCTTGCTTGGTTTTTCACCCGGAATATCGTCCAGATCATCTGCTTTCACTTCCGGCATCTGCAAGGTCGCTGTCGGGAACTTGTCAAAATACTGCTGCGGCACAAACCAGCTCAGGTGAGGTCTGAAGATACCCACTGCCATAAAGAAAGGTTTGTCTCTTTCCTTCTGAAGCTGCTCTGCTGCCCACTGCGCTGTACGGTAGTCTGGTGTATCTTCCTTGGCGGCGGTAGTGCCTCCCCAATTCAGGTTGCCATCATACTCACTAGTTGGCAAACCGCTATATTCCTTTCCTTCCTTTTTCTTGGCAGGCTTTCCGTAGCGTCCATCATTATTGGACCACTCGTCCCATTTATCATTGTCCGTATCAGGATGATGAAAAATCTTGCCTCTTGAGAGTGTATAATAACCATTCTGCTGAAACCATTGGTTCAGCATCGGGGCATCCTTCAATAATGGGGATGAGCGAAGTTTGTAACCGTTGCCCAATGCGCCGGTGGTGGACGGGCGATAGCCCGACATCAGAGCAGTCCTGGAAGGATTGCAGACTGAAGCGGCACAATACGCCTGCGTAAAGACCTGTCCGTTCTGTGCCAGTCGATCCATATTGGGGGTCTGCGTCTGCGGATGTCCTCCAAGGAAACCAGTCCAGTCGTTAAGGTCATCCACCGCAATCATCAGGACGTTGTACTGTTTCTTGTCCTGTGCCGAAACCCACGAAGCTGAAAAAGCCAGCAGGCTAATGATGAAAAAAATCCGTTTCATATTGTTGAATATTTTATGTGCTTTCTGTTTTGTGGTTTAAATCCGTAAAAGGGCGCCCTTTTACCGTATTTATTGAATCAAACCTCTTTTTTTAATTTTGAATAACGGAAATGCTTATACGTTGCTTTTCCCGTTCCGCAGGTATAAAGCGACAGGTAAAGCACGCCATGCCCTTCCTGTACTTCAAAGCTTCTTGGTAATTTTCGCCAATCATTTCCTTCCTGTCTGTACCAAACCGACACATCAAAATTCTCCTTCCTGATTTTCAGCTCCACAGGCCCTGCTGCCAGTTGAGGGATTTCACCTGCTCTCGCCCGTTGCTTTTTGCCTCTCCAGTAAAGCATTGGTTCATCTCCTTTTACCCCGATACCTGTCGAATTGCCATTACGGGCATACAGTACCAGACCAGCTTCTGTCTGTTCATCGAGTATTAGTTCTATACTCGCCTCAAAAGACTTGTCAATCAAAGTGATACCTACTTCATTGGCATTCGCTGGGTTATCGCCTTTTCCTTTTACTGTCAATGCGTTATTTCCTACTTTGAAATCTGCCGGATTCACCAACGTATGATGTCGCCACAACAGGTTCAATTGATTTCCTTCAAAATCGTTAGAAAAATCCAACGGTTCCCCAATATGCTGTCCTGCAGGCTTCGGTAAATCCGCTTCTGCCGTTAAACCTTCTCTGATATAAGGCCAACTATCTGTCGTCCAATCCACTGGCAACATCAGGGTCGGTCTGCCCATAATTCGTTGCATCTTTTCGTAGGCATGGTATACAGCCCACCATTGCCCTTCGGTATCTTCCAACAAAGTGGCATGCCCCTGTGACCACCACCTTTCCTCCGGCGAGTAGGTATGGATGAGTGGATTATTTGGCGCATTTTCCCAAGGACCCATTGGGTCTTTTGCCCTAGCCGTCACTGCCATATGGCTGGTAGAAGGACCTTTGGTTCCACCCATTGCCGAAACCATATAGCAATAGCCGTCCTTGTAAAAAAGTTTCGGGCTTTCGAGGCAAGGACATTCCACCACCCACTCATCGGGGTATTGCCAACCGTCGTATACTTTGCTGACTTCACTGATTATTTGCTGCCCGTTTTCCGAAAGCTCTGCCACCTGTCCCTTCTCAAAAAAGAGGTAACGTTTTCCTTCAGGCGTAGCGATATGCCCTGGATCAATCAGTCCTTTTACGTTTAGGTTAATGGGTTCGCTCCAAGGTCCTTCCGCCTTATCTGCCGTAAAAACCACGTTGCCGAAGGTGCGGCTGCCATCTTCCAAATAACGGGTCAGCGTTACGTAGATATAGAACTTGCCCTGATGATAGACCAGATCGGGCGCCCAAGGTGTTCCCTGATTATTGGTGCTGACTTTGGAAACCGGGTTCCAATGTACCAGATCTCTTGAGTGCCAAACCAAGAGCGAGAAAGAACCTGACCCGCTGTGTGTCATATAGTAGTCTTCTCCCACCCGCACTACAGACGGGTCTCCATAGTTACCCGCCATAATCGGATTGGTAAAGGTAGTAGCCTCCGCTTCCTTGGAAACCCTATAAGAAGCGGACTGCTGACAGGCGGTCACGATCACAAGCAAAAAGACCCAAATCGGAAAAAATCGTCTCATTTTTCTTGCAGCTTTTTAGGTAAAACATAATGGGAAATTGCCCATTCCTGCCATTTGGTATCCAGCTGTTTTACCAGTTCCGGATGTTGAGCCGAGACATCATGCTGTTCAGTACGGTCGGTAGTGAGGTCATATAGCTGCCATTGCTGATCCTTCAGCTTCTTGACCATTTTCCATTCCCCATACCTGACGGCACAGTTGTTTTGATGTTCCCAAAACATGTATTCGTGCTGTGTGCCCTTTCCTTTTTTGAAAAGTTGAATCAGGCTGTTGCCTTCCAACGGGTGAATGTCATTACCTTGGTGAAATACTTTTGGATATTGGGCATTAGCCGCTTCCAGCACAGTCGGCATCACATCGATCAGATAAGCCGGCTGATGTACAATTTCTCCTTTCTTCTTTTTAAGCCCTTTGGGCCAATGTGCAATCAGTGGCGTAGAGATACCTCCTTCGTGAGTGTATACCTTGTATTTGGAGAATGGCGTATTGGATACATTCGCCCAACCCTGACCGTAAGATATGGCACCGGTTTTCGCAGGATTATTGATATCGGCAAAATCTCCCCCTCCCAATTCCTTGTAAGGTTCTGCACAACCCCCGTTATCCGAGAGAAAGATAATCAGGGTATTGTCCAGTTCGTTGCGCTCTTCCAGCTTGCTGATCAGTTTCCCGATATTCTGATCCATTGAGTAGATCTGAGCTGCATAGACCGCCATACGGTAAGCCACTTCTTCCTGCTCCTTTTCAGAAAGCTGTTCCCAAGGACGGACTATCTCATCTCTTGGTGATAACCCTACTTCCCTGCCCTCAAAAAGTCCCAACTGCTGCTGTTTCTCATAACGAGCTTTTCTGATCACATCCCAACCTGCCTTATATTTCTCCTTGAAAAGTTCGATGTCTTCCGCTTTTGCCTGCAAGGGCCAATGAGGGGCATTGTAGGCTAAGTAAAGGAAATAAGGTTGTAGCTTTTCATGACCTTCTATAAACTCAATGGCGTAATCAGTAAAGGCATCCGTAGTGTAGTAGTTTTCTCCCTCAGGCTGCACATGGGTGTTGTCCAATGTCAGTCCTCTTGGTGCTTTCGGTGCAAAGTAGCTGCTCGCTCCAGAGATAATGCCGTAGTAGCGGTCATAACCTCGTTGCAGTGGCCAGCGATCCTGCTGGTGATAGCCCAAATGCCACTTTCCAGCCATATAGGTATTGTAGCCGGCTTCCTTCAAAGCTTCCGCCATCGTCACACATTTTCTGTTCAGGTAACCTATATAACCCTCCGTTCCCCATTTCTTGAATTGGTCCCCTTTCGGTGAATTGGTCATCTGACCTATTCCTGTCTGGTGCGGAAACAGTCCCGTCATCAGAGTCGCCCTTGTTGGACAGCAACGTGCCTGATTATAGAAGCTACTCATCCGGACGCCATTCTTTGCCAATCGGTCAATATTTGGAGTTGGAATTTCACTGCCATAACAACCTACATCCGAATAGCCCATATCATCTGCCATGATCAGGATAATGTTAGGACGGTCAGCTTTCTTTTGTGCTGACAATGGCAAGGTCAGCCAAAGCAAAACCGATAAGGAGAAAAGTATTTTCAGCAATTGTGTCATAAGTCGGGCATGTGTTAAAGTTGGTCATGAAGAATTTTCAAGACTTATCTGTGATCATGTCTGTTGTAAAAAATCCTTCTGCTTAAAAATATTTGAAGATTTGATAGGATAAAACCATATCAGGTCAGTATTGATAAAAGGGACAAAAAACAGGACGCTCAATCAAATCCGTTCAGATCAGCCCCAAATGAACTTCAGGGACAATCCATTGAATTTCCGTATCAGGACAATAATTCTGTACAACTGAACCAATTGAAACACACGCTTATCCCGATTTTGAACAGGCTTAATTACCTCCAATCATTTTTTCCTAATCCTCAAAAAATAACACATGAAAAAACTGCTTAAAATAGGTTTTGGTACAATACTTATTTTCCTGCTGTCCGGCTCCATGCTGTATGGTCAGGGGTATGATGTAGTAACCCACCTGACCAAACAGACTTGGCACCTTTGGCTGGATGAAACTGCCGAATGGGAAAACGATTCACTGTACCTCCCAAACACTTTCCAGTTGGAAGACTTGCCTGTCAATGCCCCCACCTGTGGTTGGGACGAGTTGGCAAAAGGAAAGGGGAAATCAATCACATTGCCCGCTACGGTGGAAGAACACTACTGGGGCTGGAACGGCAGCCGCTTTGGTGTAACAGGTGACTATGTAGGCGTGTCTTGGTTTGTCACACGTTTCAAGGTGCCTGAAACACAGAAAGGGAAGCGGCTGGTGTTGGACTTTGAGAGTGTCAGGATGAGGGCTGAAGTTTATGTCAACGGAAAACTGACAGGCTACAACCTGATCAACAATACCCCGTTTGAGGCAGATATTACTGAGGCAGTGCATTTTGAGAAGGAAAATATATTGGCGGTCAGGGTCACTGATCCCAACGGAAACTTCGCTTGGCGTGATTGGGACAAATATCAATGGGGGAACTTCGAGACACCTCCCAGTCACGGATTTGGAGGTATCACGAGCCATGTAAAGCTGAGAGTCACCGATCAGACTTTTATTGAGGATGTATTTATAAAGAACCATCCTGACCCGAAACAGGTAACGGCTGAAATCAACCTTCAGAATCTCAGCTCAACAGCCACTGGAGGAACGCTTTCTCTGGAAATCAGGGAATGGAAAACCGGTCAACTGCTCACTTCCAGAAAACTGAAAGTGGACAACCTGAAAGATGAAAAACGAGTATCTGAAAAATTCAAGGTCAGTCAGGCAAAGCTTTGGTCGCCTGATACGCCTCACCTCTACACGATGCAAGTCAAATGGGAAGGCAACGATGGCACTAAGCATCAGTTTGACAGGCGATTCGGTTTCCGTTGGTTTGATGTAGTGGAGAAAAACGGGGACAAACAGTTTGAACTAAACGGCAAACGTATTGTCTTGCGCACTGCTATCTCTTGGGGTTTTTGGCCTGTCAACGGCATGTATCCGACACCCGAACTTGCCCGAAAACAAGTGGAAACCGCCAAGCAACTGGGGCTGAATATGCTAAGCTTTCACCGCTGTATCGGGCAGACACCCGTTTTTGATATGGCGGACGAATTGGGACTGCTTTACTATGAGGAACCGGGTGGTTACAAGGCAGCCGGCAATCCGTTTGTGGAACAGTGGAATACGGAAAAAATGCTACGTATGGTCAAGCGTGACCGCAGCCGTCCTTCGCTTGTGATGTACAATATGATTAACGAGGTATACCGTGATCCGCTGCCAGTCAATGTAGAAGACATTCAGAAGGCACACAAACTGGACGAAACACGTCTGATCACCTTCTCTTCCAACCTGTTTACCCGGAAATTCTATGAACCATTACCATTGGACAGCATTCCGCCCAAACTCCATATGACACCTTACAGCCATAAAGTCCAGTATTTCGGGATGCTGGACAAACACAATGCAGGCGGACCGGGTGTTTATGCAGACAATTTTTACAATGGTCCTGACCAAATGCGCAGAGGCGAATTGAACAATCATCCACAGGAGATTATTTACTGGGGAGAAGATGGCGCCATCGGTACTCCTCACCGTTTGGAACTGATCAAAAAAGAATTGGAAAAAGGTGGTCAACTGGGATGGGACGGCGATGCCTATATCAGACAGTATGAAGCCTTTGACAATTTTCTTAAGCAAAATGGTTTTGACAAGGCATTCCCGACCGTCGATTCCCTGACCAAGGCATTGGGGGCGGTTGCCCACTACTATCAGGGCAGGATGATTGAGAATATCCGCATTGGCAATGTATCGGACGGCTATGTCGTGAACGGATGGGAAGGCGAAAAAATCGAGAACCATTCCGGCATTGTGGACATCTACCGCAACCCGAAAGCTGATCCAAGCATCTTGGCTTATTATAACCAACCCCTTTATGTGGCGGTAAAGCTACGGGATAAGGTTGGCGAAGTAGGTGATACACTAACTGCCGACTTCCATATCATCAATGAACAGCACCTGAAAGGAAGCTTTGACCTACTGGTACAAGCAACTGATGAAAAGGGAACGGTACTGGAAAAAACCTTTAAGGTGAAAGTGACAGGCGGAGACCGTTATGGCGAACTACTACTATCAGGCATAAATATTCCGCTACGTCAGGAAGGGTATGCTACCCTGACAGCAAAGCTGATCAGAAACGGGAAAACCTTTGCTACAGGAAAAGAAAAGCTGCTGGGCGTTGCACTTCCTGCTATTTCACAACTGAAAGTAGCAGTCAAGGATACTGCCGGAACGGTACAGCAAATGTTACAGACTGCCGGCATCGCTTTCAATGATACCTATTCAGAGAAAAAATCCCTGCCTGAAGAAACCGTACTTTTTGTAGGCAAAGACATGCAACCAGGATTCTTCAACACCAATTTCAGGATGAATGACCCGTATTTGGATTGGGTGTCACAAGGCAATACCCTGATCATCTCAGGAGGAACAGAAAACTGGGGCAGCTACCTGATGCTGAAGGAAGCTGCAGACTTCAGGGGCAGCCGGAAAATGTGGCGCGACTGGTTTGGCGGCAATTATATCGTCAAGGAACATCCGCTGTTTGAAGGACTTCCCGTCAATACTGTTTTCAATTGGGAATACCAGACCCTGGCATTGTACCAGAGAGACCGCACCGTGATGCGCATGCATAGTGGCGAATGTGTAGTGGGTGCCTATGCCGACAACAAGGCAGAATTTTATTCTGCCCTGAGCGTCATTCCTTTCGGAAAAGGTCAGATCATCGTTTCAAGCCTTGATCTGGAAGGGGCATTGAAAGAAGGAGGCAAAGCGGCTGTAGTGGCCAAACGTATCCTGTTGAATATGGCGCGTACAGGTACAGCCACAAAGCAGGATATCTAAAACCTTACTTTTCACTTCTGAATTGAAAGGCTGTCATAGTGGAATATGGCAGCCTTTGTTTTTTACATTTACTGTCAAACAATGTATTTGAAAAGTGATGATGGTTTTAGTTTTCGAGACCAGAAGCAGCTGACATTAATTTATCATTAAATATTGTAGCATAAATACTGTACCATTGATCTAAAAATCATATGATTAAAGAAGTTTCCGCTTAAGATGTTTTTTATATAATTATGAAATAGAAGAGATGAGAATTGCTAAAAATATTTTATTGTCTGTAGTGATAACCATAATTTTTTTCTCATGTGAGCCATCGATTCCTGAAGCTGATACGTTAGGCTATGGTAACAATAGATATGGTGTAGAGATTGATGGGGTATCTTGGACTCGAAAGATTGGATTTATCAAATCCAATCAGAGTAGAGCTTTTATCGATGGAGATTCAGTGCTATATATTACTATGATAGGTCAAAATTACGATTCAGTGAAAAATGAATATTTTGATGATACTTCATATGGTTTTTTACACATCACTGTTAAGTTGAATGATAATTATGTAAATGATCCACTATCTTTTGATAGTTTTAATGAGCCAAGACTCAAAATGCACCCTGAAGATATTTTGACTGAAAAAGCAAACGAATGGGCTCTTCGACATTTAGATTATCAATATGGTTTTGATTTTGTTGAGTTAGTCAGACCGTTTGATTATACTTTTGGTTATAGCACCTCAAAGTCCAAATTTAACTTTAAGATTATTGAACTTAATAAAAATAAAGGCGTTGTATCTGGCACATTCAGTGGTGTATTGAAAACAATAAATGGAGAATTTGTACATCTTGATAATGGTATATTTGATTTGCCTATTATTGATGGGAACCCAACACCAGAATTTCCATTTAACATTGTGGAATAAACTAATATTCTGTAAACTATTTGGCGACAATCATCCCTTTTTCAATTAGCGGTTACTCTTTTGTTTCTAGTCTGAGAATCATAAATAAATTTTAAACTTGACAAGCACCTATTTAACATAAGATTTTTTATCCAACTCCAAAGAGGGGTGAATCCATTTATTCCAATAAAGGTATTCACAAATCATGGAAGAGCGTAAAACTTCCGATTTCAATTATTTATCAGCTTAAATGAATGATTCTGACTGCTCAGTTAAATGATTTTCTATATTGAAGTGGCGATAAATTGGTTTTACTCTTGAATAACTTGTTAAATGATTGTGGCTGCACAAACCCTAATTCATAGGCAATTTCTCCAACAGTAAGCTCTGTGGTTACTAATAATTCCTTGGCTTTTTCAATGAGCTTATTATGGATATGTTGTTGCGTGGTTTGTCCAGTGAGGTTGCGGAGCATATCGCTCAAATAGTTAGAAGATACGTTGAGATGGTCTGATATATATTGGACCGATGGTAAGCCCGCTCCCAATGATTTGTTGCTATTAAAATAGTCTTCCAATAAATCCTCCACCTTAATGAGCAAATCATTACTTGCCTTTTTACGTGTGATAAACTGTCGGTTGTAAAACCTATTCGAGTAATTGAGTAACAACCCCAAATGTGAGACCATCACATCTTGGCTATAATGATCAATTGACGACTGATATTCCCTCTGAATATTTTGCATGATGCCCTCCATCATCTGCTCTTCCTCTTCTGATAAGTGCAGAGCCTCATTTACTGCATAGGAGAAATAACCATAATTCTTAATGTCTTTTCCTAGCGGATAATTCCTAATGAAATCAGGATGAAAAACCAACCACCAGCCCGTTGCTTGTTCATTATCAGTATTGTCTGCTGACACCGTTTGACCGGGAGACATCAGTGCCAAAACACCTTCGTCAAAATCATAATAGTGCTGACCATACTTCATTTTGTTTCCCAAGTTTCTTTTCATGGAAACAGTATAAAAGTCCAGTATCAGCACTGTGGAAGCATCAAATATAGGAGCAGTAGCATCCTCCAATTTAATCAAACTAATTAGAGGATGCTTTGGCTTTGGTAAACCCATTAAACGGTATAATTCAGAAATTGAATTGACAAAAATACGTTTAGTGTGTTTATCCTTCATTTTTAAGCATTTGCGCTACAAACAATTCTATAGATTGGATTTTCCAACCCTCTGCTGTTCTTTTGTAAGTAATGTCTTCACTTTCAAAAACAATATTACTGTCACCATTGTTTACGCCTACCCACAAAAGCCATTTGCCTGTAGCTGTATCACCATCCACTTCAATCACAGGATTTGTAAAGCTGTGTTGAGCTATTGCAAATACAGAACCTTGTTTTAAGGTTTCAGAAATTGATACATTTCCCTGAGCATGAAGCCCAAATGCCGCACATTCAAAAGTGGCATCGTCTACAAATAGGCTGCTGACATCCTGAAAAGTTTTTCCGTTCCACCCTTGGTCTACACAGTGTGCATAGGTAGCCTGAAGTTTCTTGATTGCTTCAATGTCTTCCAAAAGCTGGATCCTTTGTTCTAATGTTTTGCCCATATCTCTATTGTTTTAAAGTTATGGCACAAAGGTGGACAGGCTAAATTTCACAAAAGTGTCCAGATCTCCGTTTTGTGTAGCCAAAATTAATTTCCCTTATAAAAACAATGAGTCACCCTAAGTAACGTGAATTATGGATTTATCTTCAAGTATATCGCCCTTTCAGGACTGAACAGTGTGGTTTTCATTACGACGGGATAAATCCCATCGCTGATATATTCAGTCCCTTCGGGACATCTACCCTGAAAGGGTAAAATATAATAGTGATGGATTTCAATCCATCTCATTCATGATGTCTTAAAAGCGAATTCTAATCCAAAACTCACATTAAGTAAGAGTGACTCATTGTTCGTTTTATGCATAAAGGTTGCTATTTTCGACTCAAACCATAGCTCGCTGTTTCTGCCAGGTGCTGTATCTTGAGATGACTTCTAAATGTCTCTATATCTACACTTCCCTCGAAGACAATTTTTTTGCTGCTGTTTGGTAACATATCAAAATAGTTGTCCGAGAAATGCCCTTCTGGTATATCTATTAGGGATACAAATACATCCTTAGCCAGCTTGTCTGTTTTCAACACCAATTCAATTCCTTTTTCAGTCTGTTCAGCCTCCCAAGTCAAATCCGGCGTTGGCAATTGCAATTCCTTTGGATGCTCGAAATAGATATTGCGTGCTGTTATCTGCTGACCTTTGCTATTTACTAGCTCCAATACCAACATATGGCTGTCCAAGTCATGTTGCTTGCCTAATTCTTCTGTATCAATTGATTCAATAACCTTCCGTTCATTGTTAAGAAGGCTAGTCTTTCCTGTTCTGGTCCAAACCACATTTCCTTCAAAGTCCTGCAACTGGATACGCCATTTACCTGTGACCTTCTCAGGACCATCATGAACCAGTGCCAGCTCCAGTTGTTTCTGTTTTTGCTCCGTTACCCAGATTGTCGGCTGGTACATCTCTGCCACTTTATACTGCATCGCTTTCCATTTTCCATAAGAATCGATACTTGACCAAGAGGCTACCGGCCAACAGTCATTGATCTGCCAAAAGAGGGTTCCCATACAGTAAGGCATGGCATTGCGGTGTGCATCAATCGCCATCTCTGCTGACTTAGCCTGAAGCACCTGCCCCACATAAAGTTGCTGCTCAAAATTGTCAGGAACTTTGTAATACATCTCCATATAGCTGCGGATACGAAGATTGCCAATGCCGCTGCGCTGGTGTGATGCCATGACCTCACGCTTGATATCCCAGTCTTCTTCTGTTGTAAACTGCTTGACAGAATTGAATTCAGGGAATGACTGGAAGCCGTACTCACTCATAAATCTTGGCACATATTGCCTGAATTGCTCGAACGGATGCTCACCATGCCAAACGCCCCAGTAATGGCTATCCCCTGATTTTGTTTCATAGGTTGCCAGCTGCTCAAATCCTGCTGATGGGGAAGAATGCCAATAAAAATCGCCATCTGTATAACCATTGACTACATCAGGCAAAATATGATGGAACATATCATCGTAGGCTTTCCAAATCTCTTTGCGTTGCTTGGCATTATAACGCTGTTTCCAGCCCCAACCTGCATTCTCCTTCCACTCAGACCATGCCATCTCAATTTCATTATTGCCACACCACAGCACAATGGATGGGTGATTCCTTAGCCTTACCACATTCTCAATGGCTTCCTGCTTGACATTATCCAAAAACTGCTGATCGCCTGGGTACATGCTACAGGCAAACATAAAGTCCTGCCAAACCATAATGCCGTACTTGTCACACAACTCATAGAAGTAATCCTGCTCATAGATACCACCACCCCATACACGCAACATATTCATATTCGAACGTTTGGCTGACAGTACGATATGCTCGTATGTTTCCTTGCTTACCCTTGGCAGAAACAAGTCGTTAGGGATATAGTTGGCTCCTTTGGCAAAAACAGGCTTGCCGTTGATCTCTACATAGAAGCTTTTTCCTTTTCCGTCTGCATCGGGTTCCTGTACCCATTTCACCGTTCTGAGTCCCACTTCCGTTTCCCATTTTTCCAGCAGCTGATCTTGCCACAGCTCTACGCTGACATGATAAAGATGTGCCTCTCCCATGCCATTCGGCCACCAAAGTTTTGGCTTTTTGATCACAAAGTCGATGCTTGTCGTTTCCTTGTCAATCTGTTGTTCCTTCACCAATTTACCATCTACCAGAATCCTAGCTTTTACGGATGAGGCTGCTGTCAATTTAAGGTCTGCTGACAGGTTGGCCACTGACTTGGTTCTCGCTCCCTGTCTGATATGGACGTTGGCGATGCTAGTCTCATCCCATGCCTGAAGACTAACATTTCTCCAGATACCGGATGTAACAAATCGAGGTCCCCAGTCCCAACCATAATGGTAGCCTGCTTTTCGGGCAAAAATGCTGACCTTATTATCTCCTAATCCACCTAGTTGTGATTGGTCATTGATCGCAGGCAAAGGATAACCGTGATCTGCCAGCATAGCCATTCCCTTGTCAATAGGAGATGTGAATACCACACGCAAAGTGTTGACAGGTTTGGCCAATCCTTTCAGGTCAAGACTGTAAGTACGGAACATATTATCCGTTTCCACCACTGTCTCTCCGTTCCAGTAAATGGTGGCGTAGGTATCCAACCCTTCAAAGTTCAGGATCAGGTGTTGTTTCTTCAGCAGGTCCTCTCCTATTTTCACTTCCTTGCTGTATTCCCAATCTACCTTGTCAATCCACTGCTGATCGTGTTCATTGAGCCTGTAGAATGGGTCTTCTATTACACCGGCAGCTAACAAATCTGTATGCACTGTTCCCGGTACGGATGCATTTTGCCAATGCTGTTGTCCCACTTGTCTGAACTGCCATGTGCTGTTCAGCGACTGGGATACTTTCTGTGCTGTTGCGGTGGTCATCATGCCTAAAATCAATAAGCAAATCTGTAAGGTCTTTTTCATCTCAGCAACTTATGAGTAGAACATTCATTTTCTTAAAAAATCTCTTTTATAGTATGTTATGGCTTCTCTAGTTTTTTAGCCTTTCCATGATTTCCAGCATCGCTCTTCCGTTATGGTATGGACACTTCCAAGGTCCTGCCTTGTCTTCTGAAGTAACCAGTTGATGATCCTTAGTCACCCGCCAGTGCCACTCACCTTCCTGATCGATGATATATGCTTTGGTAAAATCCCAAACTTTTCCTGCTGCATCAAGGAATTTCTGATCATTGTTGATCTGCCATGCATTAAGCCATCCTACCAATGCCTCTGCCTGTGGCCACCAATGTTTGTCCGTGTCTGTCAATCCTTCAGATGACGCCTCATTCATCAGCCCTCCATCCTCATCAAGACCTGACAGGGCTGCCTCTGCCATCTGAACAGCCAGAGCGTTGGTCGTTTCAATCAGAGTTTTATCTCCCAATACCTCGGCTGCTTCAGCCAACAACCAACTACCTTCGATATCATGCCCGAAAGAGATTTCATCGGAAAGCAGTCTCCAGTCATCATCAAAAAACAGATGGAAATGACTGGTTTCACTGATAAAGCAGCTGCTCATCAATACAATCAGGTTCTCAAGACTTTCAGCCAATCTATCGTCTTTCCATATCCGGTACAGGTTGGTATAAGCTTCCAGTACATGCAGGTGCGTATTCATGGTCTTGGTGGCATTCATGTCCTTTTCACTTAATCGCACATCCTCCATAGCTGACCAGTCTCGGGCAAATGCTTCAAAGTAACCATTTCGCTCCCTGTCACGGCTATATTTTTCCAGCAGTCCAAACAATTCAATTGCCAACTCCAGTGCCTGACCGCTACCTTCGATTTGCTCATATTCCGAAAGGGCATAGATGGCAAATGCCTGCGCATAGACCTGCTTCTTGTCTTCGGTTACTTTTCCTTGAAAATCCAGCATCCAAAAAACGCCTCCCTTTTCCTGATCAAAGAAATGATCTTTCAGGTAATGGTATGCCCTGTCAGCCACCTGCTTGTAAACAGTATTTTTTGATTGTCGGAAAGCCGCCGAAAATGTCCACAGGATACGGGTATTGAGGATAATAGCCTTGTCCGCTTCGGGGTATAATTTCCCATCACCATCAATTCTTCCGTAGAAACCGCCATTCTCCCTATCCACCATGCGCTGCTGCCAGAAGGAAAGGATATTCTTGTCCAGCACTTGCTGTGCCTCTTGTATTGTAATCATTTTTCAAAAAAAGACTAACGGTTAAAAGTATACCGGCCGTCCATTGGGGCGACCGGTTGGTTAGTAAAAATAGGTTTCCGAACCTTCATCAATAATTATTGGATCATGACCGTCATGATGGAGTGCTCCAAACTTTTGGCTCCCACTGCCTGACCATTTACCCAAGTGTCAAAATCATATTCCTTGTCACTGAGGTTCAACACCACCACCGCAATACTGTTATCCGGATTGATAAATGCGGTAGTCAACAGGTCATCATGGTTGGAAGAGCTGACGATCCTTCTTGCTCCCGGTCTGATAAACTTCGAGAAGTGTCCCATATAGTAATAGGAGTTAAGGTAAGTCACCTCGCCAGTTCGGGTATCCCCAACCACAGGTGCCAGACAGAAATTGCCGACATGGTTCGGACCTCCTGTTTCATCCAGCAGTACATTCCAGTCTACCCAACCAGAAGCGCCATTGTCCAAATCCTTTAAGATTGATTTTCCATAGCGCTCACCCCATTTCCAAAGATGCAGGCTGTCAATATTGAACGGGTACACACAGCCTTCGGTAAACAGCAGATTCTTGTCAGGGAAAGCTTCGTGATGCAGGCGGACATTGTCGAAATGGTCACCCGCATACCAATGGTAGCCTGTTCCCCAAACGTACTTGGCGGCTTCAGGGTCATCATAAACCACCTTTGCCCGCTGGTACATCAGTCCCCGATTGTGGTCCCAGATGATCAGTTTGGTATCAGGGTATTTGGATTGCTTGATTGTCGGACCCAAGAAGTTTTTGACAAAATCCCGTTCCTCTTCCGCCGTGTACAGGCACGATTCCCACGTCTGTGGAGACATTGGCTCATTCTGTACCGTCAAGCCCCAAATATTGATTCCTTCCTTCTTATATTCTTCTATAAACTTGAGGTAATAATCTGCCCAAGCTTGTCTGTATTCCGACTTCAGCTTTCCACCTTGCAGCATGTTTCCTGTCGTCTTCATCCAAGCAGGTGGACTCCATGGAGAAGCGAATAGTTTCATATCCCCTTCGGTCGCTTTCAATGCTTCCTTGATAAATGGGATACGGAATTTTCTGTCCTGTTCTATGCTGAAGTTATCGAGTTTGGTATCTCCCAACACTTCCGCATAGGCAACACTTTTACTTGAAAAATCTGAACTGTGGATGGAAGTTCTTGCCATTGAATAGCCAATCCCCTTATCCTTATCGAAGTAGGCAGTAATGATTTCCTGTTGCTTTTCCTTCGGCAGCTTGTAAAAGGTTTCTGCCGCTGCATCGGTCAAGGCGCCTCCAATTCCAACTATTTCCTGAAACTTTCGGTCAGGGTCTACAAAGATGGTTGGTGACATTTCGGTTGGCTGTCTCAGCTCCCTAAACGCTCCTTCTCCTACTTCAGAAAGCCGTTCACCACTTTCCTTGGCAGTCCTGTAAAAGGTAGCCGATTTTCCTGTAAGGGAATATTTCTCAATCCTCTTTTCAGCTTGCTCCTGTTTTGGTTTTTCTGTCTGACAAGCAACCATTAAAGCACCTGCCAGCAACAGTCCAGTTATCTTGATTGGTTTCATCTCTTGTTCAGTTCCTGTTTGATAGTAGCCATAAATTTCTCGTCCAGTTTGTAAAGACGCATAAAGGCAAAAGAGGCTAAAGCTCCCAGTCCAGCAATCACACTGATCATCAACCTGATGCCGAGCAATGCTTCCTGTGTCTGCTCCACGTTCGGTTCAAAACCGAAGCCTGCCAGCAACCACCCCGTAATGGCTCCCCCAATGGTCCATCCAAATTTCTGCGACATGGAAGAAGAGGAGAATACCAGCCCTGTTGCCCTGCGACCTGTCTTCCACTCTGAGTAATCGGCAATGTCAGCATACATTGACCAGCCCAGTGGCAGGATAATACCCGCAGTAATCCCGATCAGGACATTCAGTCCAAAGATCAAAAGAAGACTGTCAGCAGGAATGAAAAAGAAAACAAAGCTGAGTCCCGCTGACAACAGTGCCGCATAGCTGAAAGTTGCCTTTTTTCCCAAAGCTACCGCAACTGGTTTGGCAAGCAGTACCCCAATGATATTGGTCGCCAACCAAATAGACATATAGGCAGATGAAAGGGCTGTCGAGGTCCATTCGAAGCTGTTGCCGAACAGTTCCAATGTCTGATCCTTGATGTAATATTTAAAGTAATACAGGATGGAACCATCCCTGAGTGAGTTGAAGATCAGGATAGCGATATTGGCTCCCAGCATCACAAACCAAGGCAGGTTTTTGCTCAAGTCTTTCAGGTCATCCTTCAGGCTTGCTTTCTCTTCCTTTGGAGGCGCCAGCCTTTCCCTTGTCCAGAAGAATGTCAGAAAAAACAACACAGCTGCAATGGTTGCATAAATCATAACCGTGTACTGAAAACCGATTGCCTCATTGGTACTTTGGCTAAAGAAATCTACTAGCACATTGGCTGTTGCGGTCACAAACAAGCCACCCGAGAAAGCACCGATAAATCGCCATGAAGCCAGTGAAGTACGCTCCACTCCATCATCTGTCATTACCGCCATTAGCGAACCGTACGGTACATTGATTGCCGTGTACACCATCATCATCAGCGTATAGGTGATATAAGCGTAGATCAGCTTACCATCTGCGCTCAGATCAGGCGTGGTAAAAGTAAGCACCCCGATAATTCCGAATGGCACTGCCACATACAACAGGTACGGTCGGAACTTACCCCTACGGGTCACAGTCCTGTCCGAGATCAATCCCATGATTGGGTCGTTGAGTGCATCCCATACACGGGTCACCAGAAACATGGTACCTACTGCTGCGGCCGATATTCCGAACACGTCCGTGTAAAAAAACAGCAGGAACATGGAAAATAGCTTCCAGAACATGGATGAGGCAAAATCCCCAAAACTATAGGCGATCTTTTCCTTCAGCTTCAGTCTGGATGAAGTGATTGTTTTATCTAAGACCATGGGCTTTCAGGAATTCAAGGTTGCTGTCAATCAATTTGTTTCGGGTTTGCACACTCGCAAATGAGCGTAATCCATCCTCTGGTGTGTGCTTGCAATAATCCACCAGTTTCTCCACAGTAGAAGTCGCCACATGCAATCTTGTATCAGAGGAAGCATAATAGATCAGTACCTCTCCGTTGTCCTTGGCAATCCAACCATTGGTGAAAAGCACGTTGGAAACATCGCCTATACGCTCTCTGTCCAATGGTGCCATAAAGTGACCAGCTGGGCGATTAATCACTTTTGAAGGGTCTTCCAGTGAAGTCATAAACATGTATAGCACGTAGCGGAGTCCTGCCGCTGTGTTTCTTACGCCATGCGCCAGATGCAGCCAACCTTCTGCTGTTTTGATTGGGGCAGGTCCCTGTCCGTTCTTCACCTCCTTGATGGTGTGATAGGTTTTCGGGTCAATGATTTTCTCGGCGCCTACCTTGGCATTTTCCATGCTCTCCAGCAAAGCCCAACCGATTCCACCACCTTTTCCGGCATCGATGAAACCATCCTGCGGACGGGTATAAAGTGCATACTTGCCATCTATAAATTCGGGATGCAATACCACGTTCCGCTGTTGGCTCCCTCCTGAATCCAAATCCGCTAAACGCTCCCAATTCACAAGGTCTTTAGTACGGGCGATACCGCATTTGGCTTCAGCCGCCGACTGGTCCGCTTCTGGTGCGCTTTTGTCTCTTCTCTCTGTACAGAACAGCCCGTAAATCCATCCGTCCTCATGCCTTGTCAGACGCATATCATACACATTCGTATCTGGTTCATCGGTCTCAGGCAAGGTGATCGGGTAATCCCAGAAACGGAAATTGTCAATGCCGTTCTCACTTTCAGCCACAGCAAAAAAGGACTTGCGGTCATCCCCTTCAACACGCACTACCACACAATACTGACCATTGAACTCAATGGCTCCTGCATTGAAGGTGGCATTGATTCCCTGTCTTTCTAACAGCAACGGATTAGTCTCAGGATTCAGGTCATAGCGCCAGAAAACAGGTGTATGGTTTCGGGTCAAAACCGGATAGGCATATCTTTGAATAACGCCATTACTCTCTGCCTGCTGCTCATTCTTTTGCTTCAAAAAATATTCGTGATCAGCCAGTAGCTGCCTTACTTTTTCTATATGCTTGCTCATTTCTTTATTCTCTATTTTTAATTGAAAAATCTTTCCCCATTCGATCAGTTAGATGCCAATTCCTGCGTATTCAGTGATGCTTCTGGTGTCAGGATATAAAGCATTTCATCCCAACCATTCAAGCTTACTTTTGAGATGGTTAAACCACTTTCTCCTGCTGACAATTTGCCGTTGGAAGAGAAAGAGCGCTCATCCGGATTGAACCTTTTCAGGATATAATTCCCTTTGGCAATGTCCAGCACCAAATCCGAAGACTGTAGCTGCTTCTCATTGTTGAGTACCACCACGAAATACTGCTCCCCACATTTCACACTAAAGGACTCCAACCCTTTGGAAGCGACAGTCACTTCCTCAAACTGTCCTTTACCAGCCTCCAGCATCATGTCATTGATCATGCGTACACTTTGGAAATATGGGGTCATGTCGCGTTTGTCAAAAAATTCCCACCACCATGTCATGGGCAGAATCGGTGTCGGGTTAAAAAGTCCGTACCACAATCCCCTTCTGTAATCGTAATCCGACTCTTCGGCTATCTTGGAAAAATCCTTGTTCCAGTCCCATTCATAACCGAACTCGCCCCATACAAAAGGTTTCTTGTAATGGTCTGCATATTGATGAATCAAGGCAGGAATCTGACCTGTTTTCTTGTAGATATGGTGCTGGGCTATGTCAATGTTTTCTGCCTCAAACATCCCTTCTATTTCCCTGTGGGAAACACTTGTGGTGATGATATGATTATATGGATCAATGGAGCTGATATAATCACTCATTTCCTTGTGCCATGCTGCCACATCCTTGTGCGCAATCAGAACACTGTCGTGCGGTGTTGCTGTAAAAACAGCGTTATCGATCTCGTTAAAGAATTCCCATGCTCCAATGTGCGTGCTGTATCCCCAACGGGCAACCAGAAACCTGAACTTGTTCTTGGACATCTTGCGAGCTTGCTCATTGACAAAGAAATCTGCAGGTGAGGCTGCCGGTCCTCCGTTGGCTACATTATAGCGGTTGTCCTGCCATCCACCACCAGGAATCAGTGCACCATGTGTATCCATTGCCAGCATCAGGTAAAGGTCCAGCGAATCACACATATCCATCAGTTCATCCATTCGCTTGATCCCTTGTGGATGGAAATACTCGTCAGAATCTGTATAGCGGTCAGTATGCTTTGAAACTTTTGGCCATGAGACAGGTAGGTCCCAAGGGCACATCCAGGTACGGAAAAAATTGGCGCCGTTCTCGGAAAGTGTTGGCAGCAAGTATTCATAGGTATATTTTGAGTCCTCATAGTTGCGAGCTTCCCAGCCTACATTCTCTCCAATCCCTCGGAAAAGCTTTCCATTATCATATTTCAATGTCCAATTGTCATTTACATGTAGGAAACCATCCTCACCAGAGGTTTCCACCTTGAAATGGTCAATAGTTGAAGTAGTGGTTTCCCCTCCATGCTCTAACTGGTAAGTATAGGTGTATTCACCATTTTCAGCTGGTGCAAAACGGGCTTTCCAAACTGACTGCTCCTCCTTGTTTTCCTCAAAATAACATGGGAGCACTAGCTGTTTTCCTGCTGGCGAGGTGATCATCATGTCCAACTTGACCTCTTCCTGATCGTAAGGGTTATTGAACTGCTCGTTGATCACAATCTCGAACTCAGTTTTGCCGTATTGCTTAATATCTTCAGTAATCAGGTTATGTTTCTCTATCAGGCTATTAGAACAGCCTTGGTTCAACACCATACCCGCAGCCATCAGTCCTGCGAATAGTGTTCTTCTCAATTGGTTTGTTTGCATTCTGTTTTTCATTTTTCGACCACTGGTTGTTTAAAGGTTTACAGTTGTTCCGGCATCTCATCCCGTGTAATCACCCGCTTGTCTTTGTAGAGTTTCTTTATTTCCTTAATGGAGTTGCTTTGCTCCACCAACTCTGCCCAAGGCATAAAGAATACCCAACGTGGCTGTGCTTTCAGAATATCTGAGGTAGGAAGCTTGCTGCATTCCCCAATGGCCATAGGCTTTTCACCCGCAATCGGAAGGATGTAGTCATACCATTTCTTGTCATAGCCCTGATCGTAGATATCAAAGGCAAACACATCCCAGTACTCTCCTCCTGGATTATAATCCTCGAAATCCCAGCTCATGTCTTGCATATCCCACACCCAAATCAGGTTGTCCAATCCTTTCTCCTTCATGAAATAGTCATGTGTAATCCTGTAAAGCTTGGCGGTTCCTTCAGGTCCGGGACGGCCACCCCACCAGAACAACCCCTGATTCATCTCATGTAATGGGCGGAATAATACGACTACACCATTGTCTTTTAGGAACTGTAGGTAAACTGCGATATCATCCATTCGCTTTTTCCAAGCATTGCTCAGTTCCGTCCCGTCTGTCGTCAGTTCATTCCATTGTTCATCTGTCAATTGAGCATTCAGCAATCCCGGATCCCATCCGCAAGGCTCTCCCTGATCTGGAGGACATGCATGCCACATCAGGTTAATGATGGCGCCATTGTCCCACTGTTCTTTGGCTTGCTTGATCATTGTCCAACGCTCATCTATGTTTTCCTGCTGGAAAAGGAAGTCCCCACTCCAAAGTGCCGGATACTTTCCTGTAGTTTCCTTGATGAAGTTGGTCCACTTTACCGGATCGGCGTTGGGCTCTTTGTTATGTTGTCCTGCCAGTGTCTGTTTTCCTGAGATTTTATACAGGTAATCCAATACATCAGCTCGTGACCGCTGGGCGAAAGATGATGCTGACAAAAGCAGCATCAGCAAAAAAGTCGTTGTGATTCTTTTCATTACAAGCTCATTTGTGTCAGGAGTAGGTCAGGCATATTTCCTTGCCTGACCTGTCCTTAACTACCAACATTCTATTATTTATCCTTCATGATTTTACCTGACAATACCTTCCCTTCTGTGTACAGGCGGTAATGGTACAGACCCGGTGCGACAGCTGTGCCAGTTATATTGCTTCCATCCCATACTACCTCTTTCGGATTGGCAGGATCAGCCTTTGTAAAGCTGCGGACTATCTTACCTGACATATCGTAGATATTCAGGTTGAAAGGACTTTCACCAACCGGTATTTTCACTTTTGCAGTGAATGGGTTAGGGTATGCATTTAGTTTTTCCTCGTTCAATCCTTCTAAAGCTGTCACCCCCAATCTTGCTCCGGAATTTGGCGTGATCGACCACCAGTTGAAATTCCAGCCACCCGTCAGCGCCTTAATCCCAAAACCCTGTACACCTGCATTCAGGTTTACGGTCTGGTAGATGGTTGTCCAACTCTGGTAACCACCTGTATTCGGTACGTTGATTGTCCCGTAGGCAGCACCTCCCGCCTGTTCTAACTGGATAGTTCCTCCACTTGGACTTGCCACCCGATAGGCAATAGTGTATGAGCCAGTTGAGGGCACATTGATATTGCTGTAACTCATCCAGTCACCACTGTCGATCCAGCCGACATTAAGGTTTCCTCCACCTGAATCACTGGTCGTTTCAGTCTGTACGCCACTCATATTGCTGTAGTCCTCAGCCTGAATGTATTGTGTGGTTGGGGTTGTCGGATTCTGCCAAGATCCTGAGCCTGTCCACCCCGGCATCTCATTGAGTGTAAGCACCCGACTTGACCAATAGATGTCCTGAATTTTTTGGGTGCTGTTGCCTGAGAAAGTCAGTTCTGACCAACCCATAAAGAAAGTCCAGAGGGGCTGATTGTTCAGTAGGCTTACTGCCGGAAGGTCTTCACATTCCCCGATCCCAATCGGACGACCGCCAGCCTTGGCGACCATCGCATTGTACTTCTGTGTTGTGTAACCCTGACCATCACTCCAGTACATGTCCAGTGTCAGCACATCCCAATAGTTCCATCCCGGATCGTAGTTATAAAGGTCATTAGCTAGTCCACTGTAATCCTGCATGTTCCACACCCAGATCAGGTTACTCAACCCTTTCGTATTTGTGAAATAGTCATGTGTGATCTGGTAGAGTTTAGCGGTTCCGTTTGGTCCGGGACGACCACCCCACCAGAACATCCCTTGGTTCATTTCATGCAATGGTCTGAAGAATACCTCCACTCCTGCATCTTCCAGCTGCTGCAAGTAGTAGGCAATCTCGTCCATCATGCTTTTCCACTTGTTGTTCAGTGCTGTACCGTTGGTGATCAGCTCATTCCACTGGCTGTTTGTGAGTGATCCCAATACGCCACTGCCATCCCAGTTGCAAGGTTCACCATTGACTGGGTTACAGGCATGCCACATCAGGTTGATCATGGCACCATTGTTCCACTCCGTGATTACCTGATTGATCATGGTTTGCCTTGCATTGACTTCGTTGTACTCGAACTGAAAGTCCGCACTGTAGAGTCCAGGCCACTGTCCCAGTACGCCATTGAGTTGTTGACTGTATTGATTGGGATTTGAATTGGGCTGGCGGTTGTGCATTCCCCCAATCGTTTTTGATCCCTGAATACTGTACAGGTAGTTCAATGACTCAAAAGGTGTCTGGGCTTGTACCCCAAAGTGTAGGCAAAGCAGTGCCAGTACAATAAGTGACCTTATTGTGTTCATTGTAATTGTCATCATGTGTTCAAATTGCTCCTTTCGGATGCGTTTTTTGGGTTAAGAAAAGCAGATCTCAGGCATATGATACCTACCCAAGAAATAGCGATGATTTATTGACTTACTGAACTGTAATTCCTTCCACCGGAGCATACATATCAGGAAGGTCAGCACTAAAAATCATGTAATCACTCTCGTAGAATGTTACAAAATCACTGGCTGAGCTGTGCCCGATCCAAGGACCATAATAATGGTAACCATCATGCGATGGATCATACTTGTTTCGCCACATCACCACCAGACTGACCTCCTTGCCATACAGGGCTGACATAATCTCCTGAGTCCAATAGTTACTGTATTCTGCTCCTCCCTTTCTTACTCCTTCAATACCTGTCTCCGTAATGCCACAAGGTTTTAGCTTTTCATTGGAAAGCGCTCCTAGATTACGGGCATTGGTGGAAAGTGCGGTTGTGTTGGTACCGTGGTAGCTATCCATCCCAATAAAATCCACATATGCATCACCGGGCCACCTGAACAACAGGTTCTCTTTTGTTCCAACCCCATCAAGTTGTGGTGAGATAGCAAATATCAGGTTGTGTAACTCTTTTTCCTTGGTCAGGTAATTTACTGTAAACTGCCAGAAGGCTATAAATTCTTCCTTGGTTGTACAACTGCTTCCCCACCATGACCAAGTCTGGGTATGCTCATGGTAAGGGCGGAAAATGATTGGAATCAACTTGCCATCTTTATCCTTCAATTCTGATACAAAAGCAGCCAGTCTGTCCAACCAAACCTTATACTTTACATTCACTTCATGCCCCTCTTCCAGAATATGCTTCACCACCGTGTTACTGGAATTGTCCCAAGAGTCTCCTCCAGTTTCAGGATTGTTCAAATGAAGGCACGAAGTAATTACCTCACCCCGATTGCGCGCCTCTATAATGGTTCGCTTGCGGTCATCATTCAAGTCACTGCTTGCATTCCGCTCATCCATTACCTCAGCCAGATCCACACTGAATACTGCCGGATAATCGCCACAAACTTCCTTTGTATCAGACCTGCCCTGCTCTGCATACCACTCCCGTCCATAAATCAGGTCATCGTGATGCCCAAACATCAGTCCCTTACTTTGGATTGCCCAAAGGTTGGCATACAACGCTTTCGTTTCTGCTGTTGCCTGTGCATCTGCCAGTGTCAAAGTAACCGCTTCCACTTTTTCACCATCCATATCTGGTTCCACCTCAGTACTTTCTTTTGAACAAGACAGCGACAGCGTTGCGAACAGAATCAAATATATCTTTTTCATCATCATACAGATTTACCGCTTGAAAAAGTACACTGGAACCATGCAGGCTCCAGTGTATTCATTTGGATTATTGCTTTTGCAAGTCTATCCAGTACCTTCTAGGTTTTTTCACAAACTTGTCGTAGTCACTGTAGATCTTGTCCCAATCATCAGTCCCATTCAGGTTAAATGCCAAGGCAAAATCCGTTGTTGCTTTGGTCTTGTCAAAACCTAAATCCTCAGTACCTGCCCCTACAAATTCACCGATTACTTTCGTACCATCCTCAAACGTAAAGACCAGTTGCCCCAAGGCATAGTTTCTCTCCCATGTACCATTGGTTTTTGGCACAGTGCGGTAGAAATGATTCACATCTGTTGCAGGATCTCCTACATATTGGAAATCTGCATACAAACCATCATCACCTGCGTTGTTGATGATTTTTCCATAGGTATTACCTTCCTCTGTTATGCCTTCCATCTCAAAGGTCAGTGTATTGTCCAGCTCTGCCGCTGGTCCACCTGTTTCAGGCCATATCCAAGGTTTCGAAACCATAGACAATACAGCTCCTCCACCATATTCAGGTCCAGTACCACCCCAAACCATAAGGTCAGTGATCTTGTATGTTCCCAACAGCGTTTCCTCAAATGATTCCACCTTGAGTGTGTAATCTCTTGTTTTACCTGTTGGTGAAGTCACAGTAAGTGTGGAGGTTTGTGAATCGTTTTCAAAATTCAGTGCATCTCCTACCTGAACAGAGGCTGTAGCTCCAAATGAAGTCTGAAGGCTTTGCAATGCAATCTGTGATAAGTCAGGTACAGCACTCACATTGATGGTAATATTGATTTCGCCTTTTGTCTCATCAATACGATGGATCTCGGCTTGACCAACCTGGTTTTCAAACTTGATATTGATAACGCTTCTTTCGTTGTTCCAGCTGCCATCCTGAATGTCTTCCAGCGGATCTTTGACACAGGAGGTCTGGGCTAGCACTATCAGCGCCAGCAAAATATATGATGCTATGTTTTTCATGATTTAGCCTTTTCGGATACTTGATGAATTAAAGTGCTTGATTCAAGTCTTCTTCCAATTGAGGAATTGGGTAAAAAGCTGCCTGTTCAGCAGTAATGCCTACGGCTTCCTCTACCATGTCTGTTACACGGTTAAACCTGCGTAGGTCATAAAGCCTGTTCCCTTCAAAGGCAAGTTCCCATCCTCTTTCATCAAAAACATGTTCCCTGAACTCATCTGTTGACAAGCCTGACGGTAAGTTGCCCAATCCTGCTCTGTTACGGATGTAATTCACAAGATCATACGCTTCAGGTGTTGCTCCGATAGCTTCTGCATATATCAATGCGATATCAGAATAGCGAATCAAGAAAGGTCTTGTACTGGTTTTATCAGCGATAAACTGCGGATCAATGTACTTTCTACAAAACCTGTATGGCATATTGCCAGGGAAAGTGGCGATCTCCACACCATCAGCATCGTAAAGTACATCTACTAACAGTAACAGTCCTCGGTCATCAGCGCCGTCAAATGTATTGTAAAAAGACTCATTGGTCTGGAATACACTCCATCCGTCATGGGATTTATCATAAGTGCCATTGCCATTGTCCAGATAGATATCACCACCTGAAACATATGGGATAAATAGCTTTGAAATTTTTGAGTAGTCTCCTTCTACTGAACCTGACCTATCCATTGACATCAAGAAGATATGCTCTGGACCGTCAGGCTTTTCTACATCATAGATATCCAGCAGGTTTGAATCAAACCCATAAGTGCCTTGGTCATTCACAACCTGACCAGCAAAGAAAGCTGCACTATCATATAAAGCATCGGTATTTAAGGACAACTCTGTATAAAGTGGAACGTTGTGTGCCTTGGATGAAGCCATATAGATATATGCTTTTGCCGCCAATGATTGAGCTGCTACCTTGTCTGCTCGTCCAAGCGCTTGGTTCACGTCTAACAATTCAATTGCTTTTCGGCAATCTCCTGTGATCAGGTTGTACAACTCATCCAAGTCCTTAGCTTTTGGAGCTGATGTCTTTTCCAATGAATTGACAACAGAAGTATGGATAGGTACCATTCCAAAATTACGTGCAAGGTTAAAGTAGTTCCATGCTCTCAGGAAATATGCTTCACCCAAGTATTGGTTTTTCAGCTTCTCCTCGATCTGAGAATTAGGAATGGCATCCAGTATGCTATTAGCACGGTTGATTGCGATATATGCATACTTGAAGTAGTTCGACAAACTTCTGTTTGTGTTGAAGTTTTCGGTTGTCCAATTGTGCAATGCCTGCGCATCGGCACCTTCATCGGCTTTTGGTCCAGCTTCATCAGTTGGCATATCACCCAACATAAACACCCCTCTGGAGTATTCAAGGTAAGTCAAGGCATCATAAGCATAACTGATTGCAGACTCCGCATCCGTTGCTGTTTTGTAAAAGTTATCTTCAGAATAAAAACCGTACGGCTCTTCTTGCAAGTCACAGCTGCCGGTCACCAGCAGACCGCACAGCATGAATATATAGTGTTTGATTTTCATTGTCTTGTCTTCAATTAAAATGTCACATTCATACCTACTGTCCACTTTCTTAACCTAGGATAACCACCCCAATACCTGCCGTCAGCACCTACTTCAGGATCATAGCCCTTGAATTTTGTGAAGGTGTACAGGTTAGAGGCATTCATAAACAACCTTGTCTTGAGGTCCTCAGTCACATTGAAAGTATATCCCAAGTTCACATTCTGTATCCTTACAAAAGAGCCATCCTCAATCCACCAGTCAGACACAAGTGTTCTTCTTCCTTCCATCAGTTTCGGATAGTCATTGGTAGGGTTATCCTCTGTCCATCTCAGTGGCTGGTTACTTGGTTGGTTGAATGCCTGTGTATTGTAGACATCATTGCCAAATACACCATTGAAGAATACACTGGCATCAAAGTTTTTGTAACTCAAGTTGAGGTTCAAACTTGCCATAAAGTCAGGATTCGGGTTACCTATAATGGTTCTGTCCTCAGTTGTGATTTGACCATCGCCATTGATGTCCACATATTTGAACTCACCTGGCTGGGCAAATGCTCCTTCCAATCCTGCTTGAAGCCCTTCTTCCAAGGTTTGTACTATACCTTCCGTTTTGTATCCATAGAATACATTCATTGGCTGTCCTAGTGCCAAGATATTTGGTGACGCTCGGAATGCTTCAATCGAGTTGCCTATGATTCTGTATTGTAATCCAGATGTTGGATCTGTGATAACACCTGTCTCCTCAGCACGTCCAAGGTCTGTCACTTCATTTCTGTTACGGTAGTAAATCAGGGTTGCGCCAAACGTAAAGTCATCTTTCTCAATGATGGTACCATCCAATGTAAGCTCAATACCTTTGTTGGTAATTGAACCTTGATTGATAGTCATCAAATCATAACCCGATGAAAGTGGCAGGTAGCGATCCTGTAGCAGGTCATAAGTGTTTTTCTCATAATAATCGAAAGTAGCGTGTAGCCTGTTATTGAACAGTCCGAAGTCTACACCAAAGTCAATTTGAGACGTTGTTTCCCACTTCAAGTCTGGACTTGGAATACCTCCCCAAAGTACTTCAATACCTCCTTGTCCTGTTCTGCCAACTTCCGTACCCGGACCAATTGCCGTAATCCATTGTCCGTTGTTATAGTAATTGCTGATTCCGAATCGGCTCAACGTCTGGTATGGGTTAACCCCTTGGTTACCTGATATACCATAACTTACCCTGAACTTCAGTTCATCAAACAAATCCAGGTCTTTGATAAAACTCTCTTCATGTGCTTTCCAGCTCAAGGCTCCAGATGGGAAGAATGCCCACTTGTTGTTTGCTCCAAACTTAGACGAACCGTCAGCTCTGGAAGTAAAAGTCAACAAGTACTTATTGTTATAAGCATAGTTTAACCTAAAAATACCTGAAACCAGCTCCCACTCCTGTTTGCCATTTTTAACGATATTCAATTCAGGATTTCCTGCCGCCATATTCTCATTCTGAAGAATCTCATTGATGAAATCAAATCCTCCTAATCCCGAAGTCTTCACAATGTCTTTCTGGTATGAGTGTCCGAGTGTCACGCCCAATTCATGCTTACCCAAAATCTTTTTGTAGTTCAGGAAAGACTCTGACACCATCGAGTTGTTTGACCAGTTGTTGATATAGGCAGCGCCATTGTTGAACTGTCCTGCTTCAGTGTAAACTTTTGGATAGTATTGGTCTTCTATAAAGTTGCCGTACTTATAGTTGAATCTGGATGTAAACGTCAGCGATGGAAGGATTTTCCAGTTCATGTCAATAAAGGAAAGTACATCCAATGACTTGGTTTCATTCTTTCTGTTTTCAGTGATCGCAACAGGATGACTAAAATCGTTGTTGCCCACCAAAAAATAATCTCCATTCTCATTATAAACCGGATAGAGCGGGTTTCTCCAATATGCCAATTCGCTGTTGTTATTGCGGAAACCTCGTGTCAGGATATTGGAGAATGTCAACTTCAGGTTATCAAAAACCTTATGGCTGATATTGAAATTATAATTCAGCTTTGAGTAATCATTGTCAATGTAAATACCCTTATCTGTAAAGTAGTTACCACTCAGGTTAAAATTGGTTCTTTCATTTGAGCTGGAAACAGTCAGTGTCGTGTTATTGGATACTGGAGCATCACGGAAAACAATATCATCCCATTGTGTAAAGTGAGGCCAAGAGCCATTTGCCACTTCCTCCACCGAAGGATAATAAATACCATTTACATTGCGTCCGACATACAACTGGTCAAAACCACCGTTTTTTCGCTGCTCATTGCTAAGTTGCGTCATCAGTACCGGATCTCTCCAAAGGTTCAGTTTTGACGTAAACTCCGAAACAGTTACTTGCTGTCTCAAACTGATATGTGTCTCACCAGTAGCAGCCTTACGTGTCGTGATGATGATTACACCATTGGCACCTCTAGAACCGTAGATGGCAGAGGCTGAGGCATCTTTCAGCACCTCGATTGACTCAATGTCAGCAGGGTTAATCTGCTTCAGGTCACCTGCCGTACCCAAAGGAAAACCATCTACAACTACCAATGGGTCATTGGATCCTCTCAAGGTACTGTTACCTCTGATTCTTACTGTAGATGCGGCTCCCGGTTCCTGCGAGTTACTTGTAATCTGTAGTCCGGCAGCTCTACCTTGAAGTACCCCCTCTACAGAGTTAGAAGGAATGTCTTTCACTTCCTTGAGCTCTACTTGCGTAACCGAACCTGTCAGGTCGCTTTTCTTAACTGTACCATAACCTACTACAACTACTTCTTCCAAACTCTTCAAGTCTGGTTGCAATGTAATATTGATGGTTGATTGCCCTTTAACAAGTACTTCCACAGACTCATAACCAACAAAGGCAAATACCAAGGTTGCGTCTTCTGGGACTTTCAACTTGAATTTTCCATTTACATCTGTGGTAGTACCAATGGTCGTCCCCTTAATCATAACCGCTGCACCAGGTAATCCTTCTCCTTGCTCATCTGAAACCTTACCGGATACCGTGATGTCTGCATCTCCTGACTCTGATACATCCGGAAGTTTTTGGTTTCCATTCAAGCCTTTAATTGTGATGATGTCGTTGGTTCTTCGCAGGGAAACGCGTGCCTGCACTGAGATTTCTCTCAATAGTTCTTTCATGTTCCACTCTCCTTTGGAAAGTTGGACTTTTTTCTCAGCAAGTTCTCCGTATGAGTAGGCAAATGTAAACTCACTAGTACTTTCAATGTCACTCAAAAGCCCCAGCAGCTTGTTCCCCTCATACTGCACGTTCACTTTTATCTCATTAAGTGAATACTGTTGTGGGTTAGATGAAACGCTGGCAAAAGTCCAGGTCATCGAACAGCACATAATTGTTGCGCATAAAGCAAGTTTTGTTATGCCAGCAACAATTTTATGTAGCCTTTCATGCATAAATTTGTAATTTTGTGTTGAATAAAAGTTTGATTAAAGAGTTTGAGGACCGGACGTCTTTCCCCAAAGCATACCCGGTTCTCGCTTTTTTTTCTTAGTAAATCGTCACTCGGTTTCCATTTATTTTATAATTAAATCCATAGACGAAAGAGACACTTTCCATCACCTTAACCAATGAAGGGTTTTTGAAATTTGCCGTAAAGCGTTTCCCCATATTCTTTTTTTGCTCCACTTTAAATTCCACCCCATACCATCTGGACAGCTGTGTCAATACAACATCAAAGTTTTCATCCCTGAATACCAGATGCTTGTCTACCCAACCAAAAACTGATGGGTCATTCGCCTCTATCGTTTTCTTATTGATTGATTGGTCTGCCAATGAGTAAGTCGCCATTTGTGCAGGTTCCAATGTCACTCGGTTTTTAGTTTCAATACCACTGACTGCTACTTTACCAGTCTTTACAGCTACAGCTACATCTTGCTCATCCGGATATGAACGAACATTGAATGACGTACCCAGTACTTGTACCATCACGCCATTGGATGCTATCCTGAATGGGTGATCTTCATCACGGGCAACATCAAAAAATGCTTCTCCTGTCAACTGCACATCCCTGTTTTTCCCCTTGAAAGCAGAAGGGTACTTCAGTTTACTTCCAGCATTCAGCTTTACAATTGAGCCATCTGGTAACTGAAAGCTTAGTTTCTGTCCCAATACCGCTTCCTTTTCAACATATACAGCT
This sequence comes from Limibacter armeniacum, assembly GCF_036880985.1. NCBI lineage: Bacteria > Pseudomonadati > Bacteroidota > Cytophagia > Cytophagales > Flammeovirgaceae > Limibacter > Limibacter armeniacum. The sequence goes on from NZ_JBAJNO010000002.1 coordinate 272,608, forward strand.
GTGGCTACATCGTTTGCTCGCCACCATTCGGATTTAAGCAATCCTACCAATGCTAACCCTAACCCCAATAGCAAAACTGCTGCAACACGGTACCCATAACTGCTGAACCAGCTTCTGGCAGGTAAAGTCTTTGTCGAAGTAGGTACTTGCTGGTTTGTTTGTATTCTTTGAAGTACTCGAACTTTGGAAGCTGCTACTTCTTCCTGACTCAAATGCCACTGCCCCACGATATTCTCAAATACCTGTCGGTTCACTTTATCTTTTTCCAGCCAATGCTTCAAATCACTAGCCTCAGCGTCTGTCAGTTCCTTATTTAAATATTTTGCTATTAGCTGCTCCATTTCGTTTTTGTCCATTTCACTTATATAGAGTCAAAACCACCCCACCATACGTAGGTGCTTCATAATTTTTATAAAAATTTTATTTTTTTAGTGTTCTTGTTACAATTAATTCAAAATACAAAACAAATGTTAAGTGTATTTTCAACATTTTGAAATTCGTTAAAACACCAAGAATAGAATTTGGAAGTGTGATACAATAGCTGTCTGCTATTTCACGCTGTTCTGCTGCTTATTGAAAGGTATTCATATAGGAAAAGTCATTTTCAGCCATAAAAAAACAACCAACAGCACTTATCTGCCATTGGTTGTCATCTGAGTAACTTTATTTCATATAACGTACATAAATACCTTGTATAACATGACTAACGTTCCCAACTGAATCAGGAAATAGTATATTGATTCTGAATCCTTAAACCGTGTACGAAGCTCACTCTTCAGCTTCTTTAGAATGGAATGCATATGAGTTTCCACCGTACGCTTGCTAATGCCTAACTCTTCTGCAATTTCTTTGTATTGCTTCCCTTCATTTCTGGCCATCTCATAGACCAATTGAGCATGGGGTGGTAAAGCATCCAAAACCTGCTGAATGCAATGGTCCAACTCCTTTCCCAAGAAAAGCTTCTCAGGATCAATGGTATCAGACAATTGAAGTGTCCCATCCAAAACAGAACAGTTCAAGCTATTTGGGGCAGAGGTAACCTGTTTAAGTGCCAACCGCTTAACAGATACATATAGGTAAGCCCCTAATTCTCGGATGTTTTTATGTTCAGAACGTTTGTTCCATATATTCATAAATACATCCGATACGACATCTTCAGCCAACTGTTTATCCTTTGTGATGGAAAAAGCATAGCGAAGCAATCGTTCAAAGTGTGCTTCATAAGCATCCTCAAACCATTTAGCTAATGAGTTTTCGTTATTTGAGTCCTGTTGTTTATTACTCTTTTTCAATTTTTTGCAAGTATTGAAATTGGATTGTTCTGAATAATTAAAAAGGTAAAAGTCCTTTCCTGTTATTCACATCGCTAATTGTTTACTGTAATAGTATCTCCATATTGTTGTTGCAACCTCCTGAGGGCTGACATCATCTGAGCCTGAGTGCGTTTATATTTTCTATCATTAAACAGGTTGTTTATCTCATCAGGATCTTTAAGCAGATCATACAACTCCCAGCTGTCTACATCATCATAAAAGTGGATCAGCTTATACCTGTCACTTCTTACTCCATAATGTTTTTTGACACTATGCCACCCATCTGGGTACTCATAGTAGTGATAGTAAAGTTCTTTACGCCAATCTTTAATTGGTTTTCCTGCGACCACTTTCGTTAAGGATAAACCTTGCATATCTATTGGAACATCTACTCCGGCATATTCCAATAAAGTAGGTGCATAGTCTATATTTTGTACTAGCTTATCCACCTTTGTTCCAGCCTCAATTCTGTTTGGATACCTTACCATAAGGGGTGTTCTCATGGACTGCTCATACATAAATCGCTTATCAAACCAGCCATGCTCTCCCAAATAAAATCCCTGATCTGAGGTATAGACGACGATTGTATTTTTTGCTAAGCCTGTAGCATCAAGGTACTCAAGCAGTCGACATATATTATCATCCACAGATTTGATACAACGCAAATAATCCTTTAAATAGCGTTGAAGCTTCCATTTCGATAATGCCTTATCACTCAGGTTTGCCTGTTTGAAATTATCATTGATGGTATCATAATGTGCATCCCACAATCTTTTCTGTTCAGGTGTCAGCCTTGCGTATGTAGCTTCCCAATTCCTTTCAGGCTTGAAGTTGGCATTTCCTCCTGTACCTGTTTCCTCTTTGTAACTTCTCTTATGCAACTTCAAGTCAAATGACAGGTACATATCATCAATTCTCATATCTGCCTCTTTTGCCGCTATACGTCCATCATATTCGTCTAAGAATGATGCAGGAATTGGTAAATCCACATTGTTGTACATACCAAGATCCTTGACATTCGGCATCCAGGGTCTGTGAGGTGCCTTATGATGATATAGCAAACAGAAAGGTTCACCCTGTTTTCTACCTTCTATAAACTCAATTGCTTTGTCTGTAATAATATCAGTCACGTACCCTTCTACAACTGTTGTATCTCGCTCCGATACAAATCTTGGCTGGTAATACTCTCCCTGACCAATTAAGATATCATAATAGTCAAATCCCTGAGGCGTGCTTTTCAGATGCCACTTGCCAATTACAGCAGTTGTATATCCATTCTCTTGCAGAATTTTAGGAAAGGTCTGTTGAGAACCGTCAAATGTGTCCAAATTATCTTTTTTACCATTGACATGGCTGAACTTTCCTGTCAGCATTACGGCTCTACTTGGGGCACATATCGAGTTGGTTACAAAACTATTCGTAAATAAAGCCCCTTCGTTAGCAATCCTGTCAATATTGGGCGTCTGAATCAAAGTACTGTCATAAGCACTGATCGCCCTTTGGGCATGATCATCAGACATTATAAAAATGATATTAGGGCGCTTATTTATGTCACTCTCTACCTTCTGACCAAAACAGCCAGTATATAAAGCACACACAATAAAGAGCAGTTCGATTAGTAAAAATGTTTTCATCGTTTTCCATTTTAGTCTTGCTCCAGTACATAGAACAATAACAACATTCAATCAGGATGGAAACCACACAGACTAACCTGTTTTTCACCTATGTCTTGGGGAAAGAGAATCATAAGTGTAAGAGTGACATTCAAAGAAAAGTATTCTAACCGAATAATCAAAGGCTTCATTGGCTATGTACAAAACAACTTGATCCTAATTAATTAATATAAGTGTCGTCCTTTGACTAATTAATAAGATATAAGTTATATAAAATTAGGTTTTAGAAACCAATATACTTCCACCTATAATTTGAAAGAGCGCCCCAAGAAGAGTCCACTATAAATAAAAAAGTCCTGTCACATTTAGTAACAGGACCAGATAGACTAAATTATATTAGTATAACATGTCACAGTAAGGACAGCCCATATTTCTCATTCAGTAGTTTGAGCAGATAACTTTTAGGTACTTTGATACTACCATCCTTTACTCCCATCTTGAAATCATTTAGTAAAGGCCAAATGCCAGACTCTTTCGAAATACCTACTTTCTGCAATACAAATGTAGCCTGTTTCTTCGTCAAACCGTACTCCTGCAAAATATCCAGTAAACGCTTCTGCTTCTGTTGAATGGTTCGGTTTCCAGTATTAGGCTGCATTGCCAAAGATAATTGTCCGTCTTTTGGCTGTTTAGGTTTCGGGGTTTCTTCTGATGATGTAGAGCCTTGATTATCAGGTAGTATCTCAAGGCCAGTAGCGGCCCTAATTTGCTCCTCACTTAAGCCAAGGTCTCTCATTCCAGCAATCTGCTTCATAAGTTGCTCACTCAGCTCCATAGGAATATCCGTCTCCACTTTGCCTGCTTCGGTTTTCATATCTTTCATAAAAAACCGAACGTGCGTGACCTTTCTACCAGATTTCTTCAATACCTTCCAACTTGCTTCAATATCAGATTTCTCTGTAATCTCCTTACAGGCAGGCTCCAAGACCCGACGTTTAAGGTTTGCAAAGTTCTCATAGGATGTCACCCCCATAATCCCCAGCTTCCCTTTTAGCTCATCAAGAGAAAAGTCCCTGTGTGGATATTTGCCTAAGCCCTGAGATAGCAACTCATAGATCCTAATAGCAAAATCAGACCTTAATTTTGATACATTATGATAAAGGTATGTTGTATAGTTACTTTTTACCTTTTGGATATGCTGACTGATCGTTTGGGTAAACTCCACTCTTACCTTTCCACTCTGTTGATCTGCTTTAAATCGTTCAAAGAGGTTAATTAGGTCCATTTTGTGGTTTCCGCTATCTACATCGCCCACATCCATCCTTATCTGTGTCTGCATCAGGGTTTCAGCAGCCTTTCTTATACTATCATACTGCTGCTTTCCAATATTCTTTCTCCCAAAAAACTCCTGTACAGTAAACTCAGAGTGGTATCTCCCTTTGTTTTCACTCTTGGCTTCAGTAATGGAAAATAAGATCAACTTTCTTTCAATAGCCGTCATAGGTCTAGTGTCTTGTGCATTCACAAGCCTATTAGACTTCTTGACTACCCTATTTTCTATATCTACCTCTATTGTTTTATTATTATCGCTTTTCATAGTATAAGCAGACACATTTAGTATATGTTGTCACATAGTAAATCTGATGCAAAGTATATTTCGTCACAAATATTAGTATATCATGACACTTTTATTAGTATATCTTATCACAATAATATAGTATGTCTTGTCACCTTAATTAGTATAACCTGTAACAATAGTTAGTATATATTGTCACAATTATGGTATTTAAAAAATTGGTTATCAACCAATTACAGCGCCTATAATATATAATTAAATAAGTAATATAATAACTACACAATTATATGCCACAATATACTGTGATGAGTTATTCTTTTATATTTTCTACAAGAATTTATTTTATAAATGCCATTTCATTAATTACTGTAACCCTATCGGCTCTTTTGAAATATGACACTTTATACTAAGACTCTTCCTATTGTGACAATATATACTAAAATAAGGCGAGTATTATCACTGTTAGCCATAATAATGTGACCTGAAATACTTTATTTTTGCCCTTATGACAGCAAATTAAAATTTTTTGTCTAAAATTTTATCTTTAAAAGTAGTTTTGTCTAAATTTACATTATTAATTATTCAGATTGATAGAAATAATGTGACATAATACAGTTATCGTTAGTATAACTTGACACACTTAAATATTGATTCAAATCAAACTTCTGAGATAATATGACAAACTTTGATGTAATTGATTTTTTAAAGAAAAACCCTGCACTTTCTCTTTCTGCTTTGGAAAAGGCTGCTGATCTTCCAAGCTCTTTGCTGTCAAAAGTACTTAACGGTAACAGAGTCCTTAAGCTGGATCATATTGAAAGATTAGCCCCTGTTTTAGCCAGATATGGATATAAAGAGATTACAGGAGGTAGAGTAATTTCAGTAGCCAATAACAAAGGTGGAGTTGGTAAAACAACAACTGCTTGTAACCTTGGCAAAGCCCTAAGCATGTTAGGCAAAAAGGTACTTTTGTTGGATATGGACCCTCAGGGTAACCTATCTCAAGGCTTGGGTATTGAACATCCTGAAGTTCAGCTGCTGAATAGCATCATGCAGGAAGATAATTTACCGATTGAAGAAGTAATCTTAGAAATTGAAGAAAACCTTCATATTTGTCCTTCTGATTTGCGTCTTGACAAGGCCACATTAGAGCTTCAACAAAAGCCAATTTCTGGCTTTAAAAGGTTAAGAGAAGTAATATCCACTGTCCGAAATCAATATGACTATATCGTTATTGATTGTCCTCCTTCATTGGGTATGTTGACAGGTACATCTTTGGTGGCATCAAACAGTGTTCTTTTGACTGTTCAGCCTGAGCCTTATTCTGTAACAGGCCTAGAAAATATGTTTAACCTGCTTGAAGATGCCAGAGACCTTAATCCTGATTTGCAGGTTGAAGGTATTCTGTTCACACTTGTCAATAAAAAGACGGTAGTACACAAGCATTATATGGATGATTTGAAGGATACACTTTCTCATGTACGTGTATTTGATTCGATGATACGTAACAATATATCTGTAGTAGAAGCAGTAGCGGCAAAAATGGATATATTCTCGTATGACAATAGAGCTAATGCTGCGGAAGATTATATGGAACTAGCAAAAGAAATATCAAATGGCTAAGAAATTTTTGAAGCAAGGAGGAACTGGCGTAAAGGATAAATTCGGTAGCCGTTCAGCCTTGGCTGATCAGATGAAAGATGTAGTAAGGGAAAATATCAAGATCTTACCTGAACTACAGAAATTTATTCGCCCATTAAATGAACAAGAATATAACCTTCTGAAACTAGGTATTAGTAAAGATGGTTGTAAAGAGCCTCTAAAATTGTGGAGACAAGGTGATGACTATATCATTGTTGATGGTCACCACAGATACCAGATTTGTTCAGAATTAGGTGTTGAATTCAAGTATGAACTGTTAGAGTTAGCCGATATCAGTGCTGTCAAACAGTATATGATCCGTTTGCAGATGGGGCGCAGAAACCTTACTGCACAGGAAGTTTCATACTTCAGAGGAGTTCAGTATAACTTGCTAAAAGATGGCCATGGTGGTGGAAGAGTTGTTGGTGGGAATAAGAAAACATCTGAAATTTTAGCAGAAGAATTCCATGTAGGTGAGAAAACAATCAGAAGGGATGCTGTTATAGCGACTGGAGTAGATTCACTTCCGGAAGATGAAAGAATACTTTACCTTTCAGGTGAGTCTTATCTAAAAAAACAGGATGTGGAATATATCGGTAAGATGCAACCTGAAGATTTGGATGTATTACTTTCTGTATTGAGAGAAGGAGGTAGTGTAGAAGCGTATGAGGCTTCAAAGCAGCAGGAAACTTTTGAGGAAGATACTGTGGAAACTTCAAATCCAGTTGATGATAATGTATTGAATGCCTGGCAAAAGTTTGAGTTAAAAGCTGAAAAAGAAGTCAACAAGCTTATCAAAAGTAATGATCAAGAGCAGATCAATTCTGCAATAGAACGATTTAGTAGTCTTTTGGAGAAGCTAAAATCAATGCAATAGGACAATTTGGTTTCAAATGGTCATTTTGACCACTTGAAAATTATACGTTATTGTCTAAATAAGCCATTGGAGAGAAGTCAAAAACTTTTCTCCAGTGGCTTTTTTTAATATAAAAAGTCTCAATAAACGGAAGAATATTAAGCAGCATTCGGAAGTTGTGAGCTCTTCAATGATTTATGAACAGTCTTTAATTGAATAAATAGAAGGGGTAAACTTCTTTGGAGTTGGATAAATATGATTTACTTATACTCAGACAACAGCTTGAAGCTACTATTTTTTAATTTCTTCAGGATGATTTTCCCTTACAGAAAAACCCTTTCCTAAATAAACAAACCACATTAGTTCCAGAAGGCAATCCTGGTTTTATGACATTCATTATATCATAACCCTGAAAGGGTTAGAATAGAAAATTCCCATTCCAATTCAATACTTTCTTAATAATAGGAGATCAAATTTTTTAAAAAAGAAAATACTTAGAAACCATTTGAAATAGAGATCGTTCTAATATTTGGTTGAATTGAGCTTAATCATAACTGTGTGTTTCAAAATTCTTATTAATGCTTTGATATAACTTTTTAAAAAGGTCTCCCCTACTCTATTTTCTTATTATAAAATAAAAGATATGGATGTTGTGATTTTTATAAAATTACTGCTAGTTGATTCAAGTGGTCAAACTGACCACTTGAATCATGTTTTTCTTATGCTAATAAGTTATTAATGTATTATCGGCTATTTCGATTAATTATGTGTTGAAATTAATCGCTTTACCTTTTATTCAATGATACAAGTAGGCTGATGTGCTACTTTAAAGTTTACTGAATTGGCAATGAAACATAGCTCATTTGCTTTCTTATGCAATTCGTTAGCTTTTTCAATCATTGAGTATTTACTTACTTTCACGATTGGATTAAGAATCACTTCTGAAAAATGCCCACTTCCACCTATTGTTTCGACCATAGTGCCTGTAGGATGATCTACGTAATTCACGACAACGACTCCTGCTTCTGAACATAAATGCAAATACCAAAGCATATGACAGGCAGCTATTGAGGTTAGCAGTAATTCTTCTGGGTTATATTTTGTATTATCTCCTTTAAAAGACGGATCGGAAGAACCTAAAATGTCTGGTTTATTTTCTGTTGAAATCGTGTAACTTCTCTCAAATGCACTATAATTTAATGTGCCTTCTCCTTTGTTACCTGTCCATTGAATATTGGATGAGTATTTGTGTTCCCTATTCATATACTGTAATCTTGATTATCCCACCATGTTTTCATCCATTTGTCTGATACTAACTTTGCTTTCTCATAATTATCAGGAACAATAATCAATTGGTTTGAGTGATCACTGTATTGGGTCAAAATGTTGACACCAGCATTCGCTAATTCTTTACAAAATACCCCCAATTGACCAGGTATATCCTGTCTTAATTTTTGAATAATTACATCGTTAGTGCTGACGACTTTTATTCCTACCTCTTCTAATACTACTTTCGCTTTTTCTGCCTCTTCAATCAAAAAATGGGCTACCGAATATTTTCCATTGTCAAAGACACCTCCACCTTCAAGGCTTATCTGATGTTTTCCTAAAGTTTCTCCCATCAGAGCCAACATACCAGCTTTGTTTTCCAAAATAATTTCCAAGTCTTTCATGATCTCAATTTTTTGCTTTTGCAAAGGAAATAGAACTTATATGGATATGATTCATTTTAAAATGAACTATGGAATATGATTTCTATTTACTTTTGTCGCATGAAAGTAGAAAAAGAGTTTTCTAAGATTGCTTCACTTATTGGTGATAAAGCGAGGTCAATAATATTATGGTCATTACTAGATGGCAAGGCTTATACTGCAACAGAACTGGCAGGTTTTGCTGATATTTCAAGGCAGTCGGTCAGTAATCATTTATCTAAGTTGATTGATGCCAACTTAGTGATAGCCGATAAACAAGGTAGACACAAATATTTTAGACTAGCTAATGAGCAAGTTGCTCAGGTTGTTGAGTCTATGGCTAGCTTAATTGCGATTCAGAAAATAGAGACAAAGAAAAGTGTAGCGGCACAAAAACTTACGTTTTCGAGGACATGTTATGATCATCTTGCGGGGAAACTTTCTGTTGATCTTGTCAAATCTTTATTAGACAATAAAATAATTATATCGAAAGATACTACTTTTGAGGTTACTGATTTTGGTAAGGACTGGTTTAGAGAATTAGGTATTGAAGTGGATACCTTAAAAAACAAAAAACGGTCATTTGCACACAAGTGTATAGATTGGACAGAAAGGAAACATCACATCGCAGGTGCACTTGGTGCAGCTATTTTGGAAAACTTCTTGGAAAATGATTGGATAAGAAGAAAGCAATATTCACGAGAAATTGTAATAACTGCTTTAGGGAAAAGAAAATTATTTGAATTATTAAATATATCAATTGATCATTAGTTCTTAAAATATTCAATCTAATACTATAAAATAGTGAATTAGATCAAGTGGTCATTTTGACCACTTGAATACGAAATTACTTATGTACTGTAAGGTCTCAATTGAAATTTGAATGCTAATGAGACAGAATTAGGACTTTCTTTTTTATCTGAGAAAGTGTGTTTTTCTATTTAATAGTAAAGGTTGTTTGCGCTACTTTGAAACTGGAGTATAGGTACTAATTTTTTGTTAAGTCTAATTATCTACCCTAAAAAATATCTTTACACTACAAGGGATAATCATATGGAGGTTACTATGTAGGAAATTTAGAGAATATCGTTTATATCTGTTTTATCAGTTTAGCCTTTAGTTACAATAGATAGTTAGTTTCTGATTTATTCTACCCTGTACTCTCAAATAGAGATACAAACCAAGTGGTCATTTTGACCACTTGAAATAGGTGAACAAACATGTATTACGCTTAAATTTAAAAGAGAAAAATATTCAAGACTCACTATTTACTTTGTCATAATAGCAAGTGGTCATTTTGACCACTTGAATCTGACTAGTTATTCTATGGTAAGTAGTTTCTTTAGTAAATAATAAAAGTGAGTGAATACTGAGTATTTCGTGTACCTGAAAATTGGGATAAGTTCAAACGTATACATCCTCAGTTAGGATCAAAATATTAAAGACCACTATAAACCTGTTTTAAAAATTATTGCCATAACAAGATGTAGCCACTATTTGGAGATATTTTTTATGTTACTATATATTTTTAAGTATATCTCATAAAAAAGTAGTGAACTGGTAAAACGTAAAGACAAATAATAATACTTGATAGTTTCAAAAACTATTTTTTACCATCATTAAATCATAGAATATTTTGTCACATTTTACACTTCTCCTAACATTTTATCATATATACTGAATAGGAAATTCTTGTATAAACCTGTAAAGTGTTAAGTGAATAGGTCAGTGTAGCAAGTGAAAAATTAATGCGCTAATAAGTCTTCATCTATACATAGAAGGTTTGTGTTTTATGAATGACTTTTTAAAGGTGAAAAAGTAGTGATTGCAATGGCTATTTATGCTACTGAATTATATCAATGAATATTTAGAATGTTAATAACAATAATAGTTCAGAAAAGTATAAAGAGATAATATAATTCTTGTGATATAAACCCTATTTATGATAAGCCCTCTTAATATGTATTCATGTGAAGTTTTATTATTTTTTACACTTTAACAATGTGTATACGCATGTTTTGTGCTGTATTTAATTGGAAATAAATAAAATTGAAAGGTGTTTTTTGGTAACTGATTTTTATAAAAAATGTTGTGTTAAAAATTGATTCTAATTCATAATGAAGGCAGTATAAAAACTTCGAAAAACGAGTTAGCCGCTTGCTATGAAACCAAAAAAATATCTATAAATTTGCGTCCCGGATTACACACCAAGTCACTCAAAAATTTTGGGAAGAAAAATAGGGGAATCGTGTGGGAATCACGAGCTGTAGCGCAACTGTGAGTGGCGTTATGCCATAAGCCAGATTACCTTTCTTGGTGTGTGGATTTTGCTTTCGCATCAAAAGCAAATGTCTAGATCGATCAACAAAGTCATTTATGCCAAAATGTCTCTGATGGGTGTGTTCTGTACATATTGCTGGTGCGAATGGTTTTCTCAATACAATAAAAGCAGCAATATGAGTATCTTTGACAGACGTATTAACTACAAACCATTTGAATACCCTGAAGTATTACAGTTTACAGAAGCAATTAACAAGTCTTTCTGGGTACATTCAGAAGTAGATTTTACTGCAGACGTACAGGATTTTCATTCTTACCTGAATGAAAATGAAAAAGAGGTTGTGAAGAGAAGTCTTTTGGCTATTGCTCAAATTGAGGTAGCTGTGAAGTCTTTTTGGGGCGACCTGTATCACCATTTTCCAAAGCCTGAATTTAATGGATTGGGAAGCACTTTTGCTGAATGTGAATTCCGCCATTCAGAAGCGTACTCCCGTTTGTTAGATGTATTGGGTTACAATAGCGAGTTTGGAAAACTAATTGAGACGCCTGTAATCCGTCAGCGTATTGACTATCTTTCGGATGCTTTGGCACATACTAAGTCTCAGGACAAAAAGAAATACGTTTTCTCGTTGATCCTTTTCTCTATCCTGATCGAAAACGTATCATTGTTCAGCCAATTCGCGATTATCCTTTCATTTACTCGTTTTAAGGGAGTAATGAAAAATATCAGCAACATCATTGCTTGGACTTCTATTGACGAACAGGTACATGCAAATGCAGGAATCTATATCGTGAATACGATCAAGTCAGAATTCCCTGATTTCTTCGATGAGGAGACAGTTGAAGAGTTACGTGAAATTGTGGCAGATTCTATTCAAGTTGAGTCAAATATTCTAGACTGGATTTTTGAAGGAGGTGAAATTGAAAACATCAGCAAGGAAAACCTTTTAAACTTTATGAAGTTCCGTGTTGATGATAGCCTTACTAAAATTGGCCTTGATAAACTTTATTATGTTTCTGACAGCAATTACCAGCCAATGGTATGGTTTGAGGAAGAAGTTTTTGCTAACAGTTTGGATGACTTTTTCGCTAAGCGTCCGGTAGAATATACCAAACATGACAAGAGCATCACTGCTGATGACCTGTTTTAATAAATGTTGCTAGCTGATCAACTGTATCCGAAATCAAGTTATAATAATTAGGAGGTTCTTGATCCAGTTAAAAAGATACTCTAAAGGAGAGGTGGATATAAACCCAATAATGCTACTTTTTTTTATCTCTCTGAATGGCTGTGATATATAGTAGTTCTTTTTTTAAAGAGAAAAGCGAAAGATAAATGGAAAGATTATGGTGGCTCAATGAAGAGAGCCAGAATATGCTCAATAGAGGTTATCTATTGAAAGGCGAAACTGTTCAGGCAGCAATCAGACGAGTAGCTACAGCTGCTGCTAAGCGTCTGTACAAACCTGAAATGGCAGAGTCTTTTGTTGAAATTATTGAAAAAGGGTGGATAAGCCTTAGTTCTCCGATTTGGGCGAACATGGGAACAGAAAGAGGTCTTCCTATTTCTTGTTTCAACGTACATGTACCTGATAATATCGAAAGCATTACCCACAAACTTGGTGAGGTGATTATGCAAACCAAAATTGGTGGTGGTACATCAGGTTATTTTGGTGAGCTTCGTGAGCGTGGTAGTGCCGTAACAGATAATGGTAGAAGTAGTGGTGCAGTTAGTTTTATGAAACTATTTGACACTGCGATGGACACTATTTCACAAGGAGGCGTAAGAAGAGGTGCATTTGCGGCATACCTTGACATCGACCATTCGGATATCAAAGAGTTTTTGGAGATCAAAAACATTGGTAACCCTATTCAGAACCTGTTCTTTGGTGTTTGTGTACCAGACTACTGGATGCAGGAAATGATTGATGGTGATAGAGAGAAAAGAGAAATTTGGGCAAAAGTACTGGAAAGCAGACAGCAGAAGGGATTGCCGTATATTTTCTTCTCAGACAATATCAACCGTTTCAAACCGGATGTCTATAAGGATAAGAACCTGACAATCCATGCAAGTAACTTGTGTTCAGAAATTGCCTTGCCTTCAAGTCATGATGAGTCATTTATTTGCTGTCTGGCTTCTATGAACCTTGAACTGTATGATGAGTGGAAGGATACGGATGCCGTTAAAATAGCCATCTACCTGCTTGATGCGGTACTTCAGGAATTTATCGTTAAAACAGAAGGTAACTATTACCTTGCTTCAGCAAACCGTTTTGCCAAAAGACACCGTGCTCTTGGATTGGGCGCTATGGGTTGGCACTCATATTTGCAGAAGAATATGATTCCTTTTGAAGGAATGCAGTCAAAAGCACTGACAAACAAAATCTTCAAAGGAATCCAAGAGAAAGCCAATGAGGCAAGCCGAGAACTGGCTGAAATCTATGGTGAGCCAGAGATATTGGAAGGATACGGCAGACGTAACTCTACATTGATGGCGATTGCTCCAACTACTTCTTCATCTGCTATTTTGGGTCAGACATCTCCGGGCATCGAGCCATTTAGTAGTAACTACTACAAGGCAGGTTTGGCTAAGGGTAACTTTATGCGTAAGAATAAATACCTGAAGAAGCTGTTGGTAGAGAAAGGTATGGATTCTGAGGCTACTTGGCACAGCATCATGCTGCAGCATGGTAGTGTACAGCACCTTGATGGATTGACTGAAGAGGAGAAAGAAGTATTCAAGACGTTTAAGGAAATCAGCCAGCTGGAGATTATCCAACAGGCTTCTATCCGTCAGAAGTTTATTGATCAGGCGCAAAGCTTGAACCTGAATATTCCGTTTGACCTACCTGTTAAGGAAGTGAACAGGTTACTGATTGAGGCTTGGAAATTGGGTGTTAAGACTTTGTATTACCAAAGAAGCCAAAGTGTGTCAAAAGAGTTTATTGCAAACTTGGTGACTTGCTCAAGCTGTGAGTCATAATCAATGATTCATTAGCCTATAAAAAATATAAATCCCCCTTACGAAGAGTGAGGGGGATTTTTTGATTTAGAAAACCCTAAATGAGCTAATATTGAATGTTAATAGTATAATTTTTTTAGTTAGCCGTAGTTTAAAAATGATTTAGAGTATAGCTATGTTTTATCTCCACTTCACTGTAATAAAGCGATTGGCTTTCTGGAAATGCTCCGGAATATTGTGCTGAATCGTCTTCCTTAGGTTTGCCAGCAAAAGCTCTTTTGTAAAACTCTTATGAACCACAAGGCTGATTTCTCTGGCTGGTTTAGGCTCCTGAAATTCCCTGACAAATTCATGGTCAAGTACTTGAAGATAGGAAAGCTCCGGAATCAGGGTATAGCCATTTGTATGGGGGATTAGCCGTTTCAAGGTTTCAATTGATCCACTCTCAAAAGAGATATTTTGATGGTAGCTTCTCAACTCACAGATTTCAAGTACCTGATTCCTGAAACAATGCCCCTCATTCAATAGCCAAAGCCCTTCTCTTTTTAAGTCATCAGGTGTTACTTGTCCACATTGCATAATCTCATGGTCTTTGTGGGCATACACCATAAAAGGCTCATAGAAAATAGGAATTTCCCTGATTTGTTCATCTCCAGAAGGGGTTGCCATCAATCCTAAGTCTAGCGTGCCATTGGTCAGGGTATTGATCATTTCCTCACTTTGCATCTCTTTTATCTCCAACCGTGTATCGGGATACAACGCTGTAAACTCTTTTAGAAACAGTGGCAGCAGATACTGTGACAAGGTGGGGATAATACCCAACCTGAATGTCCCACTTATTTCATTCCGGTCATCACTGACCATCGTTTTCAGCTGCTCTACATCCCGTAATATTTGCCTTGCTTTCAGGATAAACTTCTTGCCCATAGGAGTAGGAGTCAAAGGTTGTTTGGAACGATCAAATAGCAGGAGTCCTACCTGTTCTTCCAGTTTTTTGACTTGCAGTGTCAGAGTCGGTTGTGCTACATGGCAGCTCTCTGCTGCCTTGACATAATGTCGGTGATTGTCCAATGCCACTACATATTGCAACTGTTGTAAAGTCATAATTGCTGGATTTAATAATGCCTTCTTAGTTTTTGTTGATCTATAATGGATTGAATTACAGATTCAAATGCAAACATATTTATTTTATAAATATACTACTTAATATTATCAATTTGATAAATATTTATCACTATTGAATCTTTGCATAACACAAATGAACAATAGAACAGAATAATTGAAGTATAGAGGAAATAATTGATTTTCTGACGCTTAAAAAAATCAAATCAACCACGTAAGTAGCTGGACATGAAAAAAGTAGGAATATTGTTAGTAAACCTTGGCACGCCTAATACACCGGAAAGAAGCTCAGTAAGAAAGTACCTGACAGAATTCTTGATGGATAATCGAGTGATAGACATTCCTTATTGGAAGAGGTCACTACTGGTCAAAGGGGTTATTGCACCATTCAGGTCTAAGCATGTGGCGAAAGAATATAAAAAGCTTTGGGGAGAAGATGGGGGACCTTTGCTTGTTCATGGCAGATCATTGGAGAAAAAACTAAATGAAATGTACCGAAGTGCAGGGATACAGGTGACAGTCCAACTGGCAATGCGTTACCAGAACCCTTCAATTCAGGCAGGATTGGAAGCCCTTAGAGAGGAGCAAGTAGAAAAGATTGTCGTATTTCCACTGTTTCCTCAGTATGCTTCTGCCACTACAGGTTCTGTTGCCCAGAAAGTGATGGAAGTCGTATCTACTTGGCAGGTTATTCCAAGCATGGAGTTTATCAATTCTTATCACACTCATCCGCTTTATATCGATGCATTTGTGGAGAAGGTTAAAAAGGATATTGAAAAGTATAAGCCTGAACATGTACTGTTCAGCTATCACGGTGTCCCTGAAAGACATATCACAAAGCTGAATAAGGAAGTAAGGAGAAAAAACAATCCTTATGACTATAAAGTAGCCTGCAAGGAAACCTCCGACCTGATTGCAGATAAGTTAGGGCTTAGCCGACCTTCCTATACCACATCGTTTCAGAGCCGATTAGGGAAAGACCCTTGGATCAAACCATATACCGATGCCACAATTGAGTCACTGGCTCAGGCTGGCACCAAGAACCTTCTGGTGGTATCCCCATCATTCGTGGCAGACTGCCTTGAGACTACTCTGGAAATAGGAGAGGAATACCGTGAGTTGTTCGAATCACTTGGTGGGCAAAAATTTCATTTTACGGAAAGTCTGAATGACGATGAACAGTGGGTGGAAGCCATCTTCAATATTATCAATATAAAGAACTCAAACCGTTTGTCTGTCAGTAAAATTCATGCAGCCTGACAGGATTGTAAATCTTTAATAACTGTATTGCAGGGATAATTTTACCTTCTCACACTTCCAAAAGGAAATTTAAAGGCAATGACTATGATCAAGTTTGACGGGGACAATCCTTTAGCTTTTACCTCAGATGCCCTTTATACTTTTGCCCTCAATACCCGCTGAATTATTTAAAACAATAAAATCTAAATGAATATGGATTCTAAGAAAATGACGACCTCAGCAGGGGCACCTATTGCTAACAATCAACAATCACTTACCGCAGGAACCAGAGGACCAGTACTACTGCAAGACTACCAGCTGTTGGAAAAACTGGCGCACCAGAACCGTGAAAGGATTCCTGAGCGTGTTGTGCATGCGAAGGGTTGGGGAGCATTAGGAACATTTACAGTGACCAATGATATTACAAGATATACAAGGGCAAATATCTTCTCCACAGTAGGAAAACAGACGCCTTTACTCTCAAGGTTCTCAACTGTGGCCGGAGAGTTAGGTGCTTCAGACACAGAGCGTGATGTAAGAGGTTTTGCCGTTAAATTCTATACAGAGGAAGGAAACTGGGATATTGTAGGGAATAATACACCTGTTTTCTTTATCCGTGATGGTTATAAGTTCCCGGACTTTATCCATACACAGAAACGCCATCCAAGGACTAATCTCCGTTCTCCTGAAGCGATGTGGGATTTCTGGTCTCAGACGCCTGAATCATTGCATCAGATTACAATCCTGATGTCTGACAGGGGTATACCACAGACACCAATGCACATGAATGGTTATGGCTCTCATACTTATTCGTTCTGGAATGACAAGGGAGAACGTTTCTGGGTGAAATTCCACTTCAAGACGCAGCAGGGACATAAGCATTATACCAATGAAGAAGCAGCGAAGATTACTGGTGAGACAAGGGAAAAATATCAGGAAGAGCTTTATGGCGCAATTGAGAAAGGTGAATTTCCTAAGTGGACACTCTATGTTCAGGTAATGCCGGAAGCAGATGCGGAGAAAACACCGTACAACCCGTTTGACTTGACCAAGGTATGGCCTCATGCGGACTACCCGCTTATTGAGGTGGGCGAGATGGAATTGAACCAGAATCCTGATAACTACTGGCAGTATATTGAGAATGCAGCATATTCCCCTTCCAATATTGTTCCGGGTATTGGTTTCTCACCTGACAAGGTGCTTCAGGCACGTATATTCTCTTATGCAGATGCGCATAGGTATAGGTTAGGAACACATTATGAGGCATTGCCAGCCAATCAACCAAAGTGTCCAATGCACCACTACCACAGGGATGGGTCAATGAGGTTCTTTGAGAACTTCAACAGCAATCCGGACGCTTACTACGAGCCGAATACAAAAGGAGGTCCGATAGAAGACAGTTCAGTTGCTGAGCCACCGATGAAAATCAATGGTGACGTTACCCGATATGAGGAAAACGATACCTACGGTGATTACAAGCAAGCTGGAGACCTGTTCAGGATGTTTGATGAAGGACAGAAGGAAAGGCTTTGTACTAATATTGCTGGGGCAATGCAAGGCGTTTCTGAATATATCATTGAGAGACAGCTGGCACACTTTGAGAAAGCAGATCCTGAATATGCTACAGGAATCAGAAAGTTCTTGAATGTAGCAAGTGTTTAAAACATTATATACGGTACCTATGAGAGGTGTAGTATGGATTAATTCCATGCTGCACCTTTTGTTTTTTTATGGATGCTTAAAATAGTGAGACTATAAGTTTGGCCTGTTAGAGAGAAGTTTTGATAATTCTAAACGGAGAACCCTAACTCTCTAAATCAATTGAAGAAAGTTATTTTCAGAATCATTGTATCATAAACAATACTTTTTAACCTCTAGTACTGTGACAGTTTGTCAAATCAACGTGTAGTGATATTAGTTAGACCTTTTATATTTTGTCTAAATCTCCTTCCAACATTTTAAAGAGCCCATTTCCCGTCTCAACTTTCTGTCATATTTGAAAATTTATACCCTGTCATCATTACACTATTTATTAGGATAGGGTAGTGCTGCATGGCTTGTTATGCTAATTTCTAAGCGAAATGGGGTGTATTTAGAGGTATTATATCCTTTTTAAGCTGGTAAGGTTTGTTCTATTGTCATTTGTCCATATGTACAGGATCTTATAATTTTAACAATCATTTACAATCGTACACTTTATATGTGTCAAATGTACAGATATGCTAAAACTGAAAATCATACAAACAAATAAGCAAATCCATCAATAGGGTTTCATCTAGATTTGACTATGCACTGCCCCCCAATGGGGCACAATAGTAATCCAAAAAATTATTTCAATGAAACACGTTTCTATACAATGGATTTTATGCATGATGCTCTTGCTGTTCAGCTTTGCTGAAGCTTCTGGACAGCAAAGGATCCTAAAAGGACAGGTGATTTCAACTGATGACAATAGTCCTTTACCAGGGGTTAATGTTAAGGTTAAAGGAACCCAAACCGGAACACTTACTGATTTTGAAGGGCAATACTCCTTAAATGTTACAAATGAGTCAATCCTTGTATTTTCTTATATAGGGTTTAAGACTCAGGAAGTAAAGGTCGGCACAGCTAGTGTGATGGATATTGGTTTGGAACTGGATGTTACTGCTTTGGACGAGATTGTAGTAGTTGGGTATGGTGAGCAAAAGAAGGAGAGCGTTGTCGGGGCTATAACCAATGCAACTGCAGAAGAAATTAACAGGACAGGTGGTGTAACCAGCCTTTCCAACGCACTGACTGGTTTGCTACCAGGGGTGGCTACTATCTCAACTACAGGCGAGCCAGGTGCTAATGCTTCTAGTATCCTGATCAGGGGGCAGTCTACCTGGAATGGAGGTGGACCGCTTATTTTGGTCAATGGGGTAGAAAGGGATATGAATGATATCGACCCTAGTGAGGTAGAAAGCATTTCTGTTCTCAAAGATGCTTCAGCAACTGCCGTATTTGGTGTAAAAGGAGCCAATGGGGTGATCCTGATAACAACCAAAAGAGGAGCAGAGGGTAAACCAGAATTAACTTTTTCGGCAAATGCTTCCGTGAAGCAAATATCCAAAATACCCGAGGTACTTGGTTCGTATCAGGCGCTTGCATTACGTAACCGTGCAGTCGAAAATCAGGTGGTAATCAATGAGAACACTTGGGGTTTTTATACACCTACCGAGATTTTGGAACATTACCGTTTACAGGATTTGCCGGAAATTTATCCAGATGTTAATTGGTCTGATTATATGACTGAAGACTATGCGATGTCACATAGGATGAATATGAACGTTACTGGCGGTACCAAGTTCGTCAAGTATTTCGCTTCATTGGCTTATACCCATGATGGAGACGTATTGGCGACGACAGACTTTGGACAGGGATACGATCCAGAGTTTTCCTATGATCGTTTTAACTTCAGGAGTAATCTGGATTTTCAGGTGACACCGTCTACTATTTTCACAGCTGACATTTCAGGGTACTTGGGGATGAAGAAGTCTTCGGCAGGTAATGGGGATACTTTCTGGAAAGGTGTTTACGAGGCTCCGCCTGATCTTTTCCCTGTTCAGTATACTGATGGCACTTTTGCACAAAGCCCCGTTGACGACAGGTACCAAAACAGTGTCGCAGCTATCAATTATGGAGGTTACAATGTCCAGAACAGGACATCTGTGATGGCAGACCTGAAACTGAACCAGAAACTGGACTTTATTACCAAAGGACTATCGTTTAATGGACGCTTCTCTTATGATACTTATCTGGAGACATCTGGGCAGGATATCAATGACTTCGGTACACTACTAAAATATATTGACCCAAGCATTGTGGATGCACAAACAGCAGAAGATAGTTTGGCTGCCATAACCTATCTAAATCAAGGACAGGGCACGACAGGTTACAATTACGTACCTGTACCTTATCAGGTCAACCCAGAGAGGTTTGTAGAGCTGAATAATGACAATGACCTGAATAAGACTAGGTATCAGCTGTTTTATCAGGCATCAGTCAACTATAGTCGAAAGTTCGGTAAACACAACGTGACAGGTTTGGCGCTGTTTAATAGACAGGAAAGTGCAACAGGAAGTAACTTTCCATCTTATCGGGAAGACTGGGTAGGAAGGCTGACCTATAACTTCAACGATCGTTATTTTGCCGAATTTAACGGTGCTTACAACGGTTCAGAAAAGTTTTCAAAGGAATATCGCTTTGGCTTTTTCCCATCTTATGCCTTTGGTTGGCTGGTGTCCAATGAGCAATTCTTTCAGCCTGTAGCCAAGGTGATGAATCACCTCAAGTTCAGGTACTCAGATGGTAAAGTAGGTAGTGACCAAGGAGTAGCTCGTTGGCTGTATCAGTCTAGTTGGGTACAGGGAGGCAATATGAATTTCGGCTATCCTTACTTGCAGAATAGTTTTGACATTTATCGTGAGGACATTATTGCTAACCCAGATGCTACTTGGGAAACCGCACATAAGCAAAATATTGGTATAGAAACAGGATTTTTCAACGATTTCCTCTCTATTAACCTAGACTATTTCTGGGAACACAGGACCGGAATTTTTATGGATGGAAGAGAGCGTAATGTGCCAGTATTCTTTGGTGCTGCGCCTGTAGCTGCCAACCTTGGAGAAACCAAGACACACGGTTGGGAATTGGAGCTCAATATCAATCATGTAACAGATTTTGGTCTGCATTATTGGGCAAAAACAAGTTACAACTTTGCCAAGGATGAGATCCTGTATATGGAAGACCCTGAGCTGGCTTATGATTACCAGAAGCGTGAAGGGTATCAAATAAACCAGACACGTACACAGTTGACAGATGACTTTATTGACAGCTGGGATGAGATGTATACTGGGGTAATGGGAACCAACAATACGGAAGCACTGCCAGGTGACTTCAGAATCGTAGACTACAATGCCGATGGCGTAATTGATACCTATGATGCTGTACCATTTGGTTACCCAAGTCGCCCACAATACACATATAACTTCTCGTTAGGTGGTGATTACAAAGGATTCAGTTTAATGTTACAATTCTATGGTGCACATAATGTTTCCAGAAAGATCAACATGGGAGAGTATAACCTTGGTTACTCAATTGTGAGACCATTCCATTATTATGACTCATGGACACCGCAAACAGCTGGTACAGCTACTTATCCACATATCCGTTACAATTCAGGTTCGCCAAAAGGAGATTACTGGATCAAGGATGCTTCTTACCTGAGATTGAATACCGCTGAACTAGCTTACACTTTCAGTAGTGAATACCTGAAAAAGCTGGGGATAACCAAAACCAAGATATTCCTTAACGGTAACAACCTGTTTTTGTGGACTAACATGATTGAAGACAGGGAAGGTGGAGACTATGGAAGAGAAAACTACCCGATGGTCAAACGGTACAACTTAGGTATGAATATCAACTTCTAAAGCACGGTACTGATGAAGAAAAGAATATATAAATATTGGTTGCTGTTGCTGCTGACTGGGTTGCTGACAGCTTGTGATGATTACTTGGATAAGACTGAAAGTGCGGACCTGACAGAAAAGGACGTATTTGGTACTTATGAAGACTTTCAGGGTTTTGTGGATCAAATGTATGGTTACGTGATTCCTTATTTTCAGAAGTCTATCACTGGTTCGCTTAATTATGGTGACCATGTGATCAATAACAGAGGTTTTTCTCCTTCAGGCGCATTCGATGGTGGCAACTACTGGTATGTTTGGAGTAATACACTTCATAATATTCTATACAAGCTTGACAATGGTACTGAAAAAGGCTTGTGGAGCGAATCTTGGTATGGAATCCGAGCTGCTAATGTAGCATTGTCCCATATGGACGACCTAGTATCCGCTACGCAGGAAGAAAAGGATTTACTAAAAGGTCAGGCACATTTCTTTAGGGCATATTTTCATTGGGAGTTGATCAGGTTTTGGGGAGGACTTCCCTATATCGATCGAGCTTTCAAGCCGTCTGATAACATGCAGATGCCTAGGCTTTCTTACAGAGAGACGACTGAGCGTCTTATAGCGGATCTTGATACAGCAGCCATGTTGTTACCTGAAGATTGGGACCGTACTTCTTTCGGGCAGTTGATCTCAACAGAGACACAAAGCAGTACTGTTGGAAGAGCCACAAAAGGAGCTGCATTGGGGATCAAAGCAAAAGCGCTGATGTATGCAGCCAGTCCATTGATGAACGATGACAACGGTTACCAGTACAATACAGTACTATGCGAAAGAACAGCAGAAGCAGCATGGAACGTGATTGAATTGGCTGATAAGGGTATTTACAAGTTATTGCCATGGTCGTCATACTCTGACAATTTCCACAAGAACGATGGGTCAGTTCCTTGGACTGATGAGGTAATTTGGGAAGCGATCAATCCTGGTGTAGGTAACAGTAGAATGAACAACTTCCACGGCAGGATCTTCAATCCGGGACGTTTCGGCGGCAATGCTGTAATGGAAGCTCCTACTCAAAACATTGTGGACCTTTTCGAAATGGCGAATGGTTACCCAATTGAGCACCCCTCTTCGGGCTATGATCCAAATGACCCTTGGACTGGACGCGACCCAAGATTCTATAATGCCATATTGTTGGATGGTACCAAGTGGATCCTGAAGAACAATAATGCTGCTGCTTACATCCAAACGTACATAGGTGGACAGGACAGGGGCAATGATGCCAGTCGTACAGGCTACATGATCAAAAAGTATTGGCCAATTGGCGTAAACAAAGTGGATAAGAACTGGAATCAGTTTCGTTTTCAGGCCCCTCACTTGAGGTTGGCAGATATCTACCTGATATATGCTGAAGCAGTAAACGAAGTCTATGGGCCAAACGAAGCACCAACTTTTAATGGGAAGACCGGTATGACTGCTACAGAAGCTGTCAACATTATCCGAAATAGGGCAAACATGCCAAGCCTGACAGCAGAGTTTTCAGGTTCAAAAGATGCTTTGCGTGAGAAAATCAGAAATGAGCGAGCGATTGAGTTTTGCTTTGAAGGTCATCGTTGGTTTGACTTAAGGCGTTGGCATATAGCCCACTTGCCTGAATACAAGCCACTTTATGGACTAGAGTTTGACAAGAACCACACCTATTTCAAGAAAGTATGGATACAGGATCGTGTGTTTGATGAACGCAATTACTGGTTACCGCTTCCAGTTAATCAGACCCAACTGTATGAAGGTTTCGGGCAAAATACGGGATGGTAAAATCGAAGCTTAAAAACCTAAAATCATGAATGCTACAATCAAATATATAATTGGGGTCATAGGTTTATGCTTACTGATGTCTGCAGGAGCCTATGCCCAGAAGAAAAAGGCACTTGAGGTTATTACCTCAGAAGTCAGAAATCAGTACGGTTCCCCTGTAGAAGGAGTATTGGTTTCGTCTGAAGAAGGATCAATTGAAACCTATACAGACGCAGCGGGTAAGTTTTCGATCAAGGCAAGCCCTACGGGGAAAGTGATGCTGGAAGCAGATGGTCATTATACAAAGGTATTGACTGTAAGTGAAATAAAAGGTGCAGCAGGGATTGAATTGGAGAGCGCGCCTTATCAGATGGGACCTGATGATATGGTCAATGTACCCTTTTCAAAACAGCCAAAAAGGTTAATGGTGGGCAGTGCCACTTCACTCGATATCAATAAAATCTTTGAGCAGGATACAAGACAAAGTGTTTATGGAGCACTGAACGGTAGGGTGCCAGGTACCTTGCAAGGTTTAAATGTCAGAGGCCTAGGAGATGCCTTGGTCGTAGTGGATGGGATTCCTAGACCTGCTAATACCATTAACTTGTTGGAAGTGGAAAAGATTACTGTTCTGAGGGATGTAACGGCAAGAATGCTCTATGGTTCTCAAGCAGATAAAGGGGTAATACTGGTTACTACCAAACGAGGAAAAGCTAACAAGAAGCAAATTAGGGTATTTGCCGAAACTGGTGTAATGGAAGCCATTTCTCTCCCAAAATATTTGGGTACACCAGAATATATGCAGCTTTATAATGAAGCATTGGCTAATGATGGAAGAGACCCTAGGTTTTCGGATGATCAGATTAGGATAGCGTCCAAAGACAGTTTACCATTGATCTATCCGAACGAGAATTACTACAGCGATAGTTACCTGAAAGACTATAATTCCTACAGCAAGATTTTGACTGAAATGTCAGGAGGAAATGATGTAGCGCAATATTATTTAAATATCGGTTGGGACCAGACAGGTTCTTTCCTAAATGCAGGAGCAGGAGAAAGTGAAAAGAGCAACCGATTCAATATCAGAGGTAATACAGATGTTGCGATCAATGACTATATCACGGCACGTCTTGATGTCGTAGCGATTCTGGACAAGCAGAAAGGACCAAAAGGGGATTATTGGAAAAATGCCTCAGAATTTTTGCCTTTTAATTATCCAGCACTGATTCCAGCAAGTCTGTTACCCGAGGAGATGCGTAATTCTGCTACCCTAATTGACAACCAGTATGTGCTTGGAGGAACATCGCAATATACTACCAATATCTATGGAGACATGACTTTGGCAGGAACAGAAGAGTTGACACAACGTACAGCCCAATTGAATACTGGACTAGACTTTGACCTGAGCGGTATTACCAAAGGATTGACTTTCAAGTCATTTTTGAGCTTTGATTTCCATAATTACTCTCAAAACAATCAGACCAATACCTATGCAGTGTATGAAACACAGGTGCTTCAGTCAGTAAACGGGGCGGACAGTCTGGCTTTCAACAGGATTGGCACAGATGATCAATCCGGTAAACTCAATATATCAGATGCTTACTTCTATAGAAGAATTGGCTATTACGGTATGTTGGATTACCAACGTACTTTCAATGAAAAGCATATGGTATCGGTCACGGCTTTGGCTTACGCTGACCGTTTCCAGACAGAAGGGGTGATTCAGGATGACAAGAATCTTCATTTTGGGTTGAGAGCACACTATGCTTTTGATAACAAATATCTGGTGGAATTGGATGCAGTACAAGCTGGAACTCTCAGGTTGAATGAAGACAATCGCTGGGCATTCTCGCCAGCATTGGGTGCTGGATGGATTTTGTCAGAGGAGTCATTCCTACAAGGAAATAAGTTAATTAACTTCTTGAAACTGAAAGCAAGTGCAGGTCTGATCAACAGTGATCAGGGCGTGAGTGATTATTACCTTTATACCAATACCTATCAGCAGAACGGTACCTATACTTACTATGATGGTCTGGCACAGAATGACTACATGAAAATCAATAATGTGGGTAATCCTAACCTGTCATGGGTCAAAAGGTTTGAGTTGAACGCAGGTTTTGAGTTAGCTGCATTCAAGGATCAGCTTTATATGGAAGCCAACTATTTCAGGAGCAAATTCTACGACTCTATTGTAAAGCGTAACAATGTTTACCCAGCTTACCTTGGAGGTTACTTGCCTTATGAAAACTATGGGGAATACCTCGATCAGGGTTTGGAATTAGGCATTAATGTGAGGAAGAAAAAAGGGGATTTACTGATGACTTTTGGTGCTAATTTGCTGTATGCAGTACCAAAAGTAGTGGAAGTGGATGAACCTGCATTTGAAGACAGTTACAGGCTGAAGCAGGGCAAGTCGACTGATGCCACCTTTGGCTATGTGGCGGAAGGTTTCTTCCAAAGTCAGGAAGAAATCGAATCAAGTCCAGTCCAATCGTTTGGTGCAGTACAACCTGGTGATATCAAGTATAAAGACCTGAATGGAGACAATATCATTGATGAGGCTGACCAACAACTAATTGGAAACTCAAGAGCAAGGCTCTCATTAGGGGTGAATCTCTCAGTGAAATATAAGAACCTGGAATTGTTTGCATTGGGAACAGCTCAAAAGGGAAAAGAAGTGATTTACAACTCTGCTTATGACTGGGTCTATGGGGACCGAAAATATTCGGAGGTTGTACAAGGAAGATGGACACCAGAATCGGCTTCTACTGCGACTTATCCGAGACTGAGCGCACAGAACAATGCCAATAACTTCAGAAACTCTACTTTCTGGATGGTGTCTGACGATCATTTCAATCTTGGAGTTGTTCAGTTGACTTACCACTTACCTAGTAGCTGGGCAAATAAGGCAGCCATGAAGAATGCGAACCTATTTATAAAGGGTAATAACCTGTTGACCATTGGACCTTCGAGTGAGAGAAGACAGCTATCAGTAGGCGGTAACCCGCAGACAAGGTTGTATTCAGTAGGCTTCAGGACATCATTTTAAGCTATAAAAATCGCTAACGATGAAAAGACTAATCATACATACGATAATTGGGTTGACAGGGGCGGTTGTATTGGGGTGTAACAGCTTTCTGGAACCCGAGCGAGACAATCAGTTAACAGAGGAACAGGTACTGGCCAATCCCGCTTTTGCCGAAGGGTTGCTGCTCAATGCATATCAGGCATTGCCAGTAGATTATAACTTTGAGGAGGTGGCTACTGATGATGCAGTCACCAATAACAAAGGAGACAACTTTTTAAGAATGGCGACAGGGGAGTGGACGTCTACCTTTAACCCGATAGGTATTTGGGACAAGGCTTATGAGCAGCTTCACTACATCAACTTGTTTATGGAAAGGATTGATGAAGTGGAATGGTCGTGGGAAAGTGAGGAACAGGATCGTCTACACGCACAAAGATTAAAAGGAGAAGCCTATGGCTTGCGTGCATGGTATACATTTGAATTACTTAAAAGGCACGGAGGAGTGGTCAATGGTGAGGTGATGGGAGTACCTATATTGACCAAGTCACTCACTGTCGCTGATGACTGGAAATTACCAAGAAGTTCATATCAGGAGAGTGTCGTACAAATTATGGCAGATTGTGACAGTGCCCTTGCTTTGCTGACAGATAAGTATGAGAATTCAGGAAACTCAGACTACAATGCTACTTTTGGAGAAAGGTTCGAGAACCGGATGAATGGATGGGCAGTGCAGGCACTGAAGGCAAGAGTTGCCTTACATGCAGCAAGCCCTGCTTTTAATGAAGGTGAAGGAGATTGGGAGATGGCAGCTTTAGCGGCAGGTAAGTTGATTGAGGCAAATGGAGGAGTGTCAGCCCTTTCGGCTACAGGGGATATCTTCTACAAAGATCAAGATGACTCAGATATCATCTGGAGACATAAATTTGTCAATAACATTGGAAGAGAATCCAATAATTACCCGCCATCACTTTTTGGAAAAGGTAGAACCAACCCAACCCAAAACCTGGTAGATGCATTTCCTATGCAGAACGGCTTTCCAATTACGGATGCGGCGAGTGGTTATGACCCAAGTGACCCATACGCCAACCGAGACCCCCGTTTGGCTGAGTATATTATCTATAATGGAAGCAAGTTAAAAGGAAACACTATCCTGACAGGTATATCTTCTGCCAAAGACGGTATAGATGTCACTTTGGAGTCGACCCGTACAGGTTATTACCTTAAAAAATTTATAAATGAGGCAGTAAATCTCGACCCAAAAAATACTTCCAATGGGGTACACTTCTACACACTTATCCGATTTACTGAAGTATACCTGATCTATGCCGAAGCAGCCAATGAAGCATGGGGACCTGATGCTGATCCGTTGGGTATTGGGTTTACGGCAAGAGATGTGGTGTCAGCTATTCGCAAACGAGCGGGAATTGATATGACAGACGCTTATCTGGTAGCAGCAGTATCCAAAACGCAGTTTAGAGAACTGGTACAAAATGAGAGAAGGCTGGAGTTAAGCTTTGAAGGCTTCCGTTTTTGGGATTTGAGAAGGTGGGACAAGCCTTTGAACGAAGAAGCGAAAGGAATCTTTATAGCAGAAGATGGAAGTGCCGAAGTAAAGGTTGTGGAGGCTCGAAACTTTAACAATTACATGCAGTATGGACCTGTTCCCTATGGCGAAACCCAGAAGTATAATCTGCCACAGAATACAGGTTGGCAATAGGAATAGAAGAACTTTTAAGAGAATCAATTAAAAGATTGAAATATGAAAAAACTATGGCTGATACTGGCATTTGCTTGTGGACTACAGGCATGTGAAAATCAGGAAGTGGAATTTGAAGACTTTGAATACAAGGCTGTATACTTTCCACTACAATATCCGCTACGTACACTCTCACTGGGAGAGGATCGGATCGATAACTCACTGGATAAGGAGTTGAAATTCCATATCGGCGTAGGGGTAGGAGGTATGTATGAGAATACCCGAGATTGGGAAGTGTCGTTTGAGGTAGACAATACTTTGGCTTCTAATCTTATTAATGCAGATGGTGATACGGTAGAGGCCTTGCCAGAGTCGTATTATACATTGGCGCCGAATGGTAAGGCAATCATTCCGTCCGGCTCTTTTCAGGGGCTTATACAGGTACAACTGACAGACGCATTTCTGGATGATCCAATGGCATTTAAGGATCATTATATGATTCCGCTTAAGATCGTAAGTTCTAATGCTGATACGGTATTAAGGGGGCTACCCAATATCGCGAACCCTGACCGCAGAATCCTGACACATTGGGATGTACAGCCAAAAGATTTTACCCTTTTCGGTATCAAGTTCGTTAACGGGCTGCATGGCAAATATCTACACAGAGGGATTGACATAGCCTATGATGCTACTGGTGTCGCTGTAGACACAGCGATCTACCGTAGAGACTATGTGGTAAATGATGAGGTGTGGAGTGCTGAAACTTCGGGACGTAACAGCGTGATTCTTCATGGAACAGGGCGTAATAGTGGAGAAGGCGGTAATTATATGATGCATCTGTCATTGGGAACGGATGAGAAAACAATCACCGTGGATGCTGTGGAAGGGGCGAATGTGGCTGTGACAGCAAATGGTACCTGTGAGTGGATAAAAGGTGGCGACGAATGGGGTGGTGAGAAAAGAGATGTACTGCACCTGAGCTACAGCTATGTGGACGGCGCAATGACCCACCAGGTACAGGACACGCTTGTATTCAGGGACAGAGGCATTCACTTCGAAGAGATCAGCGTGCAGGTGGTGGAGTAAGGTAGTATCCATATGGTCAATTGTAGGATCACGCCTATGGCGTGCTCTCGCAAAACACCCTTACTGGGCGCCACGAAACACGTGCCCGTGGTACGATCGAACACGGCATAGCCCTGATCCTACGGGGGCGGTTGACCCCAACACAAAACTGCCGATTTCAATAACACATCTGCATCATTAAGATAATCAGATCGGAATCCCTCATGCTGCCCAGCAGGATTGGGGATTTCTTTTTCAAGACAACTAGGATGAATAAGCAATATATACTGGTGAGCGGGCTACTGCTGCTGCTGACAGTGTCTTTGTCAGGCGTGAAAGGAACAGGCAAGAACAGTCCCTGTCAGGCTGACTACAGGGAAGTCAACAAAATGGTGATCATGGATGCGGCTTCCTTGCCTGACACGGGTGGCTGGGTTATGAAGCAATCAGGTAATGACTATACAGGCAAAGGGTTTATGGAATGGGAAGGTGATAACTGCTTCAGGCAACCTCAAGGTGGGATGCTCACGGTCTCATTTCAGATCACGACCGGTGGACGATACTGTTTTATCTGGAGAAACAGGGTTGGAGAGGGAGATAACCCCACGGAAGCCAATGATTCATGGGTACGCTTTCCGGATGCCTCAGCCTATTACGGTGAGTTGAAAGGGCAAAAGAAATACCCTAAAGGCTTAGACAAACAACCTTATACCAATGGGGTATCTGTCGATGGTTGGATGAAAGTGTTCCACCATAACAAGCACTTGGACTGGACCTGGCATACCCGCACCAGTGACCACGAAGGGATGGAACTCTTTGCTGAATTTGACCAGCCTGGCCAATATACCTTGCAAATAGCAGGGAGGTCAAGGCACCATCAAATCGACAGGATCGTGCTTTACCATACATCAGTGGAAAAGGGAGTGGCCACCGATTCCGCTACTGCTGAAACCCGTTGCCAATAGGGTAAAGAACATACATGGCTTTGCTTTTGTAGCAGGGTTTTCCCTATTTTATCTGCATGATACTGTCCCTTAACACGCCTCTCCGATCTTTCCATCACCTGACCAAGGCACAGCGTATGGCGATCAGCCTCTTCCTGCAGATGGGCAGGTCTCAGGCGGTTATTGCCCAGCTACTGGGAGTACACCGCTCCACCATATGCAGAGAGGTGAAGCGCAACTCCGTTGACGGCATCTATGACCCCTTCAAGGCTGAGCAACTGTATCAGGCAAGGCTTTTTGTAAGAGGGAGCGCCCGCAAGCCAGGCGTGATCCTGCCCAACCTCTTTCCCCGGAAAGCTGCGGCACTTCCCTATGGGCGGGTATGTACAGCCTGGCATGCAGACTATGAGGACCATTACCTCAGACAGTGTACCGGAGGGAACTGCTTAGCCTTCAGAAGCCCCAGCTTCTTCAAGCTGAGGGAGAAACCCATTCAGCCCCGTCTTAACCGGCCCAATGTCAGGCTGTTGCTCAGCCAGTGGAAGAAATTAGTCCCACGGGCAAGAGACTTCCAGACCGCCAAACCTGACCACCCCCACCAGCTGATACAAGTTATCTTGCCCCAGCCTCAGGAGCAGTATGCCTAGCTGTTGCCAAGAGGTACTGTTTATCTTCCTTTATCGCCTGAAAGTGTCATGCGACCTGACAATCTTACGGCCGACAGCCTTGCTGCCGGTTTTTTTGTGCCAATACTCAGAGGCAAAGTACAGGAGTAGTGCTGCTGCAGATGATGTTGCAATAGTTCACGTGATCCGTAACCATCAGCCAACCTAAAGCCCCCTACAGGTACCTTGCTTGGCTTGTTCCTGTAGGGGGCGGACCTCCATCCGTTAAAGGCGAGTGTAGCCTCTTGTCCTGTGCTTGCTTTTATAGCGCTCCAGCTCTAGCTTTCTTCAACATTTTAGGTGTATCCATCTCTGAACCAGGATCTCCTTGTTCCTGCATCCATTTGTCAAGCACTACCGACATCTTCTCCATCAGTTCAGGATTTTCCTGGCTGATATTGTTCAGGTTATAGGGATCATTCTCCATATCATAAAACTCTTCAGCAGGTCGATGCATATAGCGATTGATCATGGCTGCGGCTTTTTCATTCTGGTTGGAGTGGAACATCCACGAACTCCAGATATGCTGGTTTTCGGTATTGCCCATTAGGTAGCGTTGCAAGTAGATACTTTCAGGCATCAGGTTGCGGACATAGTGGTATTTGCCATCAGTCACAGCCCTGATCGGGTAAGCAGTACCTTCAGGCAGGTTATTGTGGATAAAGTAGGCGTACTGTCGGTCTGATTTTCCTTTTCCTTCCAGCACTTTCTTGAAGCTCAATCCATCTAATCCGTAATCTTGCCATGGCTTCCCGATAATATCCAACAGGGTCGGCAATACATCTACCCACTGTACCAATGCATCTGTTCTTACTTTTTGAGGAATATGACCTTTCCATTTGAATACAAGTCCAGTATGTACCCCTGTGTTCCAGTTTGTCCACTTGCCACCTGGCATCTGGGAGCCTTGTTCAGAGGAGAACATTACCAGTGTTTCCTTTTCCTTACCGGATTGCTTCAGTACTTCCAGAATTTTACCGACTTTCTCATCCATTACCTGTATTTCAGCCAGATAGCGTGCATAGTCTTCCCTTGTTTCCTTGGTATCTGCGATATAAGAAGGCAACTTGATTTTTTCAGGAGGGAAGTTCTCAGGATTGCCCAATGTCCAAGGCAGGTGTGGAGATACTAGTCCAATCACCAGACAGAAAGGTTCCTCCGACTGCATAAATTTGGAGATGCCGTCAGAAGAGAATTCAGCGGTTTCTTTAACACAACTTCTTTCTAGTCCACTCACCATATCAAACGGAAAAACCTCCTTGGGTCTGACATGGACTTTACCGGCAATGCCTACTTTGTAGCCCTGTTCCTTTAGGTGGTGTACAATACTCTTGGTACCGTCCTTGGAACGAGAGTGGTTCCATGCAGCTCCGTTACGGATAGGGTAAAGTCCTGTATAGAGTTCAGAGCGGCAAGGCTGACACATCGATGATGATACGAATGCATTGTCAAAGGTTAATCCTTCATTCGCCAGCTTGTCAATATTGGGTGTAATACTGTTCTCGCTGCCATAGATAGACAAGTCAGAGTAGGTACAATCATCTCCCAGAATGATCAGCATATTCGGTTTTTTCTGGGCGTTTGTTTGAAGCGCCACCAGTATAAAAGCAATACAAATAAGGAGTCTCATTACAGTATTTTTATTAAAGGATAAAGCGTAACATAAATGTCCGTGATAGGAAAGGCAAGTTCGCCGTAACTGGCATAAGGCATTTGCACTATCTTTCAGAATTCAGGTATCAGGGTACTTTTCTGAACAAAACTGCCATCATCTGAACATTTGTGACAGTCACCCAATACTTCTGGGATATAAGGACAAGAGAAAGGGTGCCATTTTCATGACACCCTCTTTATTATTTCTATACTACATTGCTTCTTCCATTTCCTCTTTCCGACATTCCTCCTGAATAAATTTGGTAGGAGGCATACCATATTCCTTTTTAAATGCTCTTGTAAAATAAGATGGACTTTGGAAACCGACCAGCTCCATCACTTCCTGAATGGAAAGGTTTTCCGATGACAGGAGCAGGGCTGCCTTTTTCATTTTTGCCTGCCTGATAAATTGGTTGATCGAGCAACCTGTTACGGCTTTTACTTTCTTGTAAAGGTTGGTACGACTAATTCCCAAAGACTTGCAGATAAACTCCACGGTCAGGTTTGGGGTCGAGATATTATCCTCAATTACCTTGGTAAACTCATTCAGGAATTCCTTATCGGAGCGATTATCTGCCTTTTCACGCGCTTCCACAAAAATATCGTGCTGGTATTTGACTTTCAGTTCGGTACGGGCATTCAAGATCTGCTTGATTTTTAGATCCATCAGCTCTAGGTTGAACGGCTTTTCAAAGAAGGTTTCAACACCAATTTTGGCAGCCTCAACCTTATCCTTTTCTGTGTTCTTGGCAGTAAGCATTACCACCGGAATATGTTGTGTCAACTTGTTTTCTTTCAGGTTCTTGACCATTTCTATTCCATCCATCTCAGGCATCATAATATCACTGACTATGATATGCGGATACTTATATTCCAATAGTTCTAGTGCTTCTATTCCATTGGTCGCTTGTAATACATTATAGTTATCACTGAAATGGTCAGAAAGGAATGAGAGCAGCTGCGGGTTGTCCTCTACCAACATAACGGTATGTTCCTTGGTGTTTTCGGCAATATCTACCTTATCATACTGGAACATGACAGTCGGAGTTTTGGTCTTCAGGATGCTCTCCTCGAAGCGCATTTCCACCTGTAGCTGTTCTGCCGGCAATGTTTCGATGGAGTTTGGAATTCCTACGAACATCTCCGTTCCTTTGCCCTTTTCACTAAATACATGGATTACACCATTGTGCAAGGATACAAGGCTTCTCACCAATGCCAGACCTACTCCATACCCGATATTGGAAAGCTTTTCAGTCTCATTACCTCTAAAGTAACTTTCGAAAATATGTGGCAATGATTCTTCACTGATACCCATTCCATTATCCTTTACCCTTATCCAGAAGTATGGGTGTGTGTTTTCTTGCTCATTCAGTGCTACATGGTGTGAATAGATTGAATGTGGTGTGATAGGCATATCTGTACATTCAAATTCAACGATACCACCATTAGGCGTATACTTGAAGGAGTTAGAAAGTATATTGAACAGTATTTTCTGAAGGATTTTAGGATCACAGGCAACCTCTTTGCTACTGAAATGTATCTTCTTCTCAAATCCAATTTTTCGCTCTTCAGCAAGGCTGTTGAATTGCTCTGCAAAATCTTTAGCAAAATCGTATAAGTCGAGTTTGTTTACCATTAGCTTGAAGTGACCTGTTTCAGCTTTTCTGAAGTCTAAAAGTTCACTAACCAACTTATTAAGTTGAATGGCACTACTGGAAATACTGTTAATCAGTTTTTGTTCACCGGCTGATTTCTGGTTAGCAATTTCCTCCAGCTTGTGGATATTGGCAAGGATCAACGTT
This sequence comes from Limibacter armeniacum, assembly GCF_036880985.1. Classification (NCBI taxonomy): domain Bacteria; kingdom Pseudomonadati; phylum Bacteroidota; class Cytophagia; order Cytophagales; family Flammeovirgaceae; genus Limibacter; species Limibacter armeniacum. The sequence continues at coordinate 306,974 of NZ_JBAJNO010000002.1, forward strand.
AAAGGCGTACGGAATTCATGTGAGATATTGGTGAAGAAATCCAATCTCATTTCGTGCATCTTTTCACTTTGCTCATGTGCTATTTTCTCGATTTCGGCCTGTTTTTTCATTCGCAGCCAAATAGTCATTAGGTAAAAGGCAAGCAAGAGCAGGAGAATTGCTATGATAAAATAGGCATTCTGGGCTGCATTGGATTGCCACCAAGGTGGGTTGACGATCACCTTGATCTTAGCAGGCAAGCTCCAAAGGTTTTCGCCATTGGAGGCTTTTACCATTAACGTATAGTTGCCTACAGGAAGGTTACCAAAGTCAGCGTGATGTTCATAGGTGGTGATCCAGTTTTCCTGATGCCCTTCCAGCATATATTTAAAATAGACCTTTTCATTGTTGGAGTAATGGAAACCTGAGAAGAATACGGTCAGGCTATTCTCTTCATGGTCTAGCTCCAGCGTATTGGTTTGCCACAGGTTATTCTTCAGAATTACCTTTCCGTTTACTTTTTTTCCTGTTTCAATATCTGCATTGTTGACTTTCAGGCTGGTGAAACGGACGGTTGGCATATACGGGTTATGAAGGATACTGTCCGGGTAGAAGTAGTTGATACCGTTTACGCCACCAAACCATAGCTGACCATTAGGGCCATTGGCTACTACGTGTGGCTTAAAGCTGTTGGTTTCCAGTCCGTCGGCTGTACTGTAATTGATAAACTTTTCAGTCTTGGGGTCAAATTGGGCAATCCCTCTACCTCCAATCCAAAGTTTTCCATGTTTATCAAGCGTCAAACTTTCTATATCGTTACTTGGCGCACCCTGTTCGGTCGTGAAATGCTTGATGCGGATATCATTGCTTTTCAGTACAATCTTGTTTAGTCCGCCACCAATGGTACCTGCCCAAATGGTAGTGTCATTGGTTTGTAGGATCGGCATAACGAAAGCAGAACTCAAAGTCTGTGAGTCACTAGCCGAATTGATATGTAGTACATCTATAGCTTCCCCTTTTTCATTTAACCTGATGCGGTTGATGCCTGTACGGGTACTGATCCAGACAACCGGTCTGCTTTGGTCAGCATACACGCCAGTAATGGCATTGGAAGTAAGTCCCAGTTCGTGGGTGCTTCCTTCTCTGAATCGGTTGATACTAAAATCACCGTCCTCGTTGAAACTGATCTTGTTAAGTCCCTCTGCCCAAGAACCAGCCCAGATATTACCAAATGCATCATTGGTCATATCATAAATCTGGTTATGAGTCAGGCTGTTAGGGTTATTGGGGTATGATTTTAATTCTATAAAGCGGTAATCACCTGTGTGGATACTGATACCACCATCGGTGCCTATCCATACCCTGTTGAATTTATCGAGTAGCATACAGCGGATATTGTTATTGCAGATGCTTTGTGGGTTATGCTTATCGTGTTCAAGGTGTCGTACTGAATAGTCTTGCATATTGATTGTATAGACACCAGCGCTTGTACCCACCCATAAGTTACCCAAAGCATCAAACTGGATGGCTCTGATGTTCTTTTCCTCAATCTGACGTGTCACCGATAGCGGTAAGGTCATAAAGGCTTTTTGGGTTAAATCAATAAAATTAAGTCCACCCCCTAATGTACCAATCCACATACCTCCTGTCCTGTCTCCCAGAATGCAGGTAATATGATGGGTCGAAGGCCACTGATGATCGCCATCACGTTGGTAACGAACACCACTGCTGAAGTTAGGGTCAGTTTGGATCAAGCCATTCACTGTTCCGATCCATACCTGTTGTTTTACATCTTCATAGACAGAAGTCATCTTGGGGCTAATGCCCATGGTTTCAGGTAGGGACCACACAATAATATTTTCTGAGAGGTTCAGGGCATTCAGACTCTTATGTGGAACCTTAAATACTTTACTGTCGCCACTACAAAGGTAAAGTCCGTTTTTGGGACTGTAATGACCTGCAAAAAATGAGGAGAAAGTATGTTCTCCTAATTGTACCTGCTGAATATTTTCTGCAGAATGGTATTTCCATACACCATTGCTAGTCATGAGCCAAATAGCACCAGGTGTAGTCTGAAGAATATCATGTACCTCCAAGTCAAGTACCTTCTTGACATTCGTTATTTGGTGCTCCTCATCAAGGCATACCTCAAAAAGTCCATTTCTTGCTACAGTAAGCAAGCAAGATTGATCAAGGCTGAAAGTCATTTTAGGAAGATCAGGCTGCTGTTCTTCTGGAAAATGCAGTGATTTGAATACACCAGACTTTTTGTCAAAGTGATAGATACCGCCTTCTGTGGTTACCCAAAGACTATTGCTACTTGCCTCTTGTATATGCTTAATCCTGTTGCTCAACCCTTGTTTCGAAAGTTCTAGTGAAATGTGGTAGTTTTTAAAACTGTAACCATCATATCGCTGTAAACCCGATCGAGTACCTAACCAAAGATATCCAGTTTGATCCTGCAACATAGTCTGTACATCAGTATGTAGAAGTCCTTGATTCAGGTTGTAATTAGTGACCTGATAGTTGATCTGCTGGGCATTTGAGCCGAAGGAAGCTATCAGAGAAATCAGCAATGAGAGTGCAAGTAGTTTTTTCATTTTCATGGGAACTTTTTGTGTTAGTCTTTGTGCAACTCAATATTGTAATATTGACAATTATGTAAAAAATACATTTAAAAAAAGTGGATGTTTTCTGAACATAAAGACAAGCATTGTGAACAAAAGGGCTAATTGAAACGGTCGTACAGATACATTTGGAATGAGTAGATTTCATTTGACTAGTCTTACTGTACAAGTAGTGTGAATAGTTTTAAGTACAGATAGGCAACTTGATTGGTATCCATTTCAGCTGTACTTGACTCCTGCTTATATATTGTCCCAAACGTCCCAACTTATTTGAGGCTGGAATAAATCATTTGTTCAAATGTTACCTCTAGAATCGCCGTATTGATCAATTCTTTTGATAGTGAACATTTGGACAATTCATAAATACATTTGTGAAATATAAGTGTATAATCCATACTTAATTTTCAAATCAAATGGTTTACCATCATCCTTTACTGAATTAATAGACCAAATGAGAAATGTACTGATTATACTCAGCTTGCTGCTGTTTGGAACCAATGCACAGCTTTTAGCACAGGAACAGATCCTGAAAGGAAAGGTAACGGATACAGCCACAGGTTTTCCGTTGCCTGGCGTCAATATACAGATAGAGAACACAGCCAAAGGAACCATGTCGGATGCCAATGGGGCATTCCAGTTGGGGGTATCCAAAGGCGATGTACTGCTAGTATCTTTTATTGGATATAAATCAATGTCTTTGGTGGTAGGTAATGCAACCACGTTGGACATCAAACTCGAAGAGTCACTGGAAGAATTGGAAGAGGTGATTGTGGTGGGTTACGGTACCACCCAAAAGAAAGACCTGACCGGTTCGGTGGCTTCCATCAGTCGGGACGATTTTGTACAGGGAATGGCTTCCTCACCGGAAAACCTGATTCAGGGCAAGATTCCGGGGGTACAGATCAATGCTGCTGACGGACAGCCCGGTGGCGGTAGCCGCATCAGGGTGCGGGGTATCACTTCTATCAATTCAAGCAGTGAACCACTTTATGTTATTGATGGTATTCCATTCGGAACAGGAGGTGCTTCTTCAGCAGGTGGTTTTGGAGGAGAAAATCCGGTGTATGTTAATCCGATGTCCTTTATCAATCCAGATGATATTGAATCCATTAACGTATTGAAAGGTCCTTCGGCTACAGCCATTTACGGTTCTAGGGCTGCCAACGGGGTAATCATGATCACGACCAAAGGTGGAAAGGGACAGCAAAGTGCCATTACCTACGATGTGAGGCTGACTTCCTCAAACGCGGCAAACCTGTATCCGGTATTGGATGCAGCAGCCTTTGATCGGTCACAGCAATGGATTGAGGAAAATACAAATGGGTTTACCCGTAGGGAAAACGGTGGAACAGCTACCGATTGGCAGGATGCCATTACCCGCAATGCCTTTTCGCAGATGCATTCCTTGAGCCTAATGGGTGGACAAGGCAAAAGTTCTTACTATGCTTCCCTGAGCTACACCGATGAGCAAGGGGTGGTAGACCAAACCGGTATGCAGAAAATCTCTGGTAACCTTAAACTGAAGCAGAGTGCCGTTAACAACAGGTTGGGACTGTCACTGAATGCCTTCTTCAACACGAGGGATTATCAGAATGGACAGATGTATACGATTGGTTCCAACGAGCCGGGTGCTGTCGGACAAGCAATTCAGTATGATCCTACCTACAGACTGGATACAGAGATTGATCCTGCCAGTGTCTCATATTTCAACCCTTACAATCTGCTGCATCAGTTGACAGACGAGTTTACCACCAAGAACATGGTGATGAACATGATTGCAGACTTTGCCCTTACAGATTATTTGACCTATGACCTGAGCTATACTTACAGCGATGGAGCTGGCTACCGTGATATCTACTGGCCAAAGAGCAGCCCGAAAGGTTACCCGACGGGCAGGGCAGGAAAAAGCAGTAACCGTAACTGGGGCAATATTCTGGAAACGACCCTTAAGTTCAACAAGTCATTTGGTGACCATGCCATTAATGCTTTGGCAGGTTACTCGTTTCAGGAAAACTTCAGTGCCAACCAGAGTGCAGTTGGAGTAGGCTTCCTGACCGACAGCAACCTGAATAACAACCTAGGTGCCGCACTGGAAAACCCTGAGAAGCCGACTTCAGGTAAGTCCTCTTCAAGGCTGATTTCATTCTTTGGGAGGGTTAATTACAACTATGCAGGCAAGTATTACCTGACAGCTGCCATGCGTAGAGATGGTTCTTCCAAATTTGGTGTCAACAACAAATGGGCTGCTTTCCCTTCAGTTGCATTGGCATGGAACGTAGCGGAGGAGTCTTTCCTGAAAAGCAATGAGCTGGTATCCATGCTGAAGGTAAGAGCTGAATGGGGTATGTCCGGTAATCAGGAGATCGGCAACTATCTTTCGTTGAGTACGCTGAAGCCACAATCCGATCAATATAATATGGGAGATGGCAATTATGTGACGACCATAGCGCCAACCAAATTCCCGAACCCGAACATCAAGTGGGAATCCACTACCGCTTACAATTACGGTGTTGACTTCGAGTTGCTGGACGGAAAGGTTTCCGGAAATATTGACTATTACATCCGGAACACCAATGACCTGCTGCTGACCTACAATGTACCGCAACCGACCATCATTTCAACCATTACGGATAACGTGGGAGAGATGCGCAACAGCGGTATAGAAGCTGCCCTTAACGTGAAGGCACTTAAGAAAGGGGATTTTGCCCTTGACTTCAGCTTCAATATGGCACACAACAGCAATGAGATTGTTTCCCTGTCCAACGGACTGTATAATAAGGAAGACCAGTACTACGGGGAGTTGTATGGCGGTACCAACAACGGGGTATTTGCTTTCCGGATTGCGGAGGGAGAAGCCATGAACAGCTGGTACACGTATGAATTTTCGAAGGTAGCCAAAGACGAAACAGGTCAGTATCAGGAGTATTTCTTGAACAGCAAGGGTGAGGAAGTACTCTTCAATGAGCTGAATGCCGATGAGGACCGCAAGTATTTCGGCGATGCGATTCCGGATGTGACTTACGGATTGACGACTACTGCCCGTTTCAAGAATTGGGATTTCAGTTTCTTCCTGCGTGGTGCAAGCGATTTCTATCTGCTGAACAATACAAAACTGGTGATGTCGGCACCGACCAACCTTTACAACAGTTTCAACCTGTATGATTATGGTTTGGATCAGTTTGGAGGAGAATACCCGAACCTGACCTATAACTTCTCCAACAGATGGCTGGAGAAAGGCGATTTCCTGAAGTTGGACAACCTGACGTTGGGTTACAAGCTAAATACCACTAAAGTCAATTGGCTGAAAGGATTGAGAGTGTATGCGACTGCCCGTAACCTGTTTACGATCACGAACTATTCAGGACTTGATCCGGATGTGGCACAACAGAGCAGAAGATCAGGACAATTGCCTGCCTATGGTATTGAGTACGCAAGCTATCCTGTCACGAGAAGCTACACCTTCGGAATGAATGTAACCTTTTAAGCTAACCTGAAAATCTATTGCCATGAAACATATACTGAAAATATCATTGCTGACTTTCACTGTGCTGCTTGGCGCTTGCACAGACTTGGAGGAGCAACCTTTCTCGGAGATTTTTGCAGATGAGTTTTATAAAACGGAAGCGGAATTTGAAGCGGCACAGGCGACAGTTTACAGTACGATGAGCATCTTGTCGGATTGGCGACTGGAAGGACTGGATATGGAATCGGATGCAATTGCCATTCCGCAAAGAGGTAACGCATGGGGCTATGATGGCTTCAAACAGTTTGAGCGTCACCGCATCCTGTCTACCGAACAGCGGATGATGGGGAGTTTTTGGGCAGGACTTTACAAAGGAATTATGACTGCCAATGCTACATTGGAAACATTTTCATTGGCAGAGCAGTCAGACCTGAATGCCCTCTATTCAGCAGAAACCCGTCTGTTGAGAGCACTTTTCTATATGTACCTGATAGATATGTGGGGCGATGTACCGTTGGTAACTGCTTCAAGAGTGGAAACCACGAACCTGGCAGGCAGAGAAAGCAGATCAGTAGTATTTGACTTTATAGAATCGGAACTGCTGGAAGTGGCACAGGTAATCCCGTCAAGGGGAGAAAGCGATGCATTGCCTTTCCCAAGAGTGACAAAAGAAACAGCCCATGCCCTGTTGGCTACCCTTTACCTGAATGCAGAAATATGGAAAGGGCAGGCAATGCTGGACGAATGTGTGGAACAATGCGATAAAATCCTGAAAAACGGCAATTACGGATTGGTAGACAATTACTTTGACCTGTTCAAGGTAAAGAACGAGGATGCTTCAAGGGAGATTCTGCTTTACCTCGATATTGAGGCTGGCATCACAAATGGAAACCTGCCAACAGTGAACCGATCACTGACCGATACTTATATCAAAGATTTGTATCCTAGTTTCCCAAGCAAGGGGCAGAACGGCATGTGTGTTCAGCCCTACTTCTATAACATGATGGACGATGACGATATCCGTAAGAGCGAAGGGCTGCTGGCTGGACTGGTGATCGGGAAAAACGGAGAGCCATTAAAGGAAAGCGGTCAGGAGATTAACCACAAGGTGGAGTTTGACTATTGGGATGCAGGACTTTTTGACGGAGTAAGAATCACTAAGTGGGAAGTGGATATGGGTGCCATTGGCATCTTCAATAGTCATGGAGTACCGCTGATAAGATTGGCAGATATCATGCTGCAAAAGGCTGAGGCACTGATTCGTAAAAGCGGTCCGAATGCTGTTTCGGATGACCTGATCAATCAGGTAAGGGCAAGGGTATTTGATCCTGCGCTTCATAGCGAGAAGTTGCGTTCGGGATACACGCTGGAAGCAGTGTATTGGGAAAGGGGCTTTGAGCTGCTTTCGGAAGGACACCGCAGAAGGGATATGGTACGCTTCGGTACGTTTACAGAAGCATCCAAAGACCTGAAAGGGGACGGAAGTCCCTGGTATGAGGCGCATTCAGCGGATTATATCCTGTGGCCGATTCCACAAGGAGATATGGATGCGAACCCGAACCTGAAACAGAACGAAGGTTATTGATTTGATTGTGGACCCTTGCCTTATGGCAAGGGTTCACGAATTCATACAAGTGTTTTTCTTTTCATTTACCCAACTACTTTTTTATGAACCAGATCCCCAAAATATTACTGCTTGTTTACCTTTTCTGCTGTGGGGTGTTGCAGGTAAACGCTCAAAACCAAGCCCATAAAAAGCCCAATGTGCTGCTGATTATCACGGATGATATGAATGGTTATGGCGTATTCCATGAATATCCGGGCGTGAAGATGCCCCACTTCGATAAATTCAGGGAAACGGCGATCAGCTTTACCAATGCCCACTGTCCGGCACCGGCATGCAACCCTTCAAGGGCAGCCACTTTTAGTGGGTTCAATCCGAATGTGACAGGCAGCTATGAGAATGGGGCAGACCCTTGGCGACAGTCAGATTTGCTGAAAGAGGTCACTTCGCTTCCTGAACTTTTCCATAATCAGGGTTATACCACTTATGCACAGGGCAAGATATTTCATGCCAAGCTAACGGAAGGAAGGGAGGAAGCCATGTTTGATGCCCACGTATACAAGGGAGGTTTTAAGCCTTTTCCGAATAACAAGGAGGAATGGGTAGATGGCAAGTTTTTCTCCCAGAAAGCATGGGAAGGGCCGGATGAGGATTTTCCGGATAATATCAATGCGGAATCCATGATGAAATTTTTGGGAGAAGCACATGATAAACCGTTTTTGGCGATCTATGGCTTATGGCGTCCGCATACACCGTTTACGGCACCTAAGCGCTTTTTTGATATGTATAAAGGGCTGCAATTTGATTTGCCGGCAGGTTACCGTGATGGAGACCTTTCGGATGTCACTTCCCTTTCCAAGAAAATAATTGACCCATTCAGCAGGTTTGAACATGCCGGAAAAGGAACAGAGGAAACGTGGAAGCAAATGATTGGCGCCTATGCCGCCTGCAATTCCTTTGCAGACTGGAATGTGGGCAGGGTGATTGAAGCATTGGATAACAGCGCATACGCTGACAATACCATTGTGATCATTTGGTCAGACAACGGCTTCCATTGTGGAGAAAAAGACCATTGGGGTAAGTTTATGTTGTGGGAGCAATCTACGAGAGTGCCTATGTTTGTTCGTTATCCGAAAATGAAAAATGCTGGAAAAGTCTGTACCAAACCAGTTAGTTTGGTAGACATCTATCCGACCTTGATTGAATATTGTCAGCTGCAAAGCCCTGAGAGAAAGTTGGATGGAAACAGTATGCTGCCATTGCTGGAAAATATTAAGGACAAGAACTGGACACGTCCGGCATTTACTGCAAATGGTAAACAATGGGCAACATTAAGAACAGAACGTTTCCGATATATCCGTTACCCTGACGGAACGGAAGAACTGTATGACCACAAGAAAGACGGGTTTGAGTTCAAGAATCTGGCAGATGACCCGAAGTATAACAAGGTCAAAAAGGAAATAGCCCAATGGTTGCCGGAGGAATGGCAGACACCGTTGCTGCTCAAAAATGGAATTCCTAAGACAACCGGTAATTTGTAATGACGACATTCAGACAATTTTTTTAATCCTTATCGAGACAAATCATGAATGATAAAGTATTTAAATACTGTATCAGCTTATTGGTACTGACCTTGTCAGTTTCAGGAGCAGTAGCACAGAAGAGCAAATGGAAAATGCAGGAAAGTTCGCTGATGACCCCTTGGGCAGCACAGCTGGATCCTGAGAATGTATTGGGCGAATATCCTCGACCAATTATGGAGCGGGCTGACTGGCAGAACCTGAACGGAATCTGGGAGTTTCAGGAAGCACAGCTTACAGATGGAGTACCTTCCGGCAAAAAGCTGAAAGAAGAAATACTGGTGCCTTTTCCTTGGGAGTCGGCACTGTCCGGTATCAGAAGACAGTTGGATAGCCGTTCGGCTTGGTACAAGAGAACCTTTACCGTTCCTGCCGGATGGAAAGGAAAAGACGTGCTGCTGCATTTCGGAGCAGTGGACTATGAGGCATTGGTATACATCAACGGAAGCTGCGTAGGACAGCACAAGGGTGGTTATGATCCTTTCTCATTCAATATTACCCCTTACCTGAATGCGAAAGGGAATCAGGAGATCATCGTGAAAGTAAAAGATCCGGGCAATGAGGAAGGTATCGCTTACGGCAAGCAGAACAACACCCGTTTTGCTGATCCGCAACGCTTTTCCTATTCACCTGCTTCGGGCATCTGGCAGACGGTTTGGATTGAACCTGTCAGCACCAACCATATTGCAGACCTGAAAATCACCACCAATATCGATAGAAAGACTATTTCGGTGACAGCACTTCCGGAATCTCACACCAATCAGTCTAAGGTAGAACTGTTGGTCATGGATGGAGAAAAGATAGTCGCAACAGGAACAGGGGAATTGAATAAACTTATTGAAGTAAAAATAGCAGACCCGAAGTTATGGTCTCCTGACAGTCCTTTTTTGTATGATCTGGAAGTGAAATTGAAAAAGGGAGAGGAAGTAATTGATCAGGTGAAAAGCTATACAGGCATCAGAAAAATTGCTTTGGGAGAAGGAGAAAAAGGTTTGAAGACCATTGAGCTGAACAATGAATTTGTCTTTCAGATGGGACCACTTGACCAAGGCTATTGGCCCGATGGCATCTATACCGCGCCAACGGATGAGGCATTGAAATGGGATATTGAGAAGACCAAGGAGTTCGGGTTCAATATGATACGTAAGCATATCAAGGTGGAGCCACAACGCTGGTACTATTGGTGTGACAAATTAGGCATACTGGTTTGGCAGGATATGCCGAGTTCTAATAAGCAAAGAACGGAAGCAGAAAAAACGCAGTTTGAAACAGAGTTGCAGCAGATGGTTAAGACCCATTGGAATCATCCGTCGATTATCACTTGGGTAGTATTCAATGAACATTGGGGACTGTATGATCCGGTAAGGCTGACGGAAAACGTAATGGCAATGGACCCAACCAGACTGGTGACAGGTAACAGCGGCATTGATGCAGGAAAGCCGGACATTGATTATGAGGTGGGGCATATCAAGGACAACCATTCTTACCGTCCGCCTAACTGTCCTTTTGCCAATCAGAAACGTGCCGTCGTTTGTGGCGAATACGGCGCAATCGGCTATAAGCTGGAAGGACACGTATGGGATGCGGACGGTCCTTGGGTGCATTTCAACTACAAGGGAATGGAAGCCGCAACAGCGGAGTACGAGAAATTTATCGGGCAGATTCTGGATTTCAAGAAAGAGGGATTAAGCGCCGCCGTTTACACCCAATGGACAGATGTGGAAAATGAGATGAACGGACTTTGGACTTATGACCGCAAGGAAGTAAAGCTGGATCAGAAAAGAGTGACGGAAGCCAATAAAAGTACTTACGAAAAGAAAGAAGGATTATAAGGATGAAGTATTTTCTGACAGGTTGGTTAGTTTGTGCCATTTCCTTTGCAATGGCACAAACTAGCCAACCTAATGTAATTATTATTTTCACTGACGATCAGGGTTATCAGGATTTGGGTAGTTATGGTTCTCCAAATATCAGTACCCCCAACCTTGACAGGATGGCAAAAGAAGGCATCCGCTGTACGGATTTTTACGTAACGGCATCGGTATGCAGCCCTTCGAGAGCTTCCCTTCTGACGGGCAGATATCCCAATAGAAGCAGTGTGGGAAGTGTATTTTTTCCTGATCAGCAAGGCATGGATTCCGAACAGGTCACCATAGCTGAAATATTGAAAGAGGCTGGATATGTCACCGCCTGCTTTGGTAAGTGGCATTTGGGAGATAGCCAAGAAAACCTGCCACTCAATCAGGGATTTGACGAGTACTTCGGTATTCCGTACAGCAATGATATGTATATCGGCAGCAAGCAGTCATTTGCTCAAAATGTGGTATTCAGGGAAGGTTACAGCCTAGAAAAGGCAAAAGCAGATCAGCGATTTGTGTTGGAAAACAAAAAGGATAGGCAGAAGATCAAGGAAAAGGGTTTACGTGGGTTATGTCCATTGTTTGAAGGCAATGAGATTGTAGAATATCCTTGTGAGCAGACGACCCTGACTGAGAGGTACTTTGACAGGGCAATGGACTTTATTGGGAAACAAGGTCCCAAACCGTTTTTTGTCTACCTGACACCTGCTATGCCCCATGTTCCTTTGTATGCCTCAGAAAAGTTTGAAGGCAGAAGCATAGGAGGTCTTTACGGAGATGCGGTGGAGGAAATAGATTGGAACGTTGGCAGGCTAATGCAATACTTGACTGATAACAGGTTGGATGAGAATACGATAGTGATTTTCACTTCCGACAATGGTCCTTGGTTGGGTTATAAAGATCAGGCAGGTCATGCAGCGCCTTTGAGAGATGGTAAGTTTACCAACTATGAGGGAGGGGTAAGGGTACCGTGCATTATGCATTGGAATAGAAAATGGGATGCGGACAAATCAGTCGGAACCATTCTCTCAACAGTGGATTTATTGCCTACCATTGCTTATTACGCTGGAGTGGAATTGCCAAAAGGTCAAACGGATGGAATCAATATGGCAAGGCACTTGGAAAACACTGCCCACCCGTTGGCACGGAATCAAGTACTTTACACCAAAGGAAAGCATGTTGTCGGCATCCGGATTGGGGATTGGAAACTGCTGCCCCAAAGTGGTGCACGTCATTCGGACGAAACTTCAAAACCGGAATTGTTTAACCTGAAGGAGGATATTTCCGAATCCAATAACCTATATGACAAGCATCCTGAAATAGTCAGGCAACTGACCATAGAATTGGAAAAATTTTCCGAAACGGTTAAGTAAAATTATAGATCCTTGAATATAAAGAAATTCCTTCGACTCGCTCAGGAAACTAATAGAGGTGGCTGAGCGAAGTCGAAGCAGAGTAAGCTTTTTTAATTTCTAATTAGGATTTTTATAAATGTAGGGTGTGCCTCCATATGAGTATCCTTTATTAACTGTAACCTCCTAACACCTCGATTTTTACGATTGCCCAAAAGCATTTTCTATTGTCCCATTTGTACCAACCTTTCCCTTCTGCTCTCATCTGAACGATCAAGCCCTATTTAGAAACCTCAGGGCAACCCGAATGACTGCCTTCTCCCAATATTTGAACATGTATGAAGGAGGCTAGCCTTGTCTACCTCCAAGATGAAAATGAAATAAAATTACACACTTACAATGAAGGCAGTGCCAACTGCTGACTCATTGCTAAATAAGAAATGGTTATGATGAGTAGTTTTTCTTTTTGGGATTATGCCGTCTTTATCGGGTACGGCATCCTGATTATGTGTATGGGATTATGGGTGTCGAGAGACAAGAAAGGGGAATCCAAATCGGCAGAGGATTACTTTCTGGCATCCAAGTCACTACCTTGGTGGGCAATTGGTGCTTCACTGATTGCCTCCAACATTTCGGCAGAGCAGTTTATCGGAATGTCAGGGTCGGGTTTTGCCATTGGTTTGGGCATCTCCTGCTACGAATGGATTGCGGCAGCTTCCCTGATTATTGTAGGCAAATACTACCTGCCGATTTTCCTGAAGAAAGGCATCTATACCATGCCACAATTCCTGAAGGAACGCTTTGACGGCAGGGTCAGCATGAGCCTTTCCGTATTTTGGCTGCTGGTTTATGTGTTCGTCAACCTGACTTCAGTATTGTATATGGGCGCCTTGAGTTTGAAGATTATCATGGGCATTCCGATCATGTATGGCATTGCCGGACTGGCACTTTTTGCAGGTATTTATTCGGTCTATGGCGGTCTGTCTGCAGTAGCATGGACGGATGTAGTACAAGTTGTGATTTTGGTCATTGGCGGTTTGTTGACTACCTATCTGGCATTTGATGCACTTTCAGGCGGAGAAGGAATGTGGTCAGGATTGGAAGTTGCCTTCCAACAGGCACCTGAAAAGTTTAAGATGATCATTGAGAAAGGAACCATGATTCCGGATGGAAGCGGCGGTTTTGTAGATGCCTACGATATGTTGCCAGGGTTGGGAGCCCTATTCGGAGGTATCTGGATCGTAAACCTGGCTTACTGGGGACTGAACCAATATATTATCCAACGTGCATTGGCAGGAAAAAGCCTGGAAGATGCACAGACGGGGGTAGTGTTTGCCGGTTACCTGAAATTGATGATGCCACTGATTGTGGTACTTCCGGGTATTGTGGCATTTGTGATCAACAAAGACCCAATGGCTTACAATGTGGGAGAAAATTTGGCTTCAACAACAGCGGATATGGCAGCAGGCGCTATCACCAAATCAGATGAGGCATACCCTTGGTTGCTGAACACCTTTATCCCGACAGGACTTAAAGGGTTGGCATTTGCAGCATTGGCGGCAGCCATCGTTTCCTCTCTGGCATCCATGATCAATAGTACATCCACCATCTTTACAATGGATATCTACAAGGCACATATACAAAAAGAAGCTTCTAACAAGAAGTTGGTAAGTATGGGACGTCTTGTGTCAGTAATAGCCTTGGTGATTGCCGTTTTTGTGGCGCCATTGTTGGGTGAGTTGGATCAGGCATTCCAATTTATTCAGGAGTTTACAGGACTTGTAACACCGGGTGTATTGGTGATCTTTACCTTAGGTCTTTTCTGGAAAAGGGCAACAGCGAATGCAGCCTTTGCAGCGGCTATCCTGACATTCCCGCTTTCATGGGGAATGAAAGTCTTGGTTCCATCCATGCCATTCCTTGACAGGATGTTTATCGTGATGATATTACTGTTGGCTGTAGGCGTGATTGTTTCACTGATGGGAACAGAAGACAAGGAGAAAAGCATCAAACTGGATAAAGGACTTTTCAGTACCAGTACGCATTTCAATATTGCATCAATAGGGATTTGTGGTATTCTATCTGTGTTATATTTGGTATTCTGGTAGAGGATAAACAGCAAACAGACTTTCAATCGGTTAATTTGGTTTAGGGAAAAGTGGAATCGCTTTATATAGCGATTCCATTCATTTTGAAGTAAATAATAAAATGAAAAGACCATACATAATACTAGCTCTAATTCTGCTACTGTTGTCTAATTCGCTTTGGGCACAAAACACCAAACAGCAGAAAAAGCCCAATGTCCTGATGATTATTGCAGACGATATGAACGGTTTTGGGGTCAATAAAATCTACCCGGTAGTCCAGACTCCCCACCTCGATAAATTGGCAAAAGAGTCCATCAACTTTAAGAATGCCGTTTGCAATTCTCCAGTCTGCAATCCTTCCCGTTCTTCCTTTTTCAGTGGTTTGTATCCTCATACCTCAGGGTCTTACTTAAATGGTAGCGATGCTTGGAACCGTTCTGAAAAGGTAAAAGCAATCAAGAGCTTGCCGGAATGTTTTAAAGAAAATGGATATGAAACGTGGGGTAGGGGAAAACTCACCCACAGTCCTGTTCCTGAAGAACGGAAACAGCAAATGTGGGACAACTCATTAGCACGAAATGGAGGGTTTGGACCTTTTCCTGAAGACCAACAATACTGGTATGGCGGAAACAAGTTCAAGTCTGTAAAGGCGTATGAAGATGATCAGGTATTTCCCGATGTGTGGAATGCTGACTCAGCTGTCGTATTTCTGGAGCGAGAACACAAAAAGCCTTTTTTCATGTGCTATGGCTTGTGGCGACCACACTCACCCTACACTGCCCCGAAAAGATTCTTTGACCTGTACAATGAAGAGGAATTAACCTTGCCCGCAACTCACCAAAAAGGAGATCTGGATGATGTACCATTCTTAGGGCGAATGCTGGTGGACTCCCTAAAGAATTTTCAAGGTAGTGAGGAAAACCCTGATGCTTTGGTTAAAAAATTCCTCTATGGCTATGCTGCCAATACTAGTTTTGCGGATTGGAATATAGGTCGTGTATTGGAAGCATTGGACAAATCTGAATATGCGGATAATACGATCGTTATCCTGTTTTCGGATAATGGATTTCATGCCGGATCAAAACAGCGTTGGGGAAAAGCCACGCTTTGGGATATGGCGGATATTGTCCCGATGCTGGTACGTATGCCTGACAAAAAAGGGAGTGTATCCAATGCGACTGTAAGCTTGGTTGATCTCTACCCAACCTTGGTCGAGTATTGCGGCATCAGCAAACCAGCGCAACAAATGGATGGGCAAAGTTTTCACTACTTACTTGAAAACCCGAATGCAAAATGGGATAGACCTTCTTTTACTTCTTATGGCATAAAATATTCGTCTGTTAGAAGCGAGCAGTACCGCTACATTCAATATCCAAATGGAACGCAAGAATTGTATGATCTAAAGCAAGACCCTTACGAGTTTGAGAATATCGTAGAAAAAAGCGATATGAAAGAAGTGATTGAATACCATCAGCAATTTATTCCTGAAAAGTGGGCTGAATCAACAGGCGGAAGACTGGAAGTGAATAGGGATTTTGACGAGGTAATGCGGGAGCTGACGCCTTTACATAGAGCATATGGTAAAAAGAGTAAGAAGAAGAATAAAAGAAAGGAAAAGCAGAAATAGTTGAAGGAGATCTTGAAAAGAAATCTCAATTGTATTCCTTCTAATATAATTGAGATTTCATTAAACCCGTCGATAGTTTAACTTTGGGGAACTGAGGCATGTATTTGTACTATTTTCCAAATGTTATTCCTTTTTTCTAGTACCCCTGTAATTCGAACATTATACTATTTGGGCTGATTCATTATTGACAGTTAGATACCAGTTGCTTACGTCGAGTCAATTTTAGCTTCATTCATTGCTTCAAACTGGTCTATGTGAGCTTTTTTACATTCCTTCCATCCATCATGATGCTCAGATATACCTGTTCCAAAACTAAGCATACTTTCATCATGTGCCATAAGTTCAGACATGAGATCGATATCTTCCTTCTCAAATGATTCATAAAACCTTTGGATAATCTTCGTCACATTAGTTTTCTCAGGTTCTAAATCTTTTTTTTAGAGCATGAAATGGTTATGACAAAAGAAGAAAAAAGGACAGGAAAGAGTAGTTTTGTTTTAATTACTTGAGTTATTTTTAATGAATGTATTCTATTGGGGTATAGGTTTTGAGTATGCTAATGTCCCAAAAAATTGAACTATGTGTAAATCAAAGTGAACATATGGAAGAATATACAATTTGTTATCCTATTGGAGAGGTATTAATGATCAACAGTTGGATGAAAGCTAAATTCTACATACTGAAGATGCCTTATTAAAAGCCACATTAGTGAAATATGGTATTTTGGATATTACATTCAAGAAAGTGGGTATTCAGAAGTTCGTGAAGGTCTTCTGTAATGGAGAAAAAGTTGGTTATTACAATCAAAACTTTGAGGAAAGTGTAAATCATAAAATAGATTTAAATGCATACATACATAATTTTATAAGGGATATTGATCAGCTTTTTCCAATAGCAATAGAGGTTATTGATTGCTGCAAAACGCATAATGAATGGGTATGGTCAGAAAAACACTTTTACCTATAATTATTGGATGACATGTAAATATGAAAGAGAAAATGAGTTTTTTAAAAGGTATTTCGATTCTATTCTTAGGCTGTTGTTCATTATTACTTTTGGGAAGGGATCATTACCTGTTAGGAACCTCTTTGATAATATTCAGATGGGCGATAGTATTGATTGGGATTATAATTCTGTACAGAATTTTTAAAATAACGACCTTGAAAATACTTAGAGGGGTATTGTTTTTTGTTTTACTGTTGCTTTTGGTTGAATCACTCTGGTATAGTTTTTCGCAGCCTGCTTTAGCTAATGTAACGGAAGGTGTTGAACTTGAAATGATGACTTATAATGTCTTCTTTAGAAACAAGAACCCTTTAGCTGTAATAAGACAAATAACAAAGAGGAACCCTGAAATATTGGTTCTTCAGGAAGTAACACCTAAATGGAAAAAAACTTTGTCTGAACAGCTTAGTAGGGTATATCCTTACAACGCTATTTATATTCAAGATGGAACCCACGGTATAGCCTGCTTTTCAAAATATCCAATATTGAGTGACAAATTGTTACTAAACTCGAATCAATTGCCTTTTGCTCAAGTACTAGACATATCAATTAAAGATAAAAGGCTTCAACTATTCAATGTACATCTAGCATCTCCTGCAGTTGCAGTGGAACATCCTGACAAGTTTATGGAGCTGTATAAAGCCAATTATGAATTAAGAAAAACTCAGTTAGATGAAATTATGAGGCTGGCAAAAATTAGTAGGAATAAAACTGATGCACAAGTGCTGATAGGAGACTTAAATACCATGTCTTTTGAACCCCTATATAGGGATTTGAATGCTGAATGGGTAAACTTATATAGTGAAAAGGGAGAGGGATGGGGATTAAACTTTCCCAATCTTGCTAAGGTACAGCCTTTTGTTACACTAGATTATATTTTTATCAGAGGTCAGTTGCAGGCTGTAGGTGCTGAAGTGATCAGCGGGGGAAGTTCTGACCATTTACCAGTTACAGGTAGGGTAATGTTTTGATAGTGTATTGATAAAGAAAATCCACTGACATATTAGGCAGTGGATTTTCTATTTTTCACTCAAACTCCCACTTATACACCCAAGGATCGCCAGTGGTTTTCTGAAATTTGATCAGCTTTTCAGTCATAGCGTTCAGTGTTTCCTGATGCTGAGGTGAGTCAACTAGATTGATGGTTTCGTCAGGATCGTTTTTCAGGTCATAAAGCTCCAGCTTCGGGTGGTGCAGGTAAGTTTCCACTGCCCTTTTTCCATATTGTTCCATTCCCTGGTTCATCACATATTGCCAAGTGGCGGATGCCCATAGGTCAGAAGCAAATGGGTACTGCAGCGGATGGGCGATATTGTAGATCAGCTTGTATCGGTCCGTCCTGATCACCCGCATAGGGTAATACATTGTGACCTCATGGAAGTTATGGGCGGCATAAATTTCCGGCTGTCCTTTCGTATTCGGGTTGTGCAGTACTTCGGTAAAGGAGTGTCCCTGAAATCCTTCGTCCGGAATTTGTCCGGTTGCTATTTCCAATAGGGTGGGGGTCAGGTCTGCCCAGCTGACCAATTGATTCCGCTCACTTCCTTTTCCTTCCTGTTTCGGCATCTTAACCAGCATCGGCAGACGCATGCCCGGTTCGTAGAGCGTGGTTTTGGCACCCGGAAATGCAACACCGTTATCTGAAATATAGATAATCAGAGTGTTGTCGTATTTACCGGATTCCTTCAGCTGTCTGATCAGCGTTTCAAGTCCCTGATCCACTCTACTAACGGACTCATAATATTGTGCGAGTTCCTGACGGGTCGCTTCCGTATCCGGCAGGAAACCCGGGACAATCACCTCTTCCGGTTTGTAGGATTGTGTCGTTACGCCTTTGTAACCGTTTTTCTTGTTTCCGAAAAGGTTTGGTTTAAAAGGCTTGTCATTGGCGTTGTCATGGCTCCGGTGCGGATCGCAGGGGCAATAATACAGGAAAAAAGGATCATCCGAGTTGCTCATAAAACTGTTGGACGCTTCCGCCATTTCTACCGGATTGCGACAGTTGGATGGCAGGACATGCTGAAAGTGATAGACCTTTTCGGGTGCAAGATGATATTTACCCACCCTTGCAGTCCGGTAACCGGATGCTTCCAACATGACGGGAAGGCTTTTCACACCATCGAAAGTACTGAAATGATGGTAGGCATGTTCGTGACCGTAATGTCCAGTGGCATGCCCAAACTTGCCGGTCAGGATCACCGAGCGGCTGGCACTGCAGCTTGCCGAGGTGCAAAAAGCGTTGTTGAACTTGATGCCTTCTGCCGCCAGCCTGTCCATGGCTGGGGTTTTTATCACCGGATTGCCATAGGCACCGATGGCTTCCTTGCCGTGGTCATCCGAGACGATCAGCAGGATATTGGGTCTTTGCTGGGCAAAACTCATACTTGCCAGCGACCATATCCCGAAGAGTAAAATGATGATTCTTGACATAACAAATACGGTTAAAAAAGAGAAGCTGCAAACGGAAATTAGCAGCTTCCTTCCAAAGAAAAATGAATGATAAGATAGGAATTTCCTATTACACTAGTTCAAGCATTAGCGAAGCGGTGCTTGGACTTTTTCAAAATGAAGCATATGCTTCCCGAAAAAGAAGGATACAAGTACCGCCAATTTCACTCGCTTCGCTCTCTTATTAGGCTAATACTTGTACCAGTAGAGAGATATAGTTACTAATACTCTTTTCTCAGCTGGTAGTACAGGTCTGAGAATTTCAACTGCTGCTTGAACTCACGTATACGGGTGTTCTGGTCGATCACTACCAGCTCCAGGTCAAACATATCGGCAAAGTCTTCCATATACTCGGTGGTCAGTGCCTGACTGTAAACTGTATGGTGGGCACCTCCTGCATGAATCCATGCTTCCAGTCCGGTTTTCATGTCCGGAGTGGTCTGCCACAATACCCTGGCAACGGGCAGTTTCGGCAGATCCTGCGGTGGAGTGATGGCTTCCACCTCGTTGACGAGCAGTCTGAAGCGGTCGCCCAACGTGATCAGTGAGGCATTGATGGCAGGTCCTGCCGGAGAGTTGAACACCAGTCTGACAGCGTCGGCTTTGCCACCGATACCCAAAGGATGCACTTCGCATCTTGGTTTTCTGTCAGCGATTGAAGGACAGATTTCCAGCATATGGGAACCGAGTACGGCTTCCTTGCCCGGCTCAAAGTGGTAAGTATAGTCTTCCATGAAAGAAGTTCCGCCTTTCAGCCCTGCCACCATTACCTTGGAGGCACGCAGCATGGCGGCTGTTTTCCAGTCGCCTTCTGCCCCGAAACCGTATCCGTCTGCCATCAGCCTTTGCGCTGCGATGCCCGGCAGCTGAACCATATTGGTCAGGTTTTCAAAAGTATCGGTAAAGCCCTTGAAGTTGCCATTGGTAAGGAAACTGCGAAGTCCCAACTCAATGCGAGCCGCATCCATCAGAGACTGACGGTGAGTACCGCCTTTCAACAGATTGTCAGTCATGTCGTAGCTTGACTCATATTCTTCCATCAGGCTAGCGACAGCGGGGTCTTCCACTGATCGGATATGCTCTGTCAGATCACCCAGGCCGAAGCCGTTCACCGAGAATCCGAATTTGATCTCTGAAGAAACCTTGTCACCCTCGGTTACCGCCACATAGCGCATATTGTCTCCGATACGGGCAAATTTTCCTCCCTGCAAGTCTGCTTTGGCAGCTGCCACTCTAGCCCAAACATCGATCTTTCTGCGTACCTCAGGATCCTGCCAGTGACCTGCGACCACCTTGCGGTTCAGGCGCATACGGGTATTGATAAACCCGAACTCACGGTCACCGTGGGCAGACTGGTTCAGGTTCATAAAGTCCATATCGATCTCTGACCAAGGGATATCACGGTTGAACTGCGTGTGCAGGTGCAGCATCGGTTTTTGCAGGGTTTTCAATCCTAGAATCCACATCTTGGCAGGAGAGAAGGTATGCATCCATGCTACCACGCCTACACATTGTGCTGCCTGATTGGCTTCCTGACAGAGACCGTAGATTTCTTCGGGCGTCTTGACGGTAGGTTTGTAGACCACTTTCAGGGAAATTTCCTCACAGTCATCCAAACCGTTGACGATCTGTCTGGAATGTTCAGCGACCTGTCTCAGCGTTTCCTCCCCATATAGGTGCTGGCTGCCAGTCACGAACCATATCTCACGTTCTTTAAGGTTGATCATTTTAATAGTATATTTTTATTCGTTTAGTCATTATTAAAAATCAGGATTGCCCGTAATAGGCATTCTTGCCGTGCTTCCTGTAATAGTGCTTTTCCTTAAGGGACTGCTTCAGTCTTGGGGTTTCCGGATTTACCTGCAACGTGATGCTTGCCATACGTGCTAACTCTTCCATAACGGCGCTGTTGTACACGGCTTTGGCGGCGTTCTTACCCCATGAGAAAGGTCCGTGGTTCTGCACCAGTACCATTTCCACTTCTTCTGCGCTGAAACCTTCTTTCAGGAAAGTGTTGATGATCAGGTTGCCAGTTTCATGCTCATAGTTACCCTGAATCATATCATCGGTCAATTCTGGCGTACACGGGATATCCTGCGTTAGGTGGTCGGCATGGGTAGTACCGAAGATCGGCACCGGTCTGCCCGCCTGTGCCCATGATACGGCATAGGTGGAATGCGTATGGCAGATGCCCCCGATATGTTCCCATGTCTTGTAGAGTAGCGCATGGGTTTTGGTATCGGAAGAGGGGCGCATGCTGCCTTCCAGTATATTATTGTCGAAATCGACAATAACCATATCCTCCGGCTTCAGCTGTTTGTAAGGAACACCGCTTGGCTTGATGGCGAAGACGCCTTTGCTACGGTCCACGGCACTCACGTTACCGAAAGTGAAAATAACCAGCTCCAGTTCCGGCAGCTGCATATTGGCTTCATAGCATTCCTGCTTCAACGCTTTGTACTGACTCATTGTCTTTGGTGATTTTTTCGGTGAAAGATCCTATTTGTTTGTATTGTTCATAAAGGGAAGCGTAGTGACTCACATGTGCTGCGATGGGTTGGTAAGTGGTTTCAAAACCGCTTGACATACTTTCCATGGCGGTCAGAACGTCAGGATAGATACCCGCTGCCACTGCTGCATACATGGCAGCGCCCAAGGCAGGTGCCTGCTCCGAGCGGACCACCTTGATCGGTTTGTTCAGTACGTCAGCCAGTGTCTGCATCACGAGGGTGGATTTTTTGGCTACGCCACCCATGCCCACAACAGTATGGATCGGCACGCCCTCTTCCTCAAAGCGTTCCACAATCGCTTTGGAGCCGAAACAGATCGCTTCTACTAGTGCCTTGAAGATTCTTGGGGCATCAATGCCCATATTCAACCCGTGGATAGCGCCTTTCAGCAGTTGGTTGGCATCAGGGGTACGTCTTCCATTGATCCAATCCAGTGCAATCACAGACGAGTCAGTCACCGGAATTCTCTCAGCCGCTTCTGAAAGGGCAGGGATGATATTGTCGGAAACCTGCTGCAGTTCCTGTGGCGCCAGTTCCTTGGCAGACCAGATCAGCAGGTTCTTGAACCATGCCAGCACATCCCCGAATCCGGATTGTCCAGCTTCCAATCCGATCATGCCCGGAATGATGGAACCGTCCACCTGACCGCAGATGCCCTGCACGAGATTATTATCGATTTCTTCTTCCGATGCGACTAACATATCGCAGGTCGAAGTGCCCATCACTTTTACCAAGGTATTGGACGTAATAGCACCGCCTAACGCACCCGCATGGGCATCAAATGTACCCACCGTGACAGTAACCTCCTCGGTAAGTCCCAGTCGGGAAGCCCATTCCTGGCAGAGTTTTCCGGCAGCCTGCTCAGCAGTATAGGTATGTTCATACAGATTGTCTCTCAGGTCTGCCAGCGAAGGATCCAAAGCTGACAGGAATGCCTTGTCCGGAAGTCCGTCCCATGACGGATGCCACATGGCTTTATGACCGGCAGCGCAGCGACTTCTTTTAAAGGTCTTCAGGTCTTTGGCACCGGTCAACACAAAAGGAATCCAGTCGCAGTGTTCCATCCAAGAATAAGCTGCGGCTGCTACCTCCTTGTCCTCACGGATGACATGCAGCACTTTCGCCCAGAACCACTCCGAAGAGTAGATGCCTCCTTCATATTTGGTAAAGTCTTCACCGCCCCAGCTTGCTGCCAGCTGATTGATTTCCTCCGCCTCTCTGATAGCCGTATGATCCTTCCACAACAGGAACATGGCATTGGGATTTTCCTCAAAACCTGCTGTCATCGAAAGTGGTGTTCCCTGTGCATTCACGGCTACTGGGGTGGAGCCGGTTGTGTCTACCGAAATGGCTTTGACAAAACGGCGTTCAGCAAGTGTCAGCTCTTCAACCACAGCCTTCACAGTAGCTTCCAGTCCTTCGAGGTAATCCAGCGGGTGTTGGCGAAACTGATTTTTCAGGGCATCGCAGTAAGTCAACTTGTTCCATCGCTGATACGGGTGGACGTGTGTCGCCATCACTTTTCCATCAGCGGTATTCACCAGTATCGCACGGCATGAGTCGGAACCGTAGTCCAGCCCAATCACATATTGTTTGGTGTTGTTCATATCTTTAAATATTTGATGTACGGTTTGTGCAGGAACTAAAGTAGGAGGAGTGACGGGTGGCGGGTTGTTCAATTGTTCACGAAAATAGTCCTGATCGTTCACAGGGTTTTTAATAGTGAAATGGAACATTGTACAAGTACAAAAGGGAAAAGTAGAAGGCTGTCTAATTTGAACCTGTCAAATTGAGATAATACGATAGGAACGAAATGCTGTACGATGATAGTAGAAAGGATGTTTTCATGACACTACTGATACAAATGGGCAAGCTGTTAGTCCTGTTCAGATATTTTGCCTGAATGTTTCTTATTCAGAATGTGATTTTATGAATTGTAAATCAGTCACTTATTTGGATGAGTGATAAATGAATCATGGCAACATCGCAATTATGTTGTAGCCGATATTCCAAATTCATTTCAATTCTAAAATCCAAAATGAAAAAATTTGTATCTGTTTTACTGGTAGTCTTACTGCTGCCTGTTACTATCCTCTGTGCACAGAAAAGAGTAGCGTTGAGCCATGATGGCAATGCGCACGACAGGGATGATATTCCAGCAGCGGTTGCTACTATGGCGCTGGTCAAGAAAGCAGAAGACCAAGGCATTCTCCAGTTGGTTCACTACCATATTAACTGCCACTCATGGAGTGACCATGATCAAGAAATTACGAATCAGCGAACCAAACAGGAAACTGCTATGGCTGAAGGTAAAGCATTGTGGTATCCAAACAGTAATGTCTTTTACAATGCTCGCTCAGCGACCAGTGCAACCATCACACACCTGAAGAACCAGATCAATGCCTCGACAGCTTCAGATCCGCTGTACATCATTGCGGCAGGACCTTTCGAGGTCATCTATCAGGCATTGGCTGCTGCCACGCAGGCAGGCAGGGACAACACCATTATCATCTCCCACTCCAACTGGAATGAGAACCACGATGATGACGGTGCCAACAGCCATGATTGGGCGGAAACCGATCCGTTTATCAAGGCAGCCAATTTTGTGAAAATCGTGGACCAGAATTTCTGTGAGGACAGCAATGTGGCGACCGGATTCAGGAGAACAAGCGGAAACGGTAACAGCTATGCTGACTTCGACTGGATGATCGGAACGGAGTATCAGATTATCCGTGACAAGATGGTACTGGTCAACCGGGCGGATATTTCCGATGCTGGAATGGTGTATTACCTGATCACCAATGATGAATACGGCGGACCTGTCAAGATGGAAAACTTCCTGCTTTCAGGCGGCGGCGGATGTTCAGGTGTTTCCGATATCTCTGATCTGACCGCTGTACAATCAGGCTGTAACACTGTGGACCTTGACTGGTCAACAGACCCTTGCGCCACAGCGTATATCGTTAGACGGAAGATTGTAGGAGAGGCTACTTATGCCAATCTGGCTACTGTGACAGGGACTTCCTATGCAGACAATAGTGTGGCGTTGGGTACAAGCTACGAGTATCAGGTTCGTCCTTCGGATGGAACCAATAAAGGTGTCTCCAATAATCCGGTAGTGAACATGCCGGCAACCTGTGGCACGACTGGCTACTTCCACATTTTCAACAAGAATTTCGGGAAGAAGATCAGGCCTTATGGCTCAGGGGTTTCTCAGGTACAGGCTAGCAGCACAGGTGACTGGACACAGTGGGAACAGGTGACGACCTCAGGAGGTTATTTTCGCCTCAAGAATAAAGGTTCAGGGCAGTACCTCAGTATGCCTGATGCCACTGATGAAGCAGTGATTACCACCTCTACTGCTACAACCAATCAAGAGGAATGGAAAACAGTAGACACCGGTGACGGCTACTTTCATTTGGAAAACCGTGCAAGTGGCAAGCGTATCAGAAGTACTTCTGCCGATGATTACAATGCAGCTCCATCTGGGGACCATACCGTAAAAGTGGCACCTTCCAGTGCCACTGGTGACTGGACAAGATGGGAGTTTATCAATGTAAGCGGAGCAAGGCTTGGATTAAGTGCAATTGAAATACAGTTAGATAACATCATACTATATCCAAACCCTGTGATACATACACTTTCACTTTCTGGTGTAGAAAAAGGAGAGAAAGTTAGTCTATTTACCTTGGAAGGAAAACAGTTGGGCCTGATCGAACTAGGGCAGAATGGGAATGTGATTAACCTGTTACCTGGATGGTATCTGATTCGCCATATGGGAACCTCTTACAGGTTTGTTAAGAAGTGAATTATGACATTTTTGGGGTATGACTTGACCAGAGTCATACCCTGTTACTTTCAATATCAGACGAAAATGAAATCCAGAAAACTATTGTTTATGCTGTTGCTGGTCGGGATGCCGCTACTGGTACAGGCTCAGCTTGAAGTGTACAGCTATCCAGATAAAATCATTGATGCCAACAAGGGGTACAATGCCCGTTCTGCCTTGTATCAGGTATTTGTATCGGAAGGAAATGCCTCCAAGGAAGCGTATGTGATGTATGACCGCAATCAGGCGGCATACAGGAAAAATCTTAGCCGAAATCCTGACAACCATTGGACAAACTTCTCTCATGGAAAAGAGGTCACGGTTACGGTGGTAAAGAAGGAAGGCGACATCCGAAGCTGTACGGTTTATCCGCTGAAAAAGGGAATTCAGGCAACGGTGATCAATGGGAAAGCAACTTTCCAGATACCCGCAAGTAAAACGCCATTGCAGGTATTTGTCATGCTGGACAGCAACCCTGCAGAGCCGCTCTTTATCTTTGCCGATCCGCTGGAAGAGGATGTGCCGGACAGAAAAGATATTGCCCAAGTGGAGGTGATCCGCACCACGGATAAGATTGAAATGGTCAGAAAGAAACTGAACAGTGCCAAACCTTATGCGGTATTTGAGGAAGGTATGCACCAATGGGACGGCGGCTCGCATATGCAATATGAGGGCTACAAAATGCCCATCAGATCCGGAAAGAAAATTTACCTGCCGGGAGGTGCTTATGTAGTGGGTTCTTTCTCTGGTGAAAGCCAGCAGGATTTCAAGATCTATGGGCGAGGGGTATTGTCCGGTTGTGGTCTGCAGGTGATAGAGGATGTATCTGGCATTCCATATTCCTTGGTTTACCAGACCGGAGAAGAAAGTACCGGTACGGTGGAAGGTATCGTAACAATCTGTCCACCTCATTTTGCCATTACGGGCAGGGGCAAGCTGGATGTATTCAATGTGAAGATGCTGTCTTGGTGGTATTCCACGGACGGTACTATTGTGGGAGACAATTCCAAAAACTATGACTGCTTCTTCAAGGTCAATGATGACGCCATGAAGGTCTACAGCCAGAATTGCCACTATCGGAACAATACCATCTTCCAGCAGGTGAATGGTGCACCTTTCCAGTTCTGCTGGAGCAAACAGAACGGTGACGGTAACCTGATGGAGGACACCTATATTGTCTACAGCGTTTACAGGACTTCCTTCCATAAGTTTACCAGCAACACTGCCGTTATCAACTGTCTGAAAGGGTCGGGAAAAGTGACGGAAAACAATACGTTTGATGGCATTTACATTGACAATGGCTGCCATAGGCTGATTGGTCTCAATACAGAGAATGAAAGCAATTCTATTTTCAGGAAAATAAAAATCCGCAATGTGGCGCTGAATGCCGGATTGAACAGCCAGCCACAGGCTGCTGCCAGTTACTTGGTGAATGGCACTGCACAGAACTATGATATCAGTATCGAAAACCTGACGGTAGATGGACATCCTGTCACGGAAACAGAAACTGGAAAGGACGATGCAGGAAAGCTGTGGGTGGCGGAAAATGGCGAATTGCTGAAGTTCAATCAGGCAAGTGACAGCCAATAGCCATTTATAGTTTTCTAAATCGAAAACTAAGTAAAATCCTTGGACTCCGCTCAGGCAACTTGAATAGGTGGCTGAGCGGAGCCGAAGCTTAGAATATTGGTTCGATCACTTATTAGAAGGTTTATTATCATACACGAATTATGCAGTGAACCACTGCCATTATTACCCAAAAACAACTTTTGAACACCATGAAAACAATGCGTTATCTACTGATGATATTGTGTCTCTTTTGCTCATTTCAGGCATTGGCACAGCTGGAACTCTATAACTGGCCTGGCTCGTCAGACATACAGTCAGACAAGTACAGTGTAAGGGTCAGAACTTACCAGAACGGTACACCAGGCACTTGGCAGAATATGACGGAGATTATGTCCAAACCCCGTGACTATGATACAGACAAGGTGGGATTTCCAGCAAGTGATTTTATTACATCCGGAGGTGATTTGGTACATAAGATATGTGGTGGAGATGCCAGTACCGAATTTTTGGAAGACCGTACCTTGACTTTTGTGGAGTTTGGTTTCTCGGGAACCATTGAGGTCGAGGTGACCAAATTGTTTGGAGGTGCTGCTCCTAGGGTGGAAGTCTCTCCTAAAGCATATGGCATCAATCCGCATTACTTTGACGGAACCAAAGTAAGGTTCCTTCTGACTGAGCCAAGGTATGTAAGCGTCAATTTTGATGTGGCGGATAACTGGGATGATGACCGCTATGGTGGAAATAATATCAAGCATGGTGTGATGATCTTTGGAGACAAACCAGAGTCACAGGCAGGGTATACCATTCCGAGCCAGACCGGTGCCAACGTGGTAGTATGGAATAACAATACCGATATTTCCACCATCCTGAATGCAGACATCATCTACTTTCCTCCGGGAGATCACAAGATGAAAAACCATAAGGACAATATCAGTACTTGGCAGACCAACGTGACGACTCAGCAGAACTATCCCTTGTATCATGGACAGTTGCGACTGACAAAACCTGGACAGAAAGTCTACATCGCTGGAGGTGCCTATGTGCGAGGAGCCTTTAACGCCAAAGGCAATGATGATTGCTGGATTTATGGCAGGGGAATAGTATCAGGCAGGGATCATTTGATGCATGAGATTCTGAACTATGGAGGTACGAATGCGAACGGTACTTGGAAACAAAGTACCCAGATAAAAGAAGCGTTCTGTCACTTTGCTACAGGGGCACAATACCATGGGGTGATTTTCAAGGAAGCATTTCACCATACCTGTCCAAGTGGTCAGAACACTGTCATTAAAAATATAAAAATCATTGGCTGGTGTTCCAATAATGATGGCATACGTCCTGGAGGCGGCAGTGACATTGACGGTATCTTTGTCAAGACCAGTGATGACTATGACTATGCCCGTGATCCGCATGAGGTACGTAATTCCGTATTCTGGCCCGGTGTAAATGGGGCAGTGGGAATGCTTGGATGGGGAAATCTGGGAACAGGATTTGCCGAATACCGAGACAACTACATCATTAACAGTGAATGGTCTTCCGCAGGTAAGGACAACACAGGGGTATTTGGTTCGGTAGCAGACGATGGCATCCAGTTGGAATACAATGTAATTGAGCGGATGGCAGTGGAAGACAAGACGGCTTACCTGATCAATGTGACATTGGAAAACAAGAACGGTAACAGCTTCGGTTATATCCGCAATTTCCTGATCAAAGATGTGAAAGTGGAGCAGCCTTTTCAGCTTCCAAATGGTACGCCAGTCAAGCAAAGGATGGCAGGGCTTTCCAACAACTGGATTGACGGTTGGGTATTCACGAATCTGATTGTGGATGGAAAGCTGGTGAAATGGAACAATTACCAGAACTATTTTGACCTGAACCTGACGGGTTCCAATGGTAGCAATACGGATGCAGCCAAATGGGTGAAAAACATCACTTTTAACTCTTCTGGAACCATCCATAATATTACGGTCACTGCCAATGCTGGCGGTAGTTTCTTTCCGTCAGGGAACAGTGGCGTGATTGATTGTCCGGCAGGGACAGATCAGACAGTTACGATACTGCCGAGCAGTGGCAAGAAAATCACGGATGTACTGATTGATGGCGTAAGTCAGGGACGGATGCAGTCTGTCAGTTTTGAGAACGTGACAGGTAACCACACTGTACAGATAGTA
Organism: Limibacter armeniacum; assembly: GCF_036880985.1. Taxonomy (NCBI): domain Bacteria; kingdom Pseudomonadati; phylum Bacteroidota; class Cytophagia; order Cytophagales; family Flammeovirgaceae; genus Limibacter; species Limibacter armeniacum. The sequence goes on from NZ_JBAJNO010000002.1 coordinate 336,644, forward strand.
TTCGGGACTGGTAATGACTACTACGATTTTACTCCATCAAGTGGAGGTTGCTCCGGCATCCAGAATATCACGGACCTAACAGCCGTTCAGAATGGTTGTGGAACAGTTGACCTTAACTGGTCTGCCGACCCATGTGCGATCCAGTATATCGTCCGAAGAAAGATTGTAGGGGAAGCTACTTTTACCAATCTGGCTACGGTTACCGCTACCAGTTATGCAGACAATTCGGTAGCCTTAGGCACCAGCTATGAGTATCAGGTACGTCCGGATGATGGCACAACCAAGATGGTGTCTAATTATCCGGTAGTCAATATGCCAGCTACATGTGGCGCGACAGGCTTGTTCCATATTTTCAATAAGAATTTTGGCAAGAAAATCAGACCCTACAGTGGTGGTGTCTCACAGGTGGAGGCAGGCAGTACTGGCGATTGGACACAATGGGAACAGGTATCGACATCGGGCGGTTACTTCAGGCTACAGAACCAAGGTTCTTTACAGTACCTGAGTATGCCGGATGCCACCGATGAAGCAATGATTACCACCTCAACAGCGACTACCAATCAGGAAGAGTGGAAAACAGTGGACACGGGTGATGGTTATTTCCATCTGGAAAACAGGGCAAGTGGTAAACGTATCAGGTCTACATCAATAGATGATTATAGTACCAATCCCACAGGAGATCATACGGTAAAGGTGGCTCCGTCAAGCGCTACAGGAGATTGGACAAGGTGGGAGTTTGTTTCGGTTGGAGGAGCACGATTTGCTGCCGAAAATACCGAGTTGAGTAATAAGGAATTGACCTTTTACCCCAATCCAGTATCAGAGTCCTTCAAGCTGATATGGAAAGGTAATGCTACAGCACAAGTACAGATTCTGGATTTGCAAGGTAAGGTAGTAAGAGCCTTGGAAGTCAGTCAAGGAACAAAGGATATTTCAACTGCCCAGATTCCTGCTGGTGTGTATCTGCTTAAAGTAGAATCGTCCAATTTTAAGGAAGTGAATAAACTGGTGATCAAATAGGCTGAGGATATGAGAAAGATCATCTTAATATTGGCAATGTTGCTATTGGGGAATTTCGCATTAGGTCAGCAGAAAAACGTGCTACTGATCATGGCGGATGACTTCAACCATTGGTTGCCGGAAATCGGTTACTATCCTGCAGCACAGACACCCAACGTAAGTTCACTAGCTAATAAAGGAGTCCTTTTTGCTAAAGCCTACTGTTCTTCTCCGGTTTGCAACCCATCCAGAAACTCAATGTGGTCGGGATTGCGTCCTTCCACTACTGGCATAACCTCCAACTCAGGGGGGTATGTCAGGGATATTGCAGGGTTTGAAAATGTGGTTACCATGAACCAGTATTTCAAACAGAATAACTATTGGACATACGGGGGCGGCAAACTCTACCATCCAGGTAGTATGGGGAGTTCTGATACCGACCCTACAAACTGGTCAGCACTTTACACGGGTAATTCTGGTGCACAGGGTGGTAGTTTTTATTCCTATGAGGTAGGCAGTGGCAGCCCTATCAAATGGAGTGCAGGCAATTACGATGTCTCTACGTCCAATGATACCCAACTGGCACAGCATATGGCAGATCAGATCACAAACTATAACAAGAACCAGCCATTCTTTATGGGGGTTGGCTTGTTTCGTCCACACCTGCCGTGGAATTGTCCCAAGGAGTTTTATGACCAATTCAATCCGACACAACTGCCAATACCAGATGGATATAGTGCTTCAGATGGTTCTCCATCCTCGGAACATACGACCATCGTGAATGATGGTCAATGGAGCAATGCGCTGCGTGCCTATTTGGCAAATCTTGCCTATGCTGATTACAATATCGGTATTATCCTAGATGCCTTGGAGAATAGTCCCCATAAGGACAATACAATTGTGCTTTTTATGGGGGATCATGGCTGGCATCTTGGAGAAAAGAAGCGGTGGAAAAAGTCATCGGTCTATGAGCAGGCAAACCATACAACCCTGATTATTTATGACCCGTCAGCATCCGGAAACCAGCAGGTAAGTCAGAAGGTGGTCAGTTTACAGGATGTTTACCCAACATTGATTGAATTGTGTAACCTATCCGCAAGAAGTGATGTACAGGGCAATAGCTTACAGCCTTTACTCAACAATCCGAACCAGAGCAGTTGGGATAAGCCAGTATTTGCTACTTACGGTTCTACGAATTATATCAGAACCAACCAATGGAAGTACATCTCTGATGGAGGTAACAGCCAACTATATGATGTGCAGGCTGATCCTTACGAATGGAACAACCTTTATGGAAACACTGCTTACAATACGATAATCAATGACTTGCAGCAGCAGATAGATGACATGTTACTGGAAGGGCAGCAACTGGTAATTGGAGGAGGAGGGTGCACAGCCATTACGGATATCACTGATCTGTCAGCGGTGCAGAATGGCTGTAATACTGTAGACTTGAGCTGGTCAGCAGCCCCATGTGCCATCGAATATATCGTTAGAAGGAAAATAGTGGGGGAAGCCACCTACGCCAATCTGGCAACTGTAACGACTACCAGTTTTTCAGACAATACGGTAGTGTTGGGGACAAGTTACGAATATCAGGTACGCCCATATGACGGTACAACCAAGAAGGTGTCCAACAATCCGGTAGTCAATATGCCAATCACTTGTGGCACGACAGGTTTGTTCCATATTTTCAACAAGAATTTTGGTAAGAAAATCAGACCCTACAGTGGCGGTGTTTCACAGGTGGAGGCAGGTAGTATTGGCACTTGGACGCAATGGGAACAGGTACCAACATCAAGTGGCTATTTCAGGCTACAGAACCAAGGCTCTCTACAGTACCTGAGTATGCCTGATGCTACTGATGAGGCGATGATTACCACCTCAACAGCTACTACTGCCCAAGAAGAATGGAAAACAGTGGAGACAGGTGACGGGTATTTCCATCTGGAAAACAGGGCAAGCGGTAAACGTATCAGGTCGACTTCTGTAGATGACTACAGCACTAATCCCACAGGAGACCATACCGTGAAGGTAGCTCCGTCAAGCGCTACAGGAGATTGGACAAGGTGGGAGTTTGTTTCGGTTGGGGGTGCAAGAATAGCAGCCTTGGATATCATCGGCGAACAGTTTGAGATGAAAGTGTACCCTAATCCTTCAAGAGGCAGGGTGAAAATAGAGTTACCGATAAAAGAAGTTGTATTCGGTCATCTGTTTGATGTCAATGGGAAAATGGTGAAAAACTTCACCTTAAAACAGGGAACGGCAGCATTCACTACCAAAGAACTGAAACCTGGCTTTTACCTGATCAGGCTTAGTACAGCGGAGGGGCCTCTTATCCAGAAATTGCTGATTGAATAGTAAGTAACCCCGACAGATCTATGTAAAGGCTGTCGGGGTTTTGTTTGAATTTCATTTGACCAAATGTGTTTTTCTGTTGACTTATCGTATTTTTCAATTCTTTTTTTCTGTGCTGCTGTTCACCTCACGTAGCACTCATTTTTTATGCTGTACTAAGACATTTATAGCTTTGATGGTTTGGTTTTTTAAATGGTAAATCATTGAAAATGAGTTTTTTTTATTGGTGGGTGGCGAAGGTGGAGATTGAAAAATAGTTCTTTTGATTACCTCATTTGTTCATAGCTGATTGGTGCAGTTGCAGGCATAATTTCCACCTTTTACTTTCACATTGACAACTCATACGAATCATAACGGAGCTAAATCAGCCCTTAAGATATTTTTCAAAACCAATAAGAGATATGATGAGCTTATCTAATTCGATACAGAAAATACTGACAGCAGTACTTTTATTTTCTGTCCTGCTGAATGCAGGATGCCAAAAAACCGATAAGAAATCGGAATTGCCTAAACAACCCAATGTAGTGTATATACTGGTGGATGACTTGGGTTATGGAGACCTAACTGCTTACGGTCAACAAACAATCAAGACTCCCCATCTTTCCAGGATGGCAGATGAAGGAATGTTGTTTACAGACCATTACGCAGGTAGCACTGTTTGTGCGCCATCAAGGGCAGCACTCCTGACTGGTAAACATACTGGTAACAGTTCTGTAAGAGGTAACCACCCAGCACAGGTACAGATACTGGCAGATGAGGACGTGACAGTGGCTGAGGTATTCAAGCAGGCAGGCTACAAGACTGCCAACATCGGTAAGTGGGGAGTTGGTCACCCGATTCCGAACAATGACCCCGGACGTAATGGTTTTGACTATTTCTTCGGTTACCTGAACATGTGGCATGCCCACAACTACTATCCTGAATTCCTGTACAGAAATGAGGAGAAGGTAAGTCTGGCAAACAAGCTGAAAACAGACGAGAACGGTAACAACCCTTGGGCTGACAAGCCGGAGGGCAATGGCTGGTCGGCAGAACGTACGGAATACACGCCGGACCTGTTTGAACAGGAATCATTGAAGTTTATAGAACAGAACAAGGACAATCCGTTCTTCCTGATGGTAACGCTTACTATTCCGCATGCGAACAACGAAAACCTTGAGAATGGTATGGAAGTACCTGATTACGGCAGCTATGTAGACAAGGACTGGCCGGAAGCGGAAAAAGGTTTCGCGGCAATGTTGGAAAGAATGGACAACACAGTGGGTAATATCAGAGCAAAACTGAAAGAACTGGGACTGGAAGAGAATACACTGGTGATGTTTGCCAGTGACAACGGACCTCATACGGAAGGTGGACACGACCCTGACTTCTTTACTTCAAGCGGTGAATGCAGAGGCACCAAGCGAGACATGTACGATGGCGGTATCAAGATTCCTTTTATGGCTGCATGGCCTGGCAAAATCAAGGCTGGAACAACAACAGAACATCTTTCAGCATTCTGGGATTTACTGCCAACGGCTTGTGACCTTACTGGGCAGGCAGCACCTGAAGACATTAACGGTATCTCATTCCTGCCTACGCTTTTAGGAACAGGTGAGCAGCGTGAACACGATTACCTCTATTGGGAATTTTATGAACAGGGTGGAAAGCAGGCGATCCGTAAAGACAAATGGAAGGCAATTAAGCTGAATGTACGCAGCAGTAAGCAACCAGTGACATTCGAGCTTTATGACCTGACGGCTGATGTTGGGGAGGTCAATAATGTGGCTGATCAGTATCCGGAAGTGGTGGAAGAAATGGAAAAACTGTTTGCAGAAGCACACCGCCCATTCAGCGTAACTGACCTATTCTCTGACAAAGAGAATTTGGAAGTAGCTTTTTAGTGAATTTGACAATTGATAAAAGATAGAAAAAATGATTAGCAGAAAACTGATGGGTCTGCTGGTGGTGGGTACGGCGTTGGCTATGTCCTCATGTGGCATGAAAGCCCAGAAACCTAATGAGAATAAGGTATCTGTCAAGAAGACGTTGGTACATGATGTGGCAGCAACCCCACCTATGGGATGGAATTCCTTTGACGCCTATGATTGTAGAATCAATGAAGAGGAATTCAAGGCAACAGTGGACTTTATGGCAGATAACCTATTGGAATATGGTTGGAACTATGCCGTGGTGGACTATGTTTGGTTCAACCATGCACCCGGCAACTGGGATAACCCTGACAGGCGTTTCGGACATCCAGATGTAAGGCTGGATGAGAACGGAATTCCGATCGACAAGTTGGAAATGGATGAGTATGGCAGGTTGCTGCCGTCTGTAAAACGTTTCCCTTCAGCGGTGGAAGGAAAGGGGTTCAAGCAGTTAGCTGACTATGTACACGGCAGAGGCATGAAATTCGGCATCCATATTATGAGAGGTATCTCGAGACAGGCATATTATGAAAATTTGCCAATCAAGGGAACCGAGTTTACGGCACAGGATATCTCTGAGCCTTGGGATACTTGCCCTTGGCAGAATAATATGTTTGGTGTAGACCCAACCAAACCAGGCGCACAGGAGTACTATAACGCTCTTTTTGAGCTTTATGCTGAGTGGGGAGTGGATTTTATCAAGGCAGATGACATGATGGTACCACCTTATCATAAGGGTGAGATTGAGATGATGCGTAAGGCAATTGACAACAGTGGCAGACCGATGGTACTGAGTCTTTCTTGTGGGGAAGCACCATTGTCTCAGGCAAGACATCTAGAAACCAATGCCAATATGTGGCGTATCTCTGCTGACTTCTGGGACAATTGGGAATCGTTGGAACATAACTTTGAATTGCTTGAGGAGTGGTCTTCCTATATTCAGCCGCATCACTGGCCTGATGCAGACATGCTCCCGATTGGCAAATTGTCGCTCAACAACCGTCCTCATGGACCAGAAAGAATGTCGCAGTTTACGGAGGCTGAGCATTACACACTGTTGACACTTTGGAGCATTTCCCGCTCTCCACTGATGATGGGTGGTGATCTGCTTTCTTCACCTGATTGGGTGATCAAGCTATTACAGAATCATGAGGTGTATAATGTGAACCAGAAAAGTGTGGATAACAGGCAGGTGTACCGCAAAAACGGACATGCCTGCTGGGTAGCAACTGATCCGGATACTGGTGACCGTTACGTGGCACTTTTTAACCTTAGGAATGAGGAAAGCCTCGTTACCTTTGAGACGGAATATGAATATATGAGAAAGAAATACAAGGTAAGGGACCTATGGGAAGGCAAGGAAGTTGGTACGGTTGAAAATGATTTTGCTGTGAAAATACCGTCGCATGGGGCAAAGCTATACAGGTTCAGCGCTGTAAATGACGTAGCCTCAAGGTAAATAAATGTTAAGCTAATAGTTATAGAAAGAGGGGCTGATGGTTCCTCTTTCTTTTTTCACCTGATGATTAAATTTGACATGAAAAAACGACTGATTGTTTTCTGTTTATTGTTAATGATGATAGGCTTTGGCAGCTATGCACAGGAATATCCCATTCATATTGATAACCTAATTGTACATGACCCTTGTATTTTAGCTGATTCGCTAACCCATCAATATTATATATACGGTAACTATTCACCCAAAAAAGAATGGCAATTGCCCAAATCTCCAAATGGAAGGGGAGGTGTACAGGCGTATGTCAGTAAGGATCTGGAGCATTGGTCAATACCGAAGATTGTCTTTGAGGTACCAGAAGACTTTTGGGCAGACAAGCTGGATTCGCCATGGGCGCCAGAAGTGCATTTTTACAAAGGGAAATATTACCTGTTTGTCACTTTCAATGATTGGGAAACGGTGATAGATGAAAGAAAGGGCAGACCAAAAATCACCAAAAGGGCTTCACAAATACTGGTAGCGGATACTCCTTTGGGACCGTTCAAGCCTTTTGATAACAAAGCCCATACACCGGAAGGAGAGATGACGTTGGATGCCACTTTTTGGGAAGAAGACGGCATACCTTGGATGGTGTATTGCCACGAATGGGTACAGGAAAACGACGGGAAAATCAAGGCGATCCGATTGAAAGATGACCTATCAGCTACGGTCGGAGATCCGGTTACCCTTTTCTCGGCAGGGGAACTGGACTGGACACGTAAGTCGATTAACTACAAGGAAGTGCGTTTTCCGGGAGTGGTGACGGATGGGCCTTACCTGTACAGGACAAAGACAGGCAAACTGCTGCTTTTTTGGTCTAGTTGGGGGCAAAAGAAATATGCCCAGACCTATGCTTACTCCACTTCCGGAAAAATCACAGGACCTTGGAAGCATATCAAGTCACCACTATTGGAGGATGACCGTGGGCACGGCATGGTTTTCAGGGATTTTGACGGAAGGCTGCTGCTGGTATTGCACCGTTACTTCAAGCAACCTGCAACAAGGGTTCAGATCTATGAACTCTATGACGAAGGCGATTTTATTGAAGTCGGTAGACAGCTATTGGGAACACTTTAAATTCAGAAAAATAAAAATACTGGAATCATGAAATCATTAACCATGACCCGACTTTTACTAGGCATTCTACTGCTGTTTTTGATGGCATGCACTACTAAAACGGTACAGCAGGAAGCTAGAGACAAACGCCCCAACATTGTGGTGATTATGGCAGATGATCTGGGCTATTCCGACTTAGGCTGTTTTGGAGGGGAAGTCAATACCCCCACACTGGATAGGTTGGCGAAGAATGGTATCCGGATGACACAGTTTTACAATACGGCAAGATGTTGCCCTACAAGAGCCTCATTCCTGACGGGACTTTATCCACATCAAGCAGGCATTGGAGCAATGACTGGTGACAAGGGACTGTCCGGTTACCGAGGGCATCTGACAGAGAATACCGTCACAATAGCGGAAGTGCTGAAAACTGCAGGTTACCGTACGGGTATGGTCGGTAAATGGCACGTGTCACTGACCAAAGCCCAAAAAGGAGAGAAGCAATTAAAATGGCTGGCACATCAAAAGAATTTCGGGGATTTTTCAGACAGGGCATCCTACCCGACAGGCAGAGGCTTTGAGAAATATTATGGCAATATCTGGGGTGTGGTAGATTACTTTGACCCGTTCAGTCTTGTAAATGGCGAAGAGCCGGTAGAGAGTGTACCAGCTGACTATTACCATACAGTGGCAATTGGCGATTCGGCAGTGGCTTATGTGGATGAGTTTGCCAAGGATGACAAGCCATTTTTCCTGTATGTGGCACATTGTGCCCCGCACTGGCCATTGCAGGCATTACCGGAAGATATTGAAAAGTACAAGGACACTTTTACAAAAGGTTGGGATGCTATCAGGGAAACCCGATACAAACGAATGGTGGACATGGGGCTGCTAAAAGAAAGTGAGTCGGTACTGTCTCCAAGGATGTTTAAGGAAAAATGGAAAGATAATGCAGACACTGTTTGGGATGCACATGCAATGGCAGTACATGCAGCCATGATTGATAGGCTTGACCAAACCGTTGGCAATCTGGTGGCAAAACTGGAGGAAACCGGAGAACTGGACAATACCATTATCCTGTTTTTCTCTGACAATGGCGCAAGCCCTGAGCAGCCTATCAGAGCGGGTTTTGACCGTGCCGGAGAAACAAGGGAAGGAGAGACCGTCGTATTCCCAAGAGATAAAAAATCGCTGCCGGGACCACAGACCGTTCATGCTGGAATAGGAAAGGAATGGGCTAATGTGGCTAATACGCCTTATCGTTATTTTAAAGCCAAAGTATTTGAGGGTGGTATCCGTACCCCAATGATTGTACACTGGCCGAAAGGCATTCAGCAGAAAGGAAGTTTTGTCAGCAATCTGGGACATGTATCGGATCTGATGGCTACTTTCGTTGAATTGGCGCAGACCAATTACCCCGAGACTTTTGAAGGCAGAACTATCACTCCAACCGTAGGTAAAAGTCTATTGCCTGCTATGCAGGGTGTTGGAAAGGTGAAACATGACCTGCTGTTTTGGGAGCATCTAGGTAACAAAGCAATAAGGATAGGAGACTGGAAATTGGTGATGCTGAAAGAAACGGATAAGTGGGAGCTTTACAACCTTGCGGAAGACCAGACTGAATTGCAGGATTTGTCAGATAAATATCCGGATAAGCTCAAAGAAATGGTAGCCTTGTGGGAACAGAAAGCAAATGCATATCAGGTATATCCTAACCCTCAGTAAGTAAGAGTAGTTTATATATAAAAGTGAATGGCTATCTGCTTTTTTGCAACAAAGTTTGATTATCAATGATTGCGACAAGTAGCCTGTCGAATAAATGTTCATTGAAATATCTTCTGTTGAACTTATAGCAGAATTCATCGAGATACTTCTGCATATGTTTCTCTGAAATCATGTGGTAGCTAGCCAGCAAATACCTTTTGGCATTGCTGATTGCTGTATGTACCCAAGGCAAGACTTTATATGGCTTACGTTCAAAAGTCTTTGTGTGCTCCTTTATGCATTCAGTAAGTCGATCAAAACAGGGAGCACTGTCGGTGGTGGCATGAACCTGACTACTGATATTTTCACGGACAACCTTTAGCACAGTGTCTGACGTGAGATCGTCAACCACCTGCATTTTCAGATACCCACAACTGCGGTGTTTCTTCCCTTTTTTCGGGCTTTCAATTGGCTCAGACTCGACCATGACCATTACTTTGGCTTGCCGCTGGCTGCCTTTCCCTCTTTTGACAGGCTCTTCCAGTCGGGGATCTCCTTTAGGAAGTACCTGCTTGAAGAAAGCGTCATCGAGTTCAATGGACTGCTCCAATTGGTAATGACTATCTCTTTTGCCCATGGCTGCCCTGATTTTATGCATCATAGCCCAGACTGGCTCATAACGTTTCTGTCCCAGCTGACGCTGAACTTCCAAGGCTGAAAACGGCTTCTTGGTTGAGCTCATCAGGTGCAGGCAAAGAAACCAGGTCTGAAGCGGAAGCTTGCTGTTTTCAAGGACTGTCCCACTTTTAAGAGAAGTCCGGAACCGGCAGGATTTGCATTGCCACATTTCGATACTGGAGCACCAGTGATGGTTTTGACCACCACATTTCTTACAGGTAATTCCTTGCTTTTCGCGTAAACGGTGCATTTCCTTTTTACAGCTTTCCTCATCGGGAAAATGGGTGATGAATTCTATCAATTGCATGGCTGTACTGTCTTTTTTTCAACAGTAAGATACCTGCTCAGATCGTAAGCTATTTACGTCCTAATAATTTGGTTGTAATCATGCGGATACCCATTAAAGATAAAATGTGGGTATTGATCTGATTAGCTACAAGGTCAAAACGATTAACTACTGAATCAACGTGACCTACTGCTGCATCAGAATGACCGACATAATAATAGAGAAGAAATAGAAAGTATATAAGATAGAAAGGCTTATGCTTTTTTATTGAGAATAAAAAAGAGGAGATATCCCCTCTTATTGATTGTCTGTATCTGGTTTGATCTTGCCAGCTTTTAAGTCTTTCTCAAACTTCTCTAGTAGAAATATCAAGAAATCACTTGCATTTGATTTAGTTCGTTTTGCTAATACATATTCAAATTGCATTTCAGCAAATTTTTTCTGAGCCTCTTTGGTAATGGAAATTGAGGTAGTTTGTTTTTTTTCTTTAGTCATGATTCAATTTATTTAGAATCATTCTTTATTTGCTTTGACGTAAAGCTTTTTAGTTTAGAAAAATTGTCAAAAAGCAAAAAGCATGATACTTTTGATTATCCTTTAATATAAAGCAAAATTAAAGAATGTAATTAAAAAAGCCCACTTAAGGTGTTTCCATCGCCAAACAGATCACCTTAAAGGGCTTCAGTAAGAAACAAAATTAATTGAATCTATGAGCGCAAACATACTTGAATTGCGTGCAAAAGTCAATGCGTCCGGTAAGTTGACCGGAAATGCCAAGCGACTTTTTGCCTACCTGTCTGCTGTCCAGAAAGAAAAGACAGCCCTTCTCAATATGAATTTTACCAACAGCCAGCTGGCTGAAAAGTTGGTGATTAGTATATCCACTGTACAGCGAGCCATCCGTGAGCTGGTTCGTTTTGGTGTACTTGCCATCGAAAACCCCAAAAGCTGGAGACGCAAGATCACCATCCGGGTAGGTGAGGTGATTGAGCAGCTGAAGCAGACGCTTTCTCCGCAAAAAGAAAAAAGCAATCCCAGTGACAATCCAGAGCAAATTTCTTCAGGTCTAGAGACACTTTCAGAAGAGGAGATCATTCATAGCTCACCTGAGCTGGTTCCGGAACACTTGAGAAAAGCCAAGCTGGAGCAGGCTGTTCACTTGCTTTTCGATCGCTACCTCTCCCTAGTCAGTGCAGAAAAACCTTTCAAGGACGCTGTGCATAGCAAGCGATTTGTCAGCAAGGCAAAAGCCATGCTGCAAGAAAGGTGTAAGGGCAAACCTAACCTTATCAAGCAAGTGCTTTTACGTACCCTTAAGGCGGGTAGCCCTATCCTGCTTTTTAGCTAATCTATTCTGGAAAAGAAAAGTTGACTACCGCTCTTTGCCCTTTGGCAAGGAGGGATCGATACGCTATTGCCTCAACTTTTCATAACACTGTTTAAACTGATGCGAAATATTCTCAATCACCGCATTTGTCAGCAGGCAGACCGCCTGCTGATGGATAAACCCTATATAGATACTTACAAGGAACTGTACATTGCAGGCCTTGTCGGCAGGTACCTATTCCCACTGGCCAGTATTGCCACAGGTTGCTACTTTCTGGCTGATGCCCTATCCTCCAGCCTGCCCTTCTGGCTTTCTTTATGTATGGCCATCAGTCTTGTCACGCTT